>NZ_JBVHLW010000007.1:47602-109885 GCF_055558795.1 Streptomyces sp. NPDC025618 | reverse complement strand
CCAACCCCCACCCCAAAACAAAAGAAGAAGCTGCTCGGCTCCCCCCCCCCCCCCCCTCCCCCCCCCCCCCCCCCCCCCCCCCCCCACCCCCCCCCCCCCCCCCCCGCCGTCACGTCAACGCGGCGCCGCGGACATCACCAGGACGTGGCGGCCCGGCCGTGGTCCCTCTCGGACGGCAGCAGCACCCACAGTGCGAGGTAGAGCAGGAACTGCGGTCCGGGCAGCAGGCACGAGGCCAGGAAGATGACCCGCATCGTGGTGCGGGAGGTGCCGAAGCGCTCGGCCAGGCCCGCGCAGACGCCGGCGATCATCCTGTGGTCACGGGGACGGACCAGGGGAGCGGACATGATGGCGACTCCTCGTCGTCGGTCCGGCGGCGTCGGGGACGCGCCGTGCGGGAACGTTTCCCGATACCTGCGACGCTACGGTCACGAGCCGGGGCGAGGCATCGCTCTATGGGGCGACCCCGACCCTGGGGATCGTCGGGGTCCGCCCCTGAGCCGCCTCCTTCCGGGGAAGGGCCTGCGGCCCGCGCCGCTCACCCCTGCGACGGAGCCGGGCCCTCACCGCGGGCACCACCGCGAGATGCGTGACGGCGACGCCCGTCACGTTCAGCAGCAGCGCGTCCACGTCCAGCACCTGGCCCACCACACCGCTCTGCACCACCTGGAGGGCCAGCGACAGCATCGCGCTGGTGAAGACCGTGCGGGTCAGCGAGCCCAGCGGGGACGCGGCGAGACGCCCCCGCGCCCACGGCAGCAGCACGCCGAGCGGCGCCAGCGGCAGCATCCCCGCCCCGATCGCCCGCGTCGCCTCCCAGGGGCTCAGGGCGAGATCGGCACGGATCGTAGCCAGCGGCTCCAGCGGCGCGGCCGTCACCCAGGGCGCCGTCAGCGGCCGCAGGGCCAGCCAGCCGACCGCCAGGAGATGGGCGACGAGCAGCACACACCCCGCGGCGCGGTAGCGGTATCGGAGGGCGGGCGTACCGCCGTAACCATGACCCTGCACGCCCCACAGGACGCCGGGTGTGCGCCGTCCGGTTCCGCCCGTGACGACGGAGAGTGGCGGACGCCCGCGGGGCCGGAGAGCCGCCGGATCAGGGAGCGGCTCTGCCGCTGATGTCCGCGGTGTCCGGATGCGTCCGCATCTCCTCGGTGCAGGTGAAGCTCAGCGGCCCGGCGTCGCCCGGCCCGCCCAGCAGCACCGCCGACTTGCCGTCCGCCGCGGCCGTGCCCACGAAGGAGCAGACCAGCTGCGCCAGCGCGACCTGCGGCAGCTCGGCCGGCTCACGGCTCAGCCGCAGGGTGCCCCCCGGGTCGCCCGGCCGCGGCCCGGCGACGGACAGCCGCTGCGGGACGGCGGTGATCAGCCCGGCGTCGGCCTCCTCCCCGGACGGCACCTTGCGCAGCTCGTCCAGGAGTGCGCCGGCGACGATCGCCGCGTCGTCGGGCTTGTCGGGCAGCGGGACCCGGCGGGCCACCGGCACCAGCTGCGAGGCGCACTCCAGCTGCACGGTCACGGTGGCGAGGCCCGCGGCGGGGCTCGGGTCGGGGCGGCTGACGCACGACGCCCGGGACGGCGCGCCGCCCGCGTCCACCGGCACGGCCGTGCCGCGGATCCCGCACGCGGACAGCGCGGGGAGGGAGCCGAGCAGCGTCAGCGCCAGGGCGGCGGTTCTGATCCTCACGGTCGGGGTCTTCACTTTCCGTTCTCCTCCGCCCGCTCCCGGCCCTGCCCGTCGGCGAGCCGGGAGGCGCCGCCGGCCTCCGCCGGGTCCTCGCCCAGGGGGAGGGTCAGGGTGAAGACCGCGCCGCCCTCGGGGGAGTTGGCGGCGGTGATCCCGCCGCCGTGGATATGGGCGTTCTCCAGGGCGATCGACAGGCCGAGGCCACTGCCCTCGGAGCGCGGCCGGGAGGCGCTCGCCTTGTAGAAACGGTCGAAGACGTGCGGCAGGACGTCCTCGGGGATGCCGGGGCCGTGGTCGCGCACGTCGATCCGCAGCGCGCCGTCCTCCGTGCGCACCGACACCCGCACCGGCGAACCGCCGTGCTTGAGGGCGTTGCCGATGAGATTGGCGAGGATGACGTCGAGCCGCCGCGGGTCGAGCCGGGCCATCATCCCGCGCTCGGCGTCCAGCTCGACCGCGTCCAGCCAGGCGCGGGCGTCGATGCAGGCGGTGACCTGATCGGCGACGTCCACGTCGTCGAGGACCAGCCGGGCCGTGCCCGCGTCGAAGCGGGTGACCTCCATGAGGTTCTCCACCAGGTCGTTCAGCCGGCGGGTCTCGCTCACCACCAGCTGCACCGCGGGCGCGATCATGGGGTCGAGGTTGTCCGCCTCGTCCTCCAGCACCTCCGTCACCGCGGTGATCGCCGTGAGCGGGGTGCGCAGCTCGTGCGACATGTCGGCGACGAAGCGGCGGCTCGCGGCCTCCCGCCCGCTCAGCTCCTCGACCCGCTTCTGGAGCGACTCCGCGGTCCTGTTGAACGTGCGCGACAGATCGGCCAGCTCATCCGTGCCGGACACCTCCAGGCGCGTGTCCAGCTTCCCCTCGCCGAGCCGCCGGGCCGCGTCACCGAGCCGCTGCACGGGCCGCAGCACCGTGGACGCGGCGGCTTGGGCGAGCAGGGCGGAGCCGATGAGGGCGAGGGCCGTGGCGATGCCCAGCGACCAGGCCAGCGAATTGAGGTCCTGGCGCTCGTTCTCCAGCGACTTCAGCAGATAGCCCGTCGGGCCGCCGCCGATCACCTTGGCGCCGCCGATCAGATACGGCTTGCCGTCGAGCGTGATCCGCTGCCAGTACAGGTGGTACGCGTAGCGGTTGGAGTCGTCGACCCGGCGCTCGCGGTCCACCGCCGTCCGCAGCGACTCCGGCACGACCTTGGGCGTGAACAGGTCGGGCCTGGAGGGCGCGACGCAGTCACCGCTGCCGGACGTGCCGATCAGCAGCACCTCGTACTTCTGCGAGGTCGAGGCCATCCGGTCGGCGGCTGCCTGGAGCTCCTGGCAGGTCGGCGTCAGCGGCAGCGAACCGGTGTTGTCCTGCAAGGACTTGCGGAAGTCGTCGAGCGCGGCGTCCTGGGTGCGGGTGAGGACCGCGTCCCGGTTCAGCCAGTAGGCGATGGCGGACGCGGAGACGGCCGCGGCCAGCGCCACCAGCGCGAAGACCAGCATCAGCCGCAGCCGCAGGCTGATCCACCGCATGCTCAGCTTCAGCGCGTTCCTGGCCGGCCGCCGACCCCGTTCCCGACCGGGCTCTTGTGTCACGGTGTGCTCTCTGTGCGGTTGTGGCGGGCTGGGGCAGTCACTGCGGGGTGTCCAGGCGATAGCCGACGCCCCGGACCGTACGGATCAGGGTCGGTGACGAGGGGACGTCCTCGACCTTGGCGCGCAGCCGCTGCACACAGGCGTCCACCAGCCGCGAGTCGCCCAGATAGTCGTGCTCCCACACCAGGCGCAGCAGCTGCTGCCGCGACAGCGCCTGCCCCGGCCTGCGGCTGAGCTCCAGCAGCAGCCGCAGCTCGGTCGGGGTCAGCTGAAGGTCCTCGCCGTTCTTGGTGACCGTCATGGCCGCGCGGTCGATGACCAGCGAACCGAACGACGCCGAGTCGTTCGACTCCCGCTCGCCACGGCGCAGCACCGCGCGGATCCGGGCGTCGAGCACCCGGCCCTGCACGGGTTTGACGACATAGTCGTCCGCCCCGGACTCCAGGCCGACCACGACGTCGATGTCGTCGTTGCGCGCGGTCAGCAGGATGATCGGCAGCTGGTCGGTGCGGCGGATCCGCCGGCACACCTCGAAACCGTCGATACCCGGCAGCATGACGTCCAGCACGATCAGGTCCGGCCGCTGCTCGCGCAGCATTTTCAGGCCGTCCTCACCCGTCGCCGCGGTCACCACACGGTGACCCTGGCGGGACAGGGAGAACTCGAGAGCCGTGCGGATGGCGTCGTCGTCCTCGATCAGCAACAGGAAAGGCACGGTGGCCATTCTGGCCTACGTCTGGCCGGTCGTTCGACCGACGCCGTCCGGCACGGGGCTCCCCGGCCTGTTGCAGGGCTGTGACAGTCGGCGGACAGCGTCATGAAACTGGCCCGCCAGGCTTGGGTGCACCGGGCGGCACGAGGGCCCGGGAACGCAACGGACCGAGCTGGCTCCACCGACGGGGGGCGCGAGATGAACACACTGCACAGCACCACGACCAGCGCAGTCATTCGCACGCGCCTGCACGACGCCGGGCGGGGCCCGGAGAAGTCCGGTGCCGTGGGCGGGCGGGGGTGCGCCCGCGGCACCGGACGTGTACGGCCGCCGTACATGGTGGCGATCGACGCGGTCACGTACGGGGAGGCCACGGGGGCCTCGGGGGAGGGCAAGGGTGCTGCCCGGACGAAGCGGCAGGACGCCGAAGCGGCGTTCACCGCGTACGTCCAGGAGCGCCGGGCCTCCCTGTACGCGACCGCCTACCACCTGACCGGCGACCGGCACGAGGCGGAGGACCTGCTCCAGAGCGCGCTGTTCTCGACGTACCGCGCCTGGGACCGGATCACCGACAAGGCGGCCGTCGGCGGCTACCTCCGCCGCACGATGACCAATCTGCACATCAGCGCCTGGCGCCGCCGCAAGCTGAACGAGTACCCGACGGAGGAGCTGCCGGAGACGGTCGGCGAGACCGACGCGATGCGCGGCACCGAACTGCGCGCCGTCCTCTGGCAGGCGCTGGCCCGGCTGCCCGAACTCCAGCGCACGATGCTCGTCCTGCGCTACTACGAGGGCCGCACGGACCCGGAGATCGCGGAGATCCTCGGCATCAGCGTCGGCACGGTCAAGAGCAGCATCTGGCGCTCCCTGCGCCGGCTGCGCGAGGACGAGGTCATCGGCTCCGGCCGCGGCGTCGCGGAGTCCTTCGGCGAGCTGGTGGCCTGAGCGAGGCCGGACAGGGCCGAACAGAACAGAACCGAAGAGAACCAAGGGGCCCTGGGGGGACGGGGAAACGCTCGGGGGGAGCGGACGGGGCCACGGGGGAGGAGCGGGCGGACAGCCGGGGGGTATGTCCGCCCGCTCCGCTGTTCCCTGGGGCGCGTGTTTCCCGGAAGAGGGCGTTCGCGTCAGACGCGGACGCCCTCCCGGCGTCCCGCGGCCGCGGCGGCGATCCGGCCCATCGCGGTGTCCCGGCCGCAGGCGTACGCGCCCAGCGCCGTCTGGCGGGCCACGATGCCGCGTTCGGCGCGCATCAGGCGCAGACCGCGGCGGATGAGGTAGGGCGCGGGCTTGCGGCCCTCGCGCAGGTCGCGCAGCAGCCGGCGGCGGAACGTCGTCGACGGGCGGCCGCGCAGGCACAGCGCGTCGGCGAGCAGCCCGAGTTCGCGGCAGCGGCCGATGATGTCGGCGGCGAAGATGCCCTCCGCTATGAACAGCGGGGTGCGGCCGATGTCCAGCGCGCTCTCACCTGTCCGCGAGCTGCTGGCGATGTCGTACAGCGGCACGCTCGTGCGCGCCGTGCCGCACAGCTCCGCTATCGCCGCCACGGCCGCGTCGGTGTCCCACGACAGGGGCGAGTCCCAGTCGGCGCCCGAGCCGTCCGGGAGCAGCGGCAGCGTCGGGTCGTGGGCCTCCTTGTAGAAGTCGTCGAGCTTGAGGACCGGCAGCCCGGTGCGGGCCGCGAGGGACGACTTTCCGGAACCGGAGGGGCCGGTCAGCAGGATGACGCGCGCGGGGGTCAAGTGGGGAGTCACGGGACACCAGTGTGAGGCATTGGGCCGCATGGGGGATCCCCCCGGGTCGCGGGGTGCGCACAGTGTCACGACTTCGCTACGGTGCGTTGTCGTTCCATCCTGTACCTCACGACCCGGCAGGTGCCCATGGCCTCGCACGCACGACACGCACGCTCCTCCCGCTCCTCCCACTCGCGCGGTCTGGTGCGCGTCGGGCTGACCGTCTCGGCGGGCGCGGCCATCGTCGCGGGCGGCGCGGGGGCCGCGAACGCCGCGCCCACGGCGGGCCCACGGGCCGAGCTCGGGGTGACGTCCATCGACGCGGCGACGGCCGGCGTGGACACCGCGCTCGGCACGTCGTCGGAGGGCGCGCTGCGCTCCCTGGAGGCCCTGAAGCTCAACCCGCTGGCGGGCACGGGCAGCGACCCCTTCGCCAACGCGGTGGGCACGCAGGTCGCCGACTTCCAGCCGATGAGCACGTCCGCCCTCACCGAGCCGCTGACGAACGGCGGCGCGCTCCAGGACCTGAGCCTGCTGGACCAGGCGGCGGGACTGCTGCCGTCGATCTAGCGGGACCCGGACGCCGAAGGGGGGGGGGGGGGGGGGGGGGGGGGGGGGGGGGGGGGCCGCGCCCCCCCCCCCCCCCCCCCACGGGGGCCGGCGCTATTTGACGTAGACGCCGGTCGGGTCGGCGGTGCCGTAGACCGGGTGGTAGCGGACCCCGCCGAGGTTCGAACCCCACAGCGCGAACTGCCGGTTGTAGAAGGTCGGCACGCCCGGGACGTCGTCCGTGAAGATCTTGTCCGCGAGCTTCTGCCACTCGGGCGCGGCCTTCTTCACGTCCGGGACGGCGTTGATCCGGTCGATCTCCTTGTTGACGGCGACGTCGTTGAGGTGACCGTAGTTCTGGGCGCCGTCGGCGATCCCCCGGCCGTCGAAGAGCGGGGGCACCACCGTCGAGGAGACGGGCCAGTCCGCGCCCCACGAGGTGCGGTAGATGTCGAACTTGTTCTTCACCTCGGCGATCGCGGTCTGCCAGGTGTTGGAGTCGATCTCCTTCTTCTGCACTTTGAAGCCGGCGCGCTCCAGCGCCTGGGTGACGACCACGGAGACCTTCTGCTGGAGGTCCGTGTTGGGGTAGGCGTAGACGATCTCCTGCCCCTCCTTGCCGGCCTCCTTCAGCAGCTCCCTGGCCTTGTCCGGGTCACCGGCGGGCTTGGCCTTCTTGCCGTACGGGTCGGTCGGCTGGTAGCCGTCCATGGCGGGGGAGAGGTAGTTGGTGGCCAGCACCCCGGCGGTCGTGCCGCCCATCTGCTGGAGGATCTGCCCATTGGGCATGGCGTACGCGAGCGCCTTGCGGACCCTGACGTCCTTCAGCCGGTCCATGTTGAAGCTGATGTAGTCGACGTACGGCTGGATCTCCACGAAGCGGCGGTTCTTGGTGTCCGGCTGGTTCAGCACCTTCTCCGTCATCTCCGGCGCGACGGCGTTGGTGAACGACATGGTGTTCTTGTCGCCGCCCTGGTCGGCGAGGAAGCGCCGGGTGGAGTCGGCGAGCTGATGGCCGAAGCTGATCTCGAACCGGTCGGCGTACTGGTGGCGCACGGGGTCCGTCCTCGGGTCCCACTGGTCGTTGCGCACCAGCGTCAGCGACTTGCCGACCTTGTAGTCCCCGACCTTGTACGGGCCCGAGGAGAAGGGCGCGTTGTCGTACTTCCGCTGGGTGTCCTTCGCCGCCTTGACCGCGCCGATGTTGGGCATCGCGGTCGCGAAGGGCGTGTCCGCGTGCGGCGCCCGGAAGTGGAGGACGAGCGTTTTGTCGTCCGGGGTGTCCAGCACGGACGAGGGCAGGTGCGCGCCCTTGTACGGACCGTCGGGCAGCGCCTTGCGGAAGGCGGTGCCGTCGCCGGAGAGCCACTGCGGGATGTACATCGGGCCGTCCGTCTCGAAGGCGGCGTAGAGCCGCTCGATGCCCCACCGGACGTCCTGGGAGGTGATGGCCGAGCCGTCCTCGAACTTCAGGCCGTCCTTGAGGGTGAACGTCCAGGTCTTCCCGCCGTCGGAGGGCGTGCCCGCGTCGGTCGCCAGATCGCCGACGACCTTGACCTTGCCCTGGTCGTCCACCTTGTACGAGGTCAGCGAGCGGTTGTAGAGCATCTGGTTGGTGAGCATGTCGCTGTAGTAGATCTGCGCCGGGTCCAGGTGGACGAAGGCGTCGCGCTGGAGGACGCCTACGGTGCCGCCCTTCTTGGCGCCGGGGACCTCGGGGGCGGGGCCGGCCGAGTCCTCCTTGGTGCCGATCGAGTAGTTCGAGGCCCTGTTCTTGTCCGCGCCGGGCCCCTGGTCCTTCGCCCCGTCCCCGCCGCCGCCTCCGCTGCTGCACGCGGAGAGCACCAGGGCCCCGGCCGCCAGGGCCGCGGCGCCGCACCACCGCGCTCTCGACCTGCGATATCTCGTCAACGCGTCCATGGGTCGATGCACCTGCCTGTTCGTCGATAACTGGTAGGGCGCCTGCGTCAGCGCCCGGTCCGGGGGTCGAAGGCGTCCCGGACCGAGTCCCCGAGCAGGTTGAAGGCGACCACGAAAATGATCATCGCGAGGCCGGGGAAGAAGATGTAGGTGATGTCGCTCTCGTAGTAATGGGCGCCGTTCGCGAACATCCGGCCCCAGTCAGGGGTGGGTTCCACGATGCCGACGCCGATGAAGGACAGGCCCGCCTCGATGGTCACGATCGACGGCAGCATCAGCGTCGACTGCACCAGGATCGGCGTCCAGAGATTGGGCAGCAGCTCCTTGCTGATGATCCGCCAGGGGGAGGCTCCGGTGACCTTGGCCGCCTCGACGAACTCCCGCTCCCGCAGGCTCAGTACCTGCCCGCGCAGCAGTCGCGCCAGCCCCATCCAGCCCAGCACCCACAGGACGAGGATCAGGGTGACCACCCGCAGATAGGTGGGTGTCTCCTTCTCCGGGCTGACGAAGAGGGAGTAGACGACCGGCGTGAAGGCGATGAAGGACAGCTGCGAGGGAAAGGCCAGCAGCAGGTCGATGAACCGCCCCAGGAAATAGTCCGTCCGCCCGCCCAGATATCCGGCCGTCACCCCCACCAGGACGCCCGTGATCACACACAGGACGGTGGAGGCGGTCGCGATGAGCAGGGAGGTGCGGATCCCGTAGACCAGCTGGGTCAGCACGTCCCGGCCGAGGGTCGGCTCGATGCCGAACCAGAAGCGGCCGGACATGCCGCCGTTGGGCTGCACGGGATAGCCGAATTCGTTGAGCAGGCCCTGCTCGTTCAGCCCGTAGGTGGTCGTCGCGTCCTTCCCGTAGAGCTTGGAGATCAGCGGAGCGGCCAGGGCGACGAGGAAGAAGAACAGCACGACGTACGCGGAGATCACCCCGGCGCGGTCACGCTTGAACCGGCGCCACATCAGCCGGCCGGGTGAGCGGCCCGCCAGCTCCGGTTGCGCCAGGGTGCTCAGGGAAGGACTCGTCATTGCGTAAATCCCCCGCACTGTAGACCAGTTGGCCCATCGCGGACCTGGAGCGCACGGTGGGTTGAGCGGACTTTGGCAATGGATTCGCGGCGCAGTCAAGGGGTCTGCGCGCGGAGGCGGCGCTTCTTGGGTGAAGGTTGAGGGGATCGAGCGCGGGCCGTGCTTGACAGCCCTTCGGGCTGTGGGGGCCGGGGAGTTGCTTCTGCGGGCCGTCGTGTTCCTGCACCACCGCCGCGCGCCGGTGTCCTCGATCGCCGGACGGGCTTGATGTGGCTGACGTGCCGATCCGATCCCGTCCGGCGAGAGGAGCTCCGGCTACATGCCCAACGACCGCTTGAGGAAGTCGACCTGGAGGAGCAGGAGGTTCTCCGCGACCTGCTCCTGCGGCGTCATGTGCGTCACCCCGGAGAGCGGCAGCACCTCGTGCGGGCGGCCCGCGGCGAGGAGGGCGGAGGACAGCCGGAGGGTGTGGGCCGCGACCACGTTGTCGTCGGCGAGGCCGTGAATGATCATCAACGGCCGCGCCTGCCCGGCCGTCTCGCCCAGCCCCTCGTCGGTGACCAGCGAATTGCGGGCGTAGACCGCGGGCCGCTCCGCCGGGTCGCCGAGATAGCGCTCGGTGTAGTGGGTGTCGTACAGCCGCCAGTCCGTGACCGGGGCGCCCGCGATGCCCGCGTGGAAGACGTCGGGGCGGCGCAGCACGGCCAGCGCCGCGAGATAGCCGCCGTACGACCAGCCGCGGATCGCGACCCGGCCCAGGTCCAGGGGGTACTCCTCGGCGAGCGCCCGGACCGCCTCGACCTGGTCGTCCAGGGTCACGCCCGCGAAGTCGTCCCGGACCGCCTTCTCCCACCCGGGGGAGCGGTGCGGGGTGCCGCGGCCGTCGGCGACCACCACCGCGAAGCCCTGGTCGGCGAACCACTGCGAGGTCAGATGGGCGTTGTGCGCGGCCACCACGCGCGGCCCGTGGGGTCCGCCGTACGGGTCCATGAGCACCGGAAGCGGCCCGTCACCCTCCGCGTAGCCGGCCGGCAGCAGGACGGCGCACGGGATGCGCCGCGCGCCCGCCTCAGTGAGCCGCGCGCGGGAGGCCAGCACCGGCGCTTCCGCGTGGGAGGTGACCGTGGCGGTCCGCACGCCGTCGCGCAGGACCCGAACCGTCGCCCCGCTGTGCTCCAGCGACGTCGACACCAGGACGGTCACCGCGCCGGACCGCACCGCCGAGTGCCACCCCCGGCCCTCCGAGACGCGCTCCACGCCGTGCTCGCCGACGCGGTAGACATGGGTCTCGCCGGTCTCCGGCTCCTTCGCCTCCGGCCCGGCCGAGGCGGAGACGAGCAGGTCGCCGGGGCCGACGTCGAGTACGGCGCGGACGTGCAACGCCGGTCCGGTCAGGGCCCGGCCGCCCACCGTCAGGGCCCGTACGCCGCCCTCGTCGGAGATCCGTACGAGCCGGCCGTCCGGGGTCCAGGCGGGCGCGCCAGGGAAAAGATCCAGCCAGTTTGCGTCCTCCTCCGTGTGCAGGACGCGGGTGGCGCCGGTGGCCGTGTCGACGGTCAGGAACACCTGGCTCCGCTGGTCGCGCGCCTGTGCGAGCAGCAGCGGCGGATTGCCCTGTGACCAGTGCACCTGTGCCAGATAGGGGTAACGCGCACGGTCCCACTCGACGTCCGTGCGCGAGCCGTCGAGGCCCAGCAGCGACAGCGTCACCTCGGCGTTGGGTGTGCCGGCCGCCGGATAGGCGACCTCGGCGGGCTCGCGGTCCGGATGGGCCGGATCGGCGATCCACCAGCGCCGTACGGCCGCGTCGTCCACACGTGCGACCAGCAGGGACTCCCCGTCCGGCGCCCACCAGAAGCCGCGTGTGCGGTGCATCTCCTCGGCCGCGATGAACTCCGCCAGCCCCCAGGTCACCGTGGCGCTCTCCGGCTCGGCCAGGGCGCGGTCGCCGCTGCCGTCCGCCTCGACGACCCGCAGCGCGCCGCCCGCCGCATAGGCGATCCGGCGGCCGTCGGGCGACGGGCGCGGATCGGCCACCGGGCCGGGAACGACCAGCTCACGGGCGGTGTCGCCGCGCAACTCCGCGATGAACAACCGCCCCGAGAGGGCGAACGCCGCCAACTCCACGGCGCTGTCCACCGCATAGCCGATGACGCCCGCCGCGCCCTCGCGGCTGCGCTCGCGCCGGGCCCGCTCCTCGGCCGACAGCTCCTCGTCCGCGCCGCCCAGCAACACCGCGGGATCGGCGGCCGGATGCTCCCGTCCGGTCGCGGGGTCGAGCACCCACAGAACGTTTGCCCGATCGAAACCGGTGCGGGAGCGCAGGAAGACGACACGTGAACCATCCGGCGACACGGTGAATGAGCGCGGCGCGCCGAGGGAGAAGCGCTGGGTTCTGGCGTACTGCCGTGGGAATGTGAGCTGTCCGGTCATGCCGGCGAGCCTACGGCGAGGGCGGCGCGATCTCGCCGTGCGCCCCGGATTTGCTCCTGTGCACCGAGTGAGGTTGGGGCACCGGAAAGTTATGATCACTGACGCATAGTTGGTATCTCGCGGGTGGCATCCGTATGCCGTCCGTCCCTTGTCCGTCCGACCGCGCGTACATGGAGGTGAACCGCTGTGGCACTCTCGATTTCGGCGGTGGTGCTGCTGGCGATCATCGTCTTCCTGCTGGTCCGGAAGTCCGGGCTGAAGGCGGGCCACGCCGCGGTCTGCGTGCTGCTGGGGTTCTACCTCTCGAGCTCGTCGATCGCCCCGACGCTCAACCAGCTGACCAAGAGCGCAACCGACGTCATCAGCAACATCAAGTTCTGAACGGCCCGCGGGCGCCGGCGACAGTGCGGGCGGGCGCCCCGCGGGGCCGGTCGGACTCGTAGGCTGTTCCCATGACCGACAGCTTCCCCTCGACGGGCCGCCGGCTGATCCTGGTGCACGCGCACCCGGACGACGAATCGATCAACAACGGCGCGACCATGGCCAAGTACGCCGCCGAAGGGGCCCATGTCACCCTCGTGACCTGCACCCTCGGTGAAGAGGGCGAGGTGATCCCGGGCGAACTGGCACATCTCGCCGCCGACCGGGACGACGCCCTCGGGCCGTACCGCGCGGGCGAGCTCGCCGACGCCATGCGGGAGCTGGGCGTCACCGACCACCGCTTCCTCGGCGGCCCCGGGCGTTATCGCGACTCCGGCATGCTGGGCGCCCCGCAGAACGAGCGCCCCCAGTCCTTCTGGCAGGCCGACGTGGACGAGGCGGCCACCTCCCTCGTGGAGGTGATCCGCGAGACGCGGCCCCAGGTGCTGGTCACCTACGACCCCGAGGGCGGCTACGGCCACCCCGACCACATCCAGGCGCACCGCGTCGCGATGCGCGCCGTGGAGCTCGCGGGGGAGAGCGCCTTCCGCCGCGACCTCGGCGACCCGCACGACATCGCGAAGGTCTACTGGAACTGCGTGCCGCGCTCCGTCCTGGAGGACGGCTTCGCACGGCTGCGCGAGTTGGGCGTCGGCAAGCCCTTCCCGGGCATCGCCGCCGAGACGGACGTGCCGGGTGTCGTCGACGACGCCGAGGTGACGGCGGCGATCGACGGCTCCGCCCACGCCGAGGCCAAGGCGGCCGCGATGCGCGCCCACGGGACGCAGATCGTCGTGGACGGCCCCTTCTTCGCGCTCTCCAACGACCTGGGGCAGCCGCTCCTCGCCACCGAGTACTACAGACTCGCGAGGGGCACCGCGGGTGCCGAGCGCGAGGACGACCTGTTCGCGGGGGTGGACGCGTGAGCGGCATGGCCTCACCGATCGGCGCCGCGCGCATCGGCTCCTACCTCGGCCTCACCGTCCTCGGGGCGCTGGCCGGGGCCGCCGGATCACTGGTGCAAGGCGGCTGGTTCCCCGGCGGGTTGACGCTGGCTCTGCTGGCCATCGCCGGGCTGAGCTACGGCGGGCTGCTGGCGACCCGCACCCGCGGCGGCGGCATGGCGCCCGGGATCGGCTGGATCGTCGCCGTGCTGCTGCTGACCGCGAGCAGACCGGAGGGCGACTTCCTCTTCAGCGCCGGACTGGGCTCGTACGCCTTCCTGCTGGGCGGGATGGCCGTGGCTGTGATCTGTGCCACGCTCCCGAAAGTGCCGCAACCGGACGGGCCTTCAGTCCGACTTGGCAAGTGACGTGACGATTTCTGCCTGAGGAGCGCGAGGCGCGAAGGCGCGCCCCGTGCTCCCTGCCGCCGGGGGTATCCGGCAGCCGTCAAGTGCGTATCCGCGGTGCCCAGTATGGTGGTGCGCGCCGCCGAGCCGCCCGAACGAGGTCATGACGGGCGGCGGAGCTAACCGGGAGAACCTGCTTTGAGCCGTGAATCTGACAGTTCGTCCTCCGGGCCCCAGGGGCGCGGTGGCGCCGCTTACCCGTCGGGGACCCCGCCGTACGGAACCCGTCACGCGTCCTCGGACGGTGGCGGCAGCGAGGAGCCGGCCGTGCCGCCGAAGCCGGAAGAGCCCAGGACCGAGACCACGCTGACGACGCGGATCCGCATCAACATCCCGGGTTCGCGCCCCATTCCGCCGGTCATCATGCGCACGCCCGTGGCTGACGAGGCGGCCGAGGGCGACAACGCCCCGGCGGCGCCCGGCGCCCCGGCCGCGCCCGCCGCCGAGCGCAAGCCCGCGCTGCCCCGCCGCCCCGAGCCGTCCGCGGCCCCGGCGCGCGCGGAGGCCGAGCGTCAGGGGGGTGGCAAGGGCGAGAAGGAGAAGACGAGCGACTGGTTCGCGCCGCGCAAGTCCGGCCCGTCCGCCCCCGGCCCCTCGACCGGCGCCAACCGGCGTCCGGGTACGCAGGGCGGCGCTGTCGGCGGTGCGTCAGGCGGCGGCTCCGGCGTGGCCGGTGGCTTCGGCGGAGGTTCCGCTTCCGGTGGCACCCCGAGCGGCGGCGTCCCCCGGCAGGCACCCGTGACCGGTGCCCCGGACCCCTCGACCACCGCCGCCACGCCCTGGCCCGCCGACCCGCTGGCCACCGGCGCGAACCCCGTGATGCAGGCACCCCCGGCCGTCGCCGCGCCCCTGGACGACTGGCCGCTGGACGCCTCCACGACCAGCGCCACGCCCTGGCAGAACGGCGGCCCGGCCGCCCCCGGCGCCCCCGCCGACGACTGGCCGGGCAGCCCCTCCACCACGGCGGCGACCCCCTGGCCGGGCGGCGCCCAGGCCACGGGCGCGCCCGCCCCCGCCGACGACTGGCCGCTCGACGCGTCCGCCACGGGCGGCACGCCCTGGCAGGGCGACGCCGCCTCGACCGGGCGTGCCGCGCGCCGTTCCGGTTCGCAGGACGACGACTGGCCGGGCGGTTCCTCGACGACCGGTGCCGTACCGCAGCCGCCCGCGCCCGGTGGCGCGGCGCCGTGGCCCGGTGGAGCGCCCACGACGGGGAGCCCGCAGGTCGACGACTGGCCGGGTGGCTCCTCGACGACCGGTGCTGTGCAGCAGCCGCAGGCGCCCGGTGGTGCCGGCGTCGGTGCTTCGCAGGTCGACGACTGGCCGGGCGGTTCCTCGACGACCGGTGCCGTCCCCGGCGCGTCCACGACGGGCGGCACGCCGTGGCCCGCCGACCCCATGGCCACGGGCACCCCGGGCGCGAACCCGGCGGCCGGTGCCGCGCCGTGGAACGAGGCCGTGGAGTCCACGCAGCAGTTCCCCGCGCCCGCCATGGGCCGGAACGGCCTCGCGGATCCCTTCGCCCCCGCTCCGCCCGGCGGCGGCGCCTTCGCCGACGGACGTACGGACACGCCGCGCGAAGGCTTCCCGCGCGTCCCGGCTCCGGCCACCGGCGCGCAGGCGGGCCCGCAGGCCCCCGCGGGCGCCCAGGCGCCGAAGCAGGCCAAGGGCGGCCCCAAGGGCCCCAAGGGCGGCGGCAAGAAGGGCGGCGCCAAGGTGCCCCCGCCCGGCGGGCAGAAGGCGGCCGGCGAGACGCTCGTCAGCGGCGTGCCCGTCGTGCCCCCGCCCGCGGGCCCCGGCGCCAAGGCGCCCGTGGACAGCGGCGCGCCCCGCGTGGCCGTGCCGAAGCCGAAGGTGCCCGCGCCCGGCGCGGCGTCCTCCGAGACCAAGAGCGCACCGGCCAAGGGTGCCCCGGCCAAGAGCGCGCCCGCGAAGAGCGCCCCGAAGAAGAAGGGCCGCTCCAAGCTCGTCCTGGCCGGTGGCGCGCTCCTCGGCATCGTCGGTGTCGCGTACGGCGCCGGGCTGCTGCTCGACCACGCCGACGTGCCGAACGGCACCACCGTGCTGGGCGTGGCCATCGGCGGCAGCTCCAAGGAGCAGGCCGTGCAGAAGCTCGACTCCGCCCTCGGCGACCGCGCGACGGCGCCGCTGAAGGTGTCGATCGGCGGCAAGCAGGCGACGCTCAAGCCGGCCGTGGCCGGCCTGACCATCGACACGCAGGCCACGGTGCGGGCGGCGGCCGGGCGGGACTACAACCCGCTCACCGTCATCGGCTCCCTCGTCGGTGGCACCCGCACGGCGGAGCCCTCGATCGGCGCCGACGAGGAGAAGATCGCGGACGCCCTGAAGCGGGCCTCCGGCGAGACGGGCGCCGCCAAGGAAGGCACGATCAAGTTCGAGGCGGGCAAGGCCGTGCCGGTCTACGGCCAGGCGTACCAGGGCCTGGACACCGACAAGGCCGTCGCCGCCGTCGCCCAGGCGTACCGTGACCGGGCGGCCACCGGTCAGGACAAGACCGTGGAGCTGCCCAGCGCGGACCAGCAGCCGAAGGTCAGCAAGGCCGAGGTCGACCGGGAGATGCAGAGCTTCGCGATTCCCGCCATGTCCGGCCTGGTCACCGTGCAGACCGACCCGGCACACAAGATCCAGTTCGGCCCCGACCACTCGCTGCCGAAGATCCTTTCGGTCAAGGAGGTCGACGGCAAGCTCGTCGACAGCTACAACCTCGAAGCCGTCAAGGAGCTGTACGGGACGACCTTCGCGGGCGTCCGCATCCAGCGCGGTGACGGCAGCAAGACCGAGGTGACCCCGCAGGACGTCGTGGGCGCCCTGCGCAAGGCCCTGCTGGGCAAGACGCCCGCCGAGCGCGTCGGCGTCATCCCGCTCAACCCGAGCTGACGAACACCGTCGGACCGAGCGAGCCCCCGTGCCCCACCCGGCACGGGGGCTCGCGTGCGTTCGGGGCTCGTGACCTGCTGGTTATCCGAACCATGACATCTGTCATCGGCAGCACACGACGGCTGACACTGCCGGGCGGGACCGCGGCCTGGAACCATCGTGGGTATGACCACTACAGCGAGCACGTTCACGGGGGAAGGGCGCCGCACCGGCGCCCCCGTGGTCAGCTTTGAGAACGTAAGCAAGAGTTACGGCGAGGTCCGGGCCGTCGCCGACCTGGACCTCCAGCTGTACCCGGGCGAGACCGTCGCCCTCCTCGGCCCCAACGGCGCGGGCAAGTCCTCGACCCTCGACCTCCTCCTCGGCCTGCGGACCCCCGACGCCGGCCGCGTGGAGCTCTTCGGGACCTCGCCGCAGGGGGCCATCGCCCAGGGCAAGGTCGGCGCGATGCTCCAGAGCGGCGGCCTGATGGAGGAGGTGAAGGTCCGCGAGCTCGTGAAGCTCGCCTGCGACCTGCACCCCCGGGCGTATCCGGTGCAGGAGGTCCTGGAGAAGGCGGACCTCACCGAGATCGCCGACCGCATGGTCAACAAGCTCTCCGGCGGCCAGGAGCAGCGGGTGCGCTTCGCCCTCGCCACCGCCGGGGCCAATGAGCTCGTCGTGCTCGACGAGCCGACCACCGGCATGGACGTCTCCGCCCGGCAGGCGTTCTGGAGCGTCATGCGGCAGCAGGCCCGGGAGGGCCGCGCGGTCCTCTTCGCCACGCACTATCTGGAGGAGGCCGACGCGATCGCCGACCGGGTGATCGTGCTCCACCGTGGGCGCGTGCTCGCCGACGGCTCGGCCGCCGAGATCAAGGCCAAGGCGGGCGCCCGCCGGATCGTCTTCGACCTGGACGGGCACATCGGCGAGGCCGCGCTGCGCGAGCTGCCGTTCCTGTCCTCCCTGGAGGTGTCCGGCCGCACCGTGCGCATCCAGTCGCACGACGCCGACGCCACGGTCCACGCGCTCTACGGCCTGGGTCTCTACCCGCGCAATCTGGAGGTCGCGGGCCTCGGCCTGGAGCAGGCCTTCATCGCCATCACCGACGCCGCGACCGCCGAGGAGGCGGCCCGATGAACACCCTGATCAAGCTGGAAATCGCGCGCACCCTGCGCAACAAGAAGTTCATGTTCTTCTCCGTGGTCTACCCCGCGGGCCTGTATCTGCTGATCGCGGGCGGCGCGAGCTCCACGGAGATCGTCAAGGGCACGCACCTGACGCTGCCGCTGCTGATGATGGTCTCCATGGCCTCCTTCGGTGCGATCACCGCCGTGCTCGTGGGCAACAGCGAGCGCATAGCCAAGGAGCGCGAGAAGGGCTGGGTGCGCCAGCTGCGGCTCACCGCGCTGCCGGGCCGCGGCTATGTGACGGCGAAGGTCGCCTCCGCCGCCGTGGTGTCCCTGCCGTCGATCCTGGTGGTCTTCGCCATCGCCGCCCTCGTCAAGGACGTGCGGATGGACGCGGCCTGGCAGTGGTTCGCGCTGACCGGCGCGATCTGGGCGGGCAGCATCGTCTTCGCCGCCCTCGGCGTGGCGGTCGGCTATCTCGCCACCGGCGACGCCGTGCGCCCCATCACGATGATCATCTACTTCGGCCTGTCCGTGCTGGGCGGCCTGTGGATGCCGACCGCGACCTTCCCGAAGTGGCTGCAGAACATCACCGAGTGGGTGCCCACCCACGCCTACGCCGCGCTCGGCCAGGCCATCGAGCAGGGCGACGCGCCGCACCTGAAGGACGTCTCCATCCTGTTCGCCTACCTTGTGATCTTCGCCGGTGCGGCCGCCTGGCTGTACCGCAAGGACACCCACAAGGCCTGACACACCGATGCCGTCGGCCGTGAGGAAGGAAGAGCGATGAGCGTGCTCGTACGCTGCCGGGAGTGGTGGCGTGGGGTCCTCGCGGCCGACGACGAACCGGTGGAGTTCAACGGCATCGGCACCCGGCCCGACACCCGCCGCCAGGCGCTGGTCAAGCTGGCCTGGGTCGGGATCTGGTTCGCCTATCTGGCCGCACCGGCCGAGGACGTCCTCGGCGACCACCACACGATGGCCGCCGACATCCTCGGCGGCCTGGGCCTGCTGGCCTTCGTCCTCGTCTATGTCGCCCTCGTCTTCCAGAAGACCTCGCGGCCGATGGACGAACGGGTGCTTCCCGTGCTCGCCCTGCTGCTCGGGATGGCCGTCGTGCTGTCGCTGACGCTCGGCGCCCCCTGGCTCGTCCTCTTCGTCTATGTGTGCGTCGGCTGCGGCGCCGGCCTGCCGACGAAGGTGTCGCGCTTCGCGATCCTGCTGGCCATGGGCGTGCTGTTCGCCGTCGGGCTCAACATCCCGGACACCGACACGTTCCTGCCGGTGCTCGTCCTCCCGGCGCTGCTCGGTGGCTTCGCGATGGTCGGCGTGCGGCAGATGGCCCGCACGACGAGGGCGCTGCGCGAGGCGCGGGCCACCGTCGCCCACCTCGCCGCCAACGAGGAGCGGCTGCGGCTCGCCCGCGATCTGCACGACCTCCTCGGCCACTCGCTGTCGCTCATCACGCTCAAGAGCGAGCTGGCGGGCCGGATGCTGCCGGACAAGCCCGACCAGGCCGCGCAGCAGGTCGCGGACATCGAGCGGGTCAGCCGCCAGGCACTCGTGGACGTACGGGAGGCGGTGAGCGGCTTTCGCCGCCCCACCCTGGACGCCGAGATCGCCGGAGCCCGTACGGCCCTCGCCGCCGCGGGCGTCACCGCGGACCTCGACCGGGTCACCACCGGCCACCCCGACCTGCCGCCGGACGAGGAGGGCGCGCTGGCCTGGGCGCTCCGGGAGGCCGTGACCAACGTGGTGCGGCACAGCGGGGCGCGCCGCTGCGAGATCTCCCTGCTGGAGGTGGACGATGAGCTGTGCCTGACCGTCACGGACGACGGCCGGGGCCCGCAGGGCGCGTACGGCAACGGCCTCACGGGCCTGACGGAACGGCTCGCGCTCGCGGACGGCAGCCTCGAAACGGGCCCGGGCCCCAAGGGCGGCTTCCGCTTGCGGGCTCGCGTGCCGCTCTCGCGGAGCGTGGCGGTGGGCGCGTAGCGGTTCGTCCGGGGCCGGCCTGGTCGGCCGGGTGCGGGCGGTTCCATCCGCACCGCCTCCGGTGCCGGACGGGCTGGTGGCGGCTGATGCGATCCCGTAAGGCCCGGCCCGACCTCGGCTCAAGCCCCCTCGGCTACTGCTGGGAGGCCGGCTACCGCTGGGAGGCGCCCCGGCGGGCCGTGATCCGGCTCGGCCCGGCCGGCGAAGACGCGTGGGGGCGCCCCCGACGGGGGTGGGGGCGCCCCCACGGACCAGCACTCCGGCAGGCCGGCGGGCGTCGTACGGGGTGGCCTGCCCGAGCACCTACCCTGGCGCTGTGACCGAGCAGCCCAGCCCCGCCGTACCCGATCGCACCATCAAGGTGCTCCTCGCCGAGGACCAGTCCATGGTCCGTGAAGCCCTCGCCGCGCTGCTCGGACTGGAGGGTGACATCGAGGTCGTCTCCCAGGTCGCCCGCGGCGACGAAGTGCTCGACGCCGCGCGGGCGCACGCCCCGGACGTCGCCCTGCTCGACATCGAGATGCCCGGCATGACCGGCCTCGACGCCGCCGCGCTGCTCCGCCGCGAGCTGCCCGCGCTCAAGGTGGTCATCCTCACGACCTTCGGCCGCCCCGGCTATCTGCGCCGCGCGATGGAGTCCGGCGCGGAGGCGTTCCTCGTCAAGGACGCGCCCGCGGCCCAGCTCGCCGACGCCCTGCGCAGGGTGCTGCGCGGGGAGCGGGTCATCGACCCGACCCTCGCCGCCGCCGCGCTCGCCGAGGGCGCGAACCCGCTGACCGACCGCGAACGCGCCGTGCTCCGCGCCTCCGCCGACGGCTCGACCAACGCGGAGCTGGCGGCGGCCCTGCACCTCTCCCACGGCACCGTCCGCAACTACCTCTCCACGGCCATCCAGAAGACCGGGGCGCGCAACCGCGCCGAGGCCGTGCGCATCGCCCGGGACAAGGGCTGGCTGTAGCGGCGCGTCAAGAATCGGGCACTCTGTCGCAAGGCTGTCATATGGCCGTCGTAGGGTCCCTACGGAAGACGAGGACGCGAGGGGGAGGGGAACGCCGCCGTGCACATCAAGCGCGTCCCCGACGGCGGACGCGTTCTCACCACGCTGCTCATCGCGGGGATCGCCGTGCTGGCCGTGCTCGACTGCCTGACCGGCACCCGGCTGCGGCTCGCCCTGATCGCGAGCGTCATGCCCCTGATCGCCGCCCGGCTCTGCTCGCTGGGCCGCACGGTCGTCGTCGCCGTGGTCTTCGCGGCGGCCCAGGCGGTGACCCACTGTGTGATCATGCCGCACTGGGACACGGCGGGCGTGCTCGTGGCGGTCCTCGGCGCGCTCCTCGTCGCCGGCTTCTCCGTGGCCCTGTGCGCGGCGCTGCTGGAGCGTGAGGCGGCGTACGACCGGACGCGGATGGTCGCGGACGCCGTGCAGCGCACGATCCTGCGGGAGCTGCCCCTCACCGCCGGGCCGCTGCGGATCGCCGGGTTCTACATCTCCGCGCAGGAGGGCGCCCGGGTCGGCGGCGACATCTACGAGGTGGTGGAGAGCCCCGCCGGACAGCGCATCCTCATAGGGGACGTTCAGGGCAAGGGCATGCCGGCGATCGGGGCGGGGCACGCGGTGCTCACGTCGTTCCGGGAGGCGGCCTATCACGAGGCCGCGCTGGAGGCCGTCGCCGACCACATGGAAGGGGCGCTGCTGCGGCACAACAGCGCGCTCTCCCTGACCGGCACGGACGAACGCTTCGTCACCGCGCTGCTGCTGGAGGTCGGTCCGCCCGGCACGACGACCCGGGTGCTGTCCTGCGGCCACATCCCGTACTACGTCATCAGCGGCGACCGGGTCGAGGAGCGGCTCCCCGAACACTTCGGGCTGCCGCTGGGGCTCGGGCCGCTCACCGGCGCACCGCGCCGGGCCGTCGACTCGGCGGCCTGCCGTACGGACGCGTCCTCACCGGAGTGGCTGGTGCTGTGCACGGACGGCGTCACCGAGGCACGCGACCCGCGGGGCCGCTTCTACCCCTTGCGCGAGCGGCTCTCCCGCTGGGCCCAGCTGCCGCCGGCGGAACTCGCCCGCGCCCTCCGCGCGGACCTGGAGACCTTCACGGAGGGCGAACTCAAGGACGACGCGGCGGTCCTGATAGTCCGGGACGCGTCTGCCTGCGGCGGGCCTTGAACGTCTGCTGCGGGCCGTCCTGTTCCCGCACCACCGCCGCAGGCGGCAACGGAGCCGCACCCGACAGCGAACCTCACCACTTCAATTGAGCATGGCCCGCGCGGCCTGAGCCTCGCGGCGGACCGTCCGGGCCACCGTCGGCTCCAGGGCGTCGATCACCTCCGCGTACTCCTCCATCTCCCGCGCCCCGCCCACGAAGTCCCCGCGCTCCACCAGCAGCTCCGCCCGTTCGTACCGCAGCCGCGCCGGGTGGCTCGGCAGGAGGAGCGAGAGGTCGACCGCCCACAGCTGCACCTCGCTCCGCTCGGGGCGGGCCGCGGCCCAGGCGCGGATGTTGTTGAGGACGCGCAGCACGATCTCCAGCGGTTCGGCGGGGGAGAACATCGACGGCGTCAGCGGCGTCCCGGTCGCGCCCGCCACCAGCAGCCCGGCCTCGTCCTCGGACAGCGGCCGTCCGCCGTCGAAGGGGTCGGCCAGCACATGCGGCCCGTCCGGGTCGCCGAAGCCCACGACGAAGTGGCCGGGCAGCGCCACCCCGTAGACGGGGGCCCCGGCCCGCCGGGCCACCTCCATCCACACCACGGACAGCAGGATCGGCAGCCCGCGCCGCCGTCGCAGCACCTCGCCGAGGAGCGAGGACTCCAGCCGTCGGTAGTCGGCGGGGGAGCCGCGGAACCCGCAGCGCTCCCCGAGCAGTTCCGCGAGGGCCGCGGCCCACAGCCGGGGCGCGGCGGCGCGGCCCAGCGCGGGAAGCATCCCGGCCAGCCGGTCCAGCTCGATCTGCGCCGCGTCGATGGCGGCCTCGCCCTCCTCCGGGTTCGCCTCGGCCCCGATCAGGAGGCAGAGCGACGCGAGGTCGGGGCGGTCCTCCCGCGCCGCCTCCGCGAACCGCCGCCGTCGGCCAGTGGTGTCGTCGGTGTCATCCATAGGTCCTCGTACCCGCTCGGGGCGGTGGGGGAAAACACCCACCGCCGGTGTCCATGGTGCGCCTGTGACCGCCTATCCCCGTGGCGCGCGACGGTAGTGGTACGTGTGGTGCGTGGTGAAGCCGAGCCCGTCGTAGAGCGCGTCCGCCCCGCCGTTGTCCGTCATCACCTGGAGGTACGCCGCCGAGGCGCCCTCGCTCAGCGCCCGCTCGGCCAGCGCGGCCATGACCAGGGTCCCCAGGCCCTCCCGGCGCCGGGCCGGGTCCACGTCCAGTCCGGAGAACCCCGCCCACCGGCCGTCGACGACGCAGCGCCCGATGGCCGCGGGCCGCTCTTCGCCCGGCACGGTCGCGAACCACACGGAGGGACCGCCCGTCAGCACCGCCAGCGCGTCGGCGGCGGACGCGGAGGTGCGCCCGTACGCCCGCAGCCACGCCTCGTCCGGCTCCCGGGAGAGCAGCACCCGGCCGGTGTCGGCCGCGGTGTCGGCGAGGGGGGCCAGGGCGGCCGTGCGCACCACGGCGTGCCGCTCGGCCGTCCAGCCGCGCCGCGCCAGCTCCGCGTCCAGCCGTTCGTCCTCGGCCGCGTCGCCGGTCGTGACCTGCACGACCGCGGGCAGGCCGCGCTCCCCGTACCAGGCGACGACGCGCTCCACGGCCCGCGGCAGCGGCATCCCGCAATCGCCCAGGGGCAGCACCGAATTGGCCCGGGCGGTGAAACCGCCCGCGGCCCGCAGCGTCCAGCCGCCCAGCGCCGCCGTCTCCCGCGCGGGCCAGCCGCGCGTCGCGATCTCCTGGAGCTCCCGCACCGTCGTGGCCGGTCCGCGCCTGCGGGCCGGAGCGGCCGGGATCACCTTGCCCGCGACGAGCGAGGACTCCTCGATCACCACCGTCTCACCGGTCCGCCGTGTGATCCGCAGCACACCTCCGTCCCAGGAGTCGAGCACCCCGACGGTGTCCGTGAAGCGCTCGGGGGACCGTCCGGGGTCGTTCAGCCGTCGGACAGATACCCTTTTTCCCACATCGGCGGTACTGATCCGGACTTCCAGCCGTCCGCCCGTGGTGAATTCCACAGCTCTCCTCGCCCCTCTTGTTCGTCAACTGCCCGGGAACGGAGATACTAGGTGTGGGCATCGACGACGCCGCGCTCCCGCGCGAGATGAGCCCTACCGAGGAGGAACGACAGCGTGACCTACGTCATCGCGCAGCCTTGTGTCGACGTGAAGGACAAGGCGTGCATCGAGGAGTGCCCCGTCGACTGCATCTACGAGGGCTCCCGGTCCTTGTATATCCACCCGGACGAATGCGTCGACTGTGGTGCCTGTGAACCGGTCTGCCCGGTCGAAGCGATTTTCTACGAGGACGACACTCCTGAGGAGTGGAAGGACTACTACAAGGCGAACGTCGAGTTCTTCGACGAGCTCGGCTCGCCCGGTGGTGCCTCCAAGCTCGGTCTGATCGAGCGTGACCACCCCTTCATCGCCGCGCTGCCGGCGGACATCAACCCCGAGCACTGATTCTCGCGGCAGCCACCACGGCCCCGTACGGCCCTCGCGCCGTGCGGGGCCGCGGCATTTGATCCGAGCACCCCTTTGCAAGAGAGCGAGCGAGCACCCGTGGGCGCAGTCTCTTCCCGTCTTCCCGTCTTTCCGTGGGACCGGCTCGACCCGTACAAGGCGACGGCCGCCGCCCATCCCGACGGCATCGTCGACCTGTCGGTCGGCACCCCCGTGGACCCCGTGCCCGAGCTGATCCAGCGGGCCCTGACCGACGCCGCCGACAGCCCCGGCTATCCGACGGTGTGGGGCACGGCCGCGCTGCGCGACGCGCTCACCGGCTGGGTGGAGCGCCGCCTGGGCGCCCGGGACGTGACGCACGCCAACGTCCTGCCCGTCGTCGGCTCCAAGGAGCTGGTGGCCTGGCTGCCGACGCAGCTCGGGCTCACCGCGGGCGACAAGGTCGCCTATCCGCGGCTCGCCTACCCCACCTACGAGGTCGGCGCGCGGCTCGCGGGCGCCGAGCCCGTCGTCTACGACGACCCGTGGGACCTCGACCCGGCCGGCGTGAAGCTGCTGTGGCTCAATTCCCCGTCGAACCCCACCGGCCGGGTCCTCACCGCCGACGAGCTGCGCCGGGCGGTCGCCTGGGCGCGCGAGCACGGCGTGCTGCTCTTCAGCGACGAGTGCTATCTGGAGCTGGGCTGGGAGGCCGACCCGGTCTCGGTGCTGCACCCGGAGGTGTGCGGCGGCTCGTACGAGGGGATCGTCGCCGTCCACTCGCTCTCCAAGCGCTCCAACCTGGCCGGCTACCGCGCCGCGTTCCTCGCCGGTGACGCCGCGGTCCTCGGCGAGCTGCTCCAGATCCGCAAGCACGGCGGCATGATGGTCGCCGCCCCCGTCCAGGCGGCCACCGTGGCGGCACTGGGGGACACCGCGCACGTCACCGAGCAGCGCGAGCGCTACGCGCGCCGGCGCGCGGCCCTGCGCGCCGCGCTCGAGCGCGCGGGCTTCCGGATCGAGCACAGCGAGGCGTCGCTGTATCTGTGGGCCACGCGCGACGAGCCGTGCTGGGACACCGTGGCGGACCTCTCCAAGCGGGGCATCCTGGTCGCGCCGGGCGACTTCTACGGAGCGGCGGGCGAGCGGTTCGTCCGCGTCGCGTTCACGGCCACGGACGAGCGGGTGGCCGAGGCGGTACGGCGGCTGTCCGCCTGACCGGGGACCGCACCCCGCACGCGAAGCGAGAGGGCCCGGGAATCGCTCCCGGGCCCTCTCGCGTGGCGAAAGACGGATCAGTGGCCGAGCGGCAGGCCGCCGGTCGGCAGTCCACCGGTGGGCAGGCCGCCCTTCGTCGCGGTCTCCGCCGTGCTGCCCACGACACCCGCGGCCGAGCCGCCGAGGTCGCCCGCCACCTTCTGCGCGGCCGGGGTGGTGCTCTGGGCGGTCTTGCCGAGCGTGTCCGTGGCGCCCGGGGCGGCGGTGTCCACGGCCTTGTGGCCGACCGCGGCCGTCGCGACTCCGGCCTTGTGGGAGGTGGCCGCGATGTTGTTGCCCAGGCTCGCGCCGTCCACGGTGCTCAGGCCGCTGAGCTCAGGGGCCTTGAAGTCCGCGGCGTTGGCTGCTCCTGCCGCGCCGATGACGGGTGCGGCACCGGCGGCGACCAGCAGGGCTACCCGGGCGATCCGACGCGAAAGGGGGAGGGACATGATGCTCCTTTTGGCGGAGTTGACGACGTTAGCTGTCCGGCGAGCGGACGCAGTGACTACCGCGTGAGAGCCTCGAAGGTTGCGGTGCCCGAAGGTAAAGCCTTGGCAATGCGTCGCATTATCGGTTTCGGGAATTCCCGGGCAAATCGCGCAGGGTGCGACGTTGTCCTAAAGGCGTACAAGCCTTTAGTCGCAAGGGGCTTGGGAGCGGTCGGACGGGCTCCGCGGGGCATGCCGGATTTCCGCCCGCCCGCCGGGCGGATACCCCGCAGGAGGGGCCCCTCGTACTACTGAACGGTGGTGATCCGGACCTCTGACGACGGGGAGGCCGCGGCGTCCTTCGTCACGCGCCAGCCGGCACGGGAGTCCTCGGCCGTCCACTCGCGGCCGGCGAAGTCGATGCGCTCGATCCGCAGTTCGGAAGCGTGGGCCATGGCCCACGACGCCAGCTGCCAGCCCCGCCGCGTGGGCGCGTCGTCCGGCGCGTCCGTCGTCGACGTCGCGGGCACCGCCACCGTGCGGGCGGCCGTGCCCGCCGCGCCGTTGGTGCCCGCGCCCCCGGTGCCGTCCGTGGCCGGCAGCACCGTCGCGCCGAACTCGCGCCGCAGCTTGGTCCGTACCGCCGAGGGGTCCCCGTGCTGACCGTCCGCCGGGCTCGTCGTGCAGCTGAAGGCGGCCTCCGCCCGGCCCGTCAGGCCCGACGCCAGCAGCGAGGCGTCCGGCTCGTGCTTGGCGTACGCCTGCGGGAAGCCGCTGCGCTGCACCTTCTGCGCGGCCACCGTCAGCGGCAGCCGCGAATAGCCGGGCACCTGCACGAGGTGGTCGTAGAACTTCCCCGCCGCGTACACCGGGTCGGTGATCTGGTCCGCCGTGCCCCAGCCCTGCGTCGGGCGCTGCTGGAACAGGCCCAGCGAATCGCGGTCGCCGTGGTGGATGTTGCGCAGCCCCGACTCCTGCATGGCCGTCGCGAGCGCGATCGTCACCGCGCGCTCCGGCAGCCCGCGGGCGGCGCCCACGGCCGAGATGGTCGCGGCGTTCACCGCCTGCTCGGGCGCCATCGCGTACGACGCGCCGTTGGCCCGCACGGTGCAGCGGGGGGCGCCGGGGCCGCCCGTCACCAGCTGGGCCACGCCGTAACCGATCAGCGCCAGCAGCACGGCGCAGGCGGCCACGACGCGCAGCAGGCGACCACGGCGGGTGACGAAGATCCGGGACATGCGGCAAACGTTACTGGAGAGATATGAGAATCATGAGGGCCGTGCCCCGGGCCGCACTCAGGGGCCCTCCGCGCGGGGATCCGCCGGATTCTTCCGGCCGGGGCCCGGCCCCGCGGGGCCGGGTTAGAGTCGCGGGCATGGATGACGCCGTACTCGACCTGTCCCTCGACGCCGCCGCCCTCACCGCCCGGCTCGTCGACATCCCCTCGGAGAGCGGGAACGAGAAGACGCTCGCCGACGCGGTGGAGAACGCGCTGCGCGCGCTGCCGCACCTGACCGTCGACCGGTACGGCAACAACGTCGTCGCCCGCACGAACCTGGGCCGCGCCGAGCGCGTGGTGCTCGCCGGGCACATCGACACCGTCCCCATCGCCGACAACGTCCCCTCGCGCCTGGACGAGGACGGCTTCCTGTGGGGCTGCGGCACCAGCGACATGAAGTCCGGCGTCGCGGTGCAGCTGCGCATCGCCGCGACCGTCCCCGCGCCCAACCGCGACCTGACGTTCGTCTTCTACGACAACGAAGAGGTCGCCGCCCATCTCAACGGCCTCGGCCACGTCGCCGCGGCCCACCCGGACTGGCTCACCGCCGACTTCGCCGTCCTGCTGGAGCCGACCGACGCCCAGGTCGAGGGCGGCTGCCAGGGCACCCTGCGGGTCCTGCTGCGCACGGAGGGCGAGCGCGCCCACTCGGCGCGCAGCTGGATGGGCAGCAACGCGATCCACGCGGCGGCCCCGGTCCTCGCCCGGCTCGCCGCCTACGAGCCGCGCCGGCCGGTCATCGACGGCCTGGAGTTCCACGAGGGGCTCAACGCCGTACGGATCGAGGGCGGCGTCGCCGGCAACGTCATCCCCGACGCCTGCACGGTCACCGTCAACTTCCGCTACGCCCCCGACCGCACCCAGGAAGAGGCGCTGGCGCACGTCCGGGAGGTCTTCGAGGGCTGCGGCGTCGCGGAGTTCGTCGTCGACGACCACTCGCCCGGCGCGCTGCCCGGCCTGTCCCACCCGGCCGCCGCGGCGTTCATCGAGGCCGTCGGGGGGACGCCGAAGCCCAAGTTCGGCTGGACGGACGTCTCGCGCTTCTCGGCGCTCGGCGTGCCCGCCGTCAACTACGGTCCCGGCGATCCCATGGTCGCGCACAAGCGGGACGAGCGGGTGCGCGCCGAGCTGATCCCGCGGTGCGAGGAGCGGCTGCGCGCCTGGCTGACCTCCTGACGGGCCCGCCCGCGGCGCCGTCTGGCCCTACGCTGAACAGCAACGATCAGCGGAGGGAGAGCGGAATGGCACATCCCGAAGGAACCCGCGCACAGCGGGAACAGCGCCGTGGGCCGGTCGTGCGCAGGCACGGCCAGATGCAGCAGGGCACCACCGACCAGCATCTGCTGGACACCAGAGGCACCGCGGACTGGGTGCACGAGGATCCCTTCAGGGTGATGCGCATCCAGTCCGAGTTCGTCGAGGGCTTCGGCGCGCTAGCCGAACTGCCGCCCGCCATCAGCGTGTTCGGCTCGGCCCGCACGCCGGTGGGCTCGCCGGAGTACGAGGCCGGGGTGGCGCTCGGCCGCGGCCTGGTCGAGGCCGGCTTCGCGGTCATCACCGGCGGCGGCCCCGGCGCGATGGAGGCCGCCAACAGGGGCGCGACGGAGGCGGGCGGCATCTCCGTCGGCCTCGGCATCGAGCTGCCCTTCGAGCAGGGCCTCAACTCCTACGTCAACCTCGGTGTGGACTTCCGCTACTTCTTCGTCCGCAAGACGATGTTCGTGAAGTACGCGAGCGGGTTCGTCGTGCTGCCGGGCGGACTCGGCACGCTGGACGAGCTGTTCGAGGCGCTGACGCTGGTGCAGACCAAGAAGGTCACGCGCTTCCCGATCGTCCTCTTCGGCACGGCGTACTGGCGCGGCCTGGTCGACTGGTTCCGCGACACCCTGATCGCGGAGGGCAAGGCGGGCCTGCAGGACCTGCACCTGTTCCATGTGACGGACGATGTCGACGAGGCGGTCGGCCTGGTCACCAAGGAGGCCGGGGCGTAAGCGGCGCGGCGCCCGCCGGCCCGCCCGCGGGCCCGGCGGGGCGCCTGCCGCGTGCGCTAGGCGAGCCCGCGGCGCGCCACCGCCGGGGCCCGGTGCCCCGCGATCGACGCCACCATGTCGAGCACCTGCCTGGTCTCCGCGACCTCGTGCACGCGGTAGACCCGCGCCCCGAGCCACGCGGAGACGGCCGTTGTCGCGAGCGTGCCCAGCACCCGTTCCTTCACCGGCTTGTCGAGCGTCTCCCCGACGAAGTCCTTGTTGGACAGCGAGACGAGCACGGGCCAGCCCGTCTCCGCCATCTCGCCCAGCCGCCGGGTCGCCTCCAGGGAATGGCGGGTGTTCTTCCCGAAGTCGTGGCCCGGGTCGATCATGATCGCGTCGCGCCGGACGCCGAGCGCGACGGCCCGCTCGGCCAGCCCGAGCGTCACGCGCAGGATGTCCGCCATCACGTCGTCGTACGCGACGCGGTGCGGCCGCGTGCGCGGCTCCACCTCGCCCGCGTGCGTGCACACCAGGCCCACGCCGTACCGCGCCGCGACCTCGGCCAGCTTGGGGTCGAAGCCGCCCCACGCGTCGTTGAGCACGTCGGCGCCCGCCTCGCAGACCGCCTCGCCGACGTCGTGCCGCCAGGTGTCCACGCTGATCACCACGTCCGGGTGACGCCGGCGGACCTCGGCCACGAAGCCGACGGTGCGCCGCGCCTCCTCCTCGGCGGTGACCTCCGCGCCGGGGCCCGCCTTCACGCCGCCGATGTCGATGATGGCGGCACCCTCCGCCACCGCCTGCTCCACGCGGGCCAGCGCGGCCTCGTCGTGGAAGGTGGCCCCCTGGTCGTAGAAGGAGTCAGGCGTCCGGTTGACGATCGCCATGATCACCGGTTCGTGGGCGTCGAACTCGCGTCGTCCCAGCCGCAGCATTTCCCTACTCCTCTTCGCGTGGTCCGCCAGCGACCTTAACTGTCAGTGGGGCATGGCACGATCGTGGACGACGGATTCGTGTGGCGGGCGCACCTGGGAGATGGTCGTGTTCTGGTTCTTGCTCATCGCGCTGGTCGTGGTGGTGGCCGCGGTCACGCTCTTCGTCGTGGGCGGCGGGAGCGGTGTCTCGCTGCCCGAGGCCGAGCCGGACCGGATCGCCTGGCCGCTGCCCGCGGACCGGCCCACGAGCCGGGCCGACGTCGACGCGGTGCGGCTGCCGCTCGCCCTGCGCGGCTATCGCATGACGGAGACCGACGACGTCCTGGACAGGCTCGGCGCCGAACTGGCCGAAAGGGACGCGCGGATCGCCGAGCTGGAGCGGTCCCTCGCCGACGCGCGGGCGCAGGCGGCGAGGAGACACGAGGAGGGCCCCGGCCCGGCGCCGCACGACGCCGCGCCGGGCGAGCGGAGCGGGGGCGGGGAAGCGTGAGCACCGGAGCGGTCGTCGGCCCGGACGGCCTGGCGCGCTGTCCCTGGGGCCTGGAAGCGGAGTCCATGGAGGACTACCGCCGCTATCACGACACCGAGTGGGCCCGCCCGGTGCACGGCGACGACGCCCTTTACGAACGGATGTGCCTGGAGGCGTTCCAGTCCGGGCTGTCGTGGCTGACGATCCTGCGCCGCCGCGAGGGGTTCCGCGCGGCCTTCGCCGGTTTCTCCATCGCCAAGGTGGCGGCCTTCACGGAGGCCGACGCCGAGCGGCTGTTCGCCGACCCGGGCATCATCCGCAACCGCGCGAAGATCACCGCGGCGATCGGCAACGCCCGGGTGGCGGCGGAGTGGGCGCCCGGCGAGCTGGACGCCTTCATCTGGTCGTACGCCCCGGACGCCCCCCGGAAGGCGCCCCGCTCGGCGGCGGACGTGCCCGCGACGACCCCGGAGTCCACGGCGCTGGCGAAGGAGCTCAAGAAGCGGGGCTTCCGCTTCGTCGGCCCCACGACGGCGTACGCCATGATGCAGGCGTGCGGCCTGGTCAACGACCACCTGGCCAACTGCCACGCGCGCGAGGGCGCGTAGCCGCCCGACCGGTCAGCGCCCCACGAAGCGCGGCTTCTCCTTCTTCAGGAAGGCGTCGACCGCGATGCGGTGGTCCGCGGAGGCTCCCGCGCGGCCCTGGAGCTCGTCCTCCTTGGCCAGCGACTGGGCGAGCGAGTGGTCCGCGCCGTAGGCCAGCGACTCCTTGAGCGCGGCGTAGGCCCCGGTCGGGCCCTCCGCGAGACGGCGGGCCACCGCCCGGGCCTGCGCGGCGAGCTCCGCCGCGGGCACGACCTTGTTGGCGATGCCCAGCTCGTACGCCTCCTGGGCGGGCACGTTGCGGGGGAACAGCAGCAGGTCCGAGGCGCGGCTGTGGCCGACCAGGCGGGGGAGGGTCCATGAGACGCCCGAGTCGGCGGTGAGCGCGACCCCGGCGAAGGAGGTGTTGAAGGAGGCGGTGTCCGCGACGACGCGGTAGTCCGCGGCGAAGGCGAAGCCCGCGCCCGCGCCCGCCGCGACACCGTTGACCCCGGCCACGACCGGCTTCCGCATCCCGGTGATCGCGGTGACGATCGGGTTGTAGTGCTCCTTGACGGTGGTCATCACCGACTCGGCCCGGGCAAGCAGCTCGACGTGTTCCTTGAGGTCCTGTCCGACGCAGAAGGCGCGCCCCGTGGCGGTCAGCAGGACGGCGCGCACGGCCGGATCCGCGCCGGCCTCCTGGAGCACGTCGCGCAGCGCCACCTTCGTCGCGATGTCGAGCGCGTTCATGGCGTCGGGACGGTTGAGTGTCACCGTCGCGAGCCCGTCCGTCACGTCGTACAGCACGGTGTCGGCCATGGAGCCGCTCCCTCCCTCGTCGCGGCTGCGTCGACAGCCGTCAGGGTCAGCATGCCGGAGATCACCGGCAGCCGATATGTGACCTGCGTCAAAGAAACCGGCCATCGAGGCGGTGCGATGGCGGCGCAGTATCGCAGTCCGATCGCCGAATTGGGTGGTTTTGAGAGAGCGCGTTGCCGACCGGATGCGGACTGATGTTGGTCATCGGGTCACGCGATGCGGGATAATGGCCTGGAAGCAATGTGTTCGATGCCGGTGACACCTGGGTTGTCGGCTGCGGCGAGCTGGTTTCAGGAAGGGGAACGAGCATGGCGGCCATGAAGCCGCGGACGGGCGATGGCCCGCTCGAGGTGACCAAGGAGGGGCGGGGCATCGTCATGCGGGTTCCGCTCGAGGGCGGCGGTCGTCTCGTCGTCGAGCTGACCCCGGACGAGGCCAAGGCTCTCGGCGAGGCCCTGGAGAAGGTCACCGTCTGACGCGCGGCCTGCGGATCTCACGCTGCCCCGGCGCCGGCTCGTCCCGGCTCCGGGGCAGTGGCGTATCCGCGGCCGCCCGCGCGCGCCCGGGCGGGCGGCCGTCAGCCGCGCCGGGCCGCGCACAGCAGTCCGTCGCCGACCGGCAGCAGCGAGGGCAGCAGCACCGTGGACTCGCGGACGGCGCGCAGCAACTCGCGTAGCCGCTGCACCTCGGCGGGCTGGGCGGCGGAGTCGACCGTGCGGCCGTCCGCGAAGACGCCCTCGAAGCAGACGAGTCCGCCCGGCCGCAACAGGCGCAACGATTCGGCTAGATAGTCGAGGCACTCCAGCCGGTCGCCGTCGCAGAACACCAGGTCGTATCCGCCGTCGGCGAGGCGCGGCAGGACCTCCAGCGCGCGGCCCGGGATGAAGCGCGCCCGGTTGCCCGCGAAGCCCGCGGCGCGGAACGCCTGCCGGGCGAACTGCTGGCACTCCGGATCGCTGTCCACGGTCGTCAGCACACCGTCGGGCCGCATGCCGTGCAGGAGATGGAGGCCGGAGACGCCCGTGCCCGTGCCGATCTCGGCCACCGCCTTGGCGTCCACCGCCGCGGCGAGCAGGCGCAGCGCGGCGCCGGTGCCGGACGACACCGAGCGGAGACCTGCCTCGTGAGCCCGGTCCCGGGCCCACCGCAGCGCCTCTCCCTCGGCGACGAACGCATCGGCGAACGCCCAGCTCGTCTGCTGGTTGCCGGTAATGGCCCTCTCCTGTCCCCGTAGTCGACGCAACCGTGACTGTATCCGCTGACCACGGGAACCCGCAGATGGGACCGCGCGTTGGGAAGAATCGGAAGGCTACGGCGGAGGAAGCCGGGGGGAGACGTCGGGGACGGGGGACCAAGACCAAATGAAGGTCAAAATTCCTTATCCTGAGCTAACGGGCGGGATGGATATGGTAGGGGCTCCACTGGACACCACCAGAGCCGACAGGGGAGGTGCGGCTGCGGCCGGAGACCGTCGGGGCGTGCTGAAGCGCTTTCGCAGGTCCATCGGCGAGCCGAAATCCGTGACCAAGACCGCTGACCGTTCGCTCCCCCATGGCCTGAACGGCATGGGCGGTGCCCCCATCGCCGACTCCGCACCCACCGCGACCTTCGCCACCGATGCGGATTCGCAGGCGTGGGCCCCTCCCTCCTGGGAGGAGATCGTCAGCACGCACAGTGCACGGGTCTACCGCCTCGCCTATCGCCTCACCGGCAATCAGCACGACGCCGAGGACCTCACGCAGGAGGTGTTCGTCCGCGTCTTCCGCTCGCTGTCGACGTACACCCCGGGCACGTTCGAGGGGTGGCTGCACCGCATCACCACCAACCTCTTCCTGGACATGGTCCGGCGACGCCAGCGCATCCGCTTCGACGCCCTCGGCGAGGACGCCGCGGAGCGGCTCCCCAGCCGCGAGCCGTCCCCCCAGCAGCACTTCAACGACACCCACTTCGACGCGGACGTCCAGCAGGCGCTGGACACCCTCGCCCCGGAGTTCCGCGCCGCCGTCGTCCTGTGCGACATCGAGGGCCTCTCCTACGAGGAGATCGCCGCGACGCTCGGCGTCAAGCTCGGCACCGTGCGCAGCCGCATCCACCGTGGCCGCTCCCACCTGCGCAAGGCACTTCAGCACCGCTCGCCCGCCGCCCGGGCCGAGCAGCGCGCTGTCGCCGTCACGGGTGCGGGCCCCGGCTTTCCGCTGGGTGGGGAGGTAGGGATCGCGTGACCGGTTCAGGCGGTCAGTCCCCCGCCGAGCACCATCTCGGCGACCGCCTCGCGGCCCTGGTCGACGGGGAGTTGGGACACGACTCTCGGGAGCGGGTGCTCGCGCACCTGGCGACCTGTTGGAAATGCAAAGCCGAAGCCGACGCCCAGCGCCGGCTCAAGAGCGTGTTCGCCGAGGCGGCAGCCCCGCCGCTCTCCGACGCGCTGCTCGCCCGCCTGCAGAACCTGCCCGGCACCGGCCCCGGCGGCGACGGCTCCGAGGGACTGCGCGGCGACGGCGCGCGGCCCGCTCCGGACGGCCGCAAGCGGTCCGGGAGTCAGGGAAAAGGCGGCTCCGGCACCCGGGCTGAAACCTTTGCCCTCTTCCCCGCCGCCCCCTGGCAGCGCGACCGCGGCTTCCGCGTCCACGAGTTGCCCGACCCCTCCCGCGGCGCCTCGCGCGGGCGCCGCTTCGCCTTCGCGGCGGCGGGCGCGGTCTCGCTCGCGGCCTTCGCGCTCGGCAGCGCCCAGCCGCTCGCCTCGGTCGGCGAGACCACCAGCGCGCGCTCGGAGGACCCCCGCGTGGCCACCACGCCTCTCTCCATGAGCCAGGGGGGCACCGCGGAGGACAGCCGTCGCTCCCTCGCCCTCACGCTCGCCGGGCGGGACGGGCCCGCGGTGCCCGGCGCCCCGCCCGCGCCCCCGCCTGGGGCCACGGGAGTCTCGCTGCTGCGGCCCTCCGCCGCGCCGTTCCCGCCGCTGATCCGCGCCGCGCTCCCCGCCCCGGGCTTCTCCGCGGCCGACAGCGCGCGGATCCGGCACTGATCCGTTCCCGCCATGGCCCGCCGCGGCCCGCCCTGATCCCGCCATGGCCGTGCCCGACGGATCCGGGCGGCGGCCCCGGGCCCTCTGCGCAGGCCCGCGCGGACCTGGTTGAATTCCCGGTGGGCCGCGGATCCCTCGGGCGACGCCGTGCGCCCTCCGGCGAACGGTGGGGAGAAGATGGACGAGGGGAAGGCCGGGCCCATGGGCCCCAAGCCGCACTGGTGGAGCCGTCCCCGGCGTACGACACCGCCTGACGCGGTGCCGCCCGGCCCGGAGGACCGGGGCGGCGAGGACGCCGCCCCCGCGTCTCCCTACGCCGCCCCGGCACCCCGGCACGCGCCCGATCCGTACAGCACCCCGCCCTACGGCCGTCCCGGACCGTGGGCGCCCGCGCCGCCCGTCCAGCGCCCCGGCACCCCGGCCCACGGCACCCGCCTCCCGCCGCCGGGCACGCCTCCCGCCCCGCCCGGCGCCCCGTTCCCGTACGGGGCGCCCCTGCCCGCGCCCTGGGGTTACGACCCCTGGGCCGTCTCACCCGCGACCGCACCGGCCGCTCCCGCCCCGGGGCCGGCCGCGCGGCGGCGCGGGCGGATCGTCGTCGGAGCGGTGATCGTGGCGCTCGTCGCCGGGGGCATCGGCGGGGTCGTCGGCGCGTTCCTGGAGCGGGACGGCGTGGTCGGGCACCACGTGCGGCTGCCGCAGGCGCCCGCGGACCGGTCCGGGCGCGCCCCCGGCAGCGTCGCCGGGATCGCGGCGCGCGCCCTGCCCGGCGTGGTGACGATCCATGTGCGCGGCGGCAGCGACCAGGGCACCGGCACCGGCTTCGTCCTGGACAAGGAGGGCCGCATCCTCACCAACAACCACGTCGTGGAGCCCGCGGGCTCCGGCGGCGACATATCGGTCACCTTCAACAGCGGCCAGACGGCGAAGGCCACCGTCGTCGGCCGGGACAGCGGCTACGACCTGGCCGTGCTCAAGGTCTCCGGCGTGACCGGGCTGACCCCGCTCGCCCTCGGCAACTCCGACTCCGTCCGCGTCGGCGACTCCGTGGTCGCCATCGGCGCGCCCTTCGACCTCGCGGGCACCGTCACCACCGGGATCATCAGCGCCAAGGAGCGCCCGATCACCGCGGGCGGCCAGAAGCAGGACGGCAGCGACGTCAGCTATGTGGACGCGCTCCAGACCGACGCCCCGATCAACCCGGGCAACTCCGGCGGGCCGCTGATGGACTCCCAGGCCCGCGTCATCGGGATCAACAGCGCGATCCGGTCCGCGGGCGACAGCTCCGAGCTCGGCGGCCAGGGCGGCAGCATCGGTCTCGGCTTCGCCATACCGGTCAACCAGGCCAAGCGCGTCGCCGAGGAGCTCATCAACACCGGCCGGGCCACCCACCCCGTCATCGGGGTGACCCTGGACATGACCTACGCGGGCGACGGCGCCCGGGTGAACTCCAAGGGCGCCGACGGCCCGGCCGTCACCCCGGGCGGGCCCGGTGACAAGGCCGGCATCCGGGACCAGGACGTGATCAAGAAGGTCGACGGCGCCCCGGTGCACAGCGGCCAGGAGCTGATCGTCAAGGTCCGCAGCCACCGTCCGGGTGACCGGCTCTCCCTGACCGTGGAGCACGACGGCGGGGAGCGGACCGTGGAGCTGACCCTGGGCTCGGCGGGCGCGCGGTGAGCTTTGGCCTGATGTTGGCCCGGGTGTCGCCCTCGGCGGTCCCGGGGCCAGGTACCGTGATAGGTGGCCGCGACCCCCGGCCACTTACGCATCAAGGAGCTGCAACGTGCTCGACATAGGACCCCTCGAGCTGGTCGCGCTCGTGGTGATCGCGGTGCTCATCTTCGGCCCGGACAAGCTGCCGAAGATGATCCAGGACGTGTCGCGGACGTTGCGCAAGATCCGGCAGTTCTCGGAGAACGCCAAGCAGGACATCCGCTCCGAGCTGGGCCCGGAGTTCAAGGACTTCGAGTTCGAGGACCTGAACCCCAAGACCTTCGTGCGCAAGCACGTGCTCGACAAGGACGAGCTGGGCCTGAAGGAGATCCGCAACGGCTTCGACTTCAAGGCGGAGATGGGCGACGTGGCCGACGCGGTCCACGGTCGCAGCAGTGCCCCCGCCCCTTCCTCCGAGCCGGCCGCCCCCGGCTCCGCATCCCCCTCCAGCGGTCCTGACCTGCTCAAAAAGCGCGAGGGGCTGCATCCGGGCGAGCGTCCGCCCTTCGATTCCGACGCCACCTGAGCTCGCGCGTCCCCGGCGCCATTGACGGGGGTGGCTATCCTCCCTGTGTTTGGGGTGAAGTCTCCCTAGGGGGCGGGCTCGCCCAGGACATCGGGCAACGAGGAGGCGCCGCACAGATGGAGACGACGAGTCGGGTAGGGGCGCAGGGGCCGGCCGGTGAGGCCGGGGCGGCCGCCGCACAGGATGCGGCACAGAGCGGCCCCGGTGCCCGGCGGTCCGTCGACGGCTATCTGCTGGCCTCGTTCCCCTGGTACGGCCTGGACGAGGCGTTCAGCGGGCCGCGCTGGCTGATGCAGGTCGGCGCCGCCGCCGACGGGACCGTGGAGCACGGTTCCACGGGCCATGGCGAGGAGCCCTCGCTGCGGGGCGAGAAGATCGCCCCCGCTGAGGCCAAGCAGCGTTTCGCCGTCGTGGTGACCGTCGCGAGCCGCCCCGTCCGGCGCAGCGCCGACGGCACGGGCGTGCTGGAGGCCACCTCGGTCTCCTCCGCCGCCTGGCTGGCCGGCTCGGGGCTGCTGTCGTCCACCTGGCCGGCGCAGATGGAGCGCGCCCTGCGGCAGGACTGGCTGGACCAGCAGACGGCCCTCGCCTGGGAGCTCGCCGACCATCTGGAGGAGCCCGCCTGGTCGACGCTGTCGCTCCCGGTCGACGGGGTGCCCACCGACTTCCGCTACCGCGAGTCCGAGTACGGCTGGGTGCTCGCCGGCTCCGCCGAGGGCGTCCACCTGGGCGCGTACGGGCGGGGTATGAGCGCGTACGGCATGGGCTTCTCGGTGATCAAGGACCTCGCCGCCTACGGGGGCTGAGGCGGTCACCGATCGGGCCACCCGAGCTGCGGGGGTCCCGGTGCCGGGCTTGAATGCCTGGCAGGGGACGCACTCGGAGAGGTGAAGCGACATGGGTGGTTCGTTCGAGCTCTACAAGGACAAGGCCGGCCAGCACCGGTTCCGCCTCAAGGCCGGGAACGGCGAGATCATCGCCGTCGGCGAGGCGTACAACAGCAAGGCCGCGGCCGAGAAGGGCATCGCGTCCGTGAAGAGCAACGCCCCCGACGCGCCGGTCAAGGACCTGGAGACCGGGAACCAGTAGCGGTAAGGGGCGGCCTCCATGGAGACCGCCCCTTACCGTGCCTGCCGCGCGGGCGGCGTCAGAACTTGTTGCGCGGGGTGATCCCCAGGGACATCCCCGACAGGCCGCGCTGGCGGCCGCCGAGCTTGCCCGCGATCGCCCGCAGCGCGACGCCCGCCGGGGAGTCGGGGTCCGACAGGACCACGGGCTCGCCGTCGTCGCCGCCCTCGCGCAGCCGGACGTCGATCGGGATCGAGCCCAGCACCGGCACGTTCGCGCCGGTCGTGCGCGTCAGGCCGTCGGCGACCGTCTGGCCGCCGCCCGTGCCGAAGACGTCGACCATCTCGTCGCAGTGCGGGCAGGGCAGCCCGGACATGTTCTCCACGACGCCGACGATTTTCTGGTGCGTCTGCACGGCGATCGAACCGGCGCGCTCGGCGACCTCGGCGGCGGCCTGCTGAGGGGTCGTCACCACCAGGATCTCGGCGTTCGGGACGAGCTGCGCGACGGAGATCGCGATGTCACCGGTGCCCGGCGGGAGGTCGAGCAGGAGGACGTCCAGGTCGCCCCAGTAGACATCCGCCAGGAACTGCTGGAGCGCGCGGTGCAGCATCGGGCCGCGCCACACCACCGGGGCGTTGCCCGGCGTGAACATCCCGATCGAGATGACCTTCACGCCGTTCGCCGACGGCGGCATGATCATGTTCTCGACCTGGGTGGGCCGGCTCTCACCCGCGCCCAGCATGCGGGGCACCGAGTGGCCGTAGATGTCCGCGTCCACGACGCCGACCTTCAGGCCGTCGGCCGCCATCGCCGCCGCGAGGTTGACCGTCACCGAGGACTTGCCGACGCCGCCCTTGCCGGACGCCACCGCGTAGACCCGGGTCAGCGAGCCCGGCTTGGCGAAGGGCACCTCGCGCTCGGCCGTGCCGCCGCGCAGCGACGCCGCCAGCTCCTTGCGCTGCTCGTCGCTCATCACGTCGAGCTCGACGGTGACATCGGTGACGCCCTCGACGGCGGCCACGGCGTTGCGCACGTTGCTCGTGATCGTCTCGCGCATCGGGCAGCCCTGGACCGTCAGATAGACCGCTACCGCGACCGAGCCGTCCGCACCGATCCCCACCGATTTGACCATCCCGAGGTCGGTGATCGGACGGTGGATCTCGGGGTCGTTCACCGTCGCCAGCGCGGCGCGGATCGCGTCCTCGCTCACAGACGTGCCGTTCGTGTCGGTAGCCATAAGCACGATGGTACGGCGCGTGAGGGGGCCTCCGGAAAGGCCCTTCAGCGGTCGCGTTCCTCACTCTCGTACGGGAATACCCGCCGCTGTTCCAGCTCCTTCACCAGATCCTGGAACTCCGAGCGGATCCAGTCCCGCGTCGCGACCTCGCCCAGGCCCATCCGCAGCGCCGCGATCTCCCGCGTCAGATACTCCGTGTCCGCGATGGACCGCTCGTTCTGCGTGCGGTCCTGCTCCAGGTTGACCCGGTCGCGGTCGTCCTGCCGGTTCTGCGCGAGGAGGATCAGCGGCGCCGCGTAGGACGCCTGGAGCGAGAGCACCAGGGTCAGGAAGATGAACGGATAGTTGTCGAACCGCAGATGCCCCGGCACCGTGGTGTTCCACAGCACCCACAGCACGATGACGACCGTCATCCAGACGATGAACCGGCCCGTCCCCAGGAACCGCGCGATCCGCTCCGAGGTGCGCCCGAACGCCTCCGGGTCGTAGCTGGGCAGCCAGCTGCGCCGCCGCACCCGCGGGAGGTCCAGCCGCACCCGCGGCTGGTGCGCGATCCGCTCCTTGGCCCGCTCCTCACGACTGCGTTCAGTGCCCATCCGCGGCCTCCGGAAGATCGCTCATGCCCAGTGCGCCGGAGTGCAGCTCGGTCTCCCGCCAGTCGTCCGGCAGCAGGTGGTCCAGGACGTCGTCGACGGTCACCGCGCCCAGCAGCGCGCCGCTGTCGTCCACCACGGGCGCGGCGACCATGTTGTAGGTCGCCAGATAGCTGGTGACGGCGGGCAGCGGGGTGTCCGGCGGCAGCGGCCGCAGGTCGGTGTCGACGATCGACCCGACGAGCGTGAACGGCGGGTCCCGCAGCAGCCGCTGGAAGTGCACCGTGCCCAGATACTTGCCCGTCGGGGTCTCGTCCGGCGGGCGGCACACGTAGACCTGCGCGGCCAGCGCGGGGGAGAGGTCGGGGTTGCGCACCCGCGCGAGGGCGTCGGCGACCGTGGCGTCCGGGCGGAGCACGATCGGCTCCGTGGTCATCAGGCCGCCCGCCGTCCGGTCCTCGTAGGCCATCAGGCGCCGTACGTCGGCGGCGTCCTCCGGCTGCATCAGCGTCAGCAGCCGCTCCATGTCGTCCTCGGGCAGCTCGGAGAGCAGGTCGGCGGCGTCGTCCGGGTCCATGGCCTCCAGGACGTCGGCCGCCCGCTCCTCCTTGAGCTTGCCGAGGATCTCGATCTGGTCGTCCTCCGGCAGCTCCTCCAGGACGTCGGCGAGCCGGTCGTCGTCGAGGGCGGCCGCCACCTCCGCGCGCCGCTTCGGCGACAGGTGGTGCAGCACGCTGGCCAGGTCGGCGGGGCGCAGCCGTTCGAAGGTGGCCAGGAGGTTCGCGGCGCCCTGCCCGTGCTCCTCCAGCGAGAAGCCGGTCACCGCCGACCACTCCACCGTCAGCGTCTCGCCCTTGCGGCGCAGGGCCCCGCCCTTGCCCTTGCGGACGAAGACCTTGTCGATCTCCCAGTCGCGGCGGGCCGGCAGCTGGGTGACCGCCACGTCGAGGACGGTGACCTCCTCGCCTCCGTCGACCAGGCGCACCCGGCGGTCCAGCAGCTCGCCGACGACCAGCGTCTCCGTGGGCCGCTGCTCGAAGCGCCGCAGATTGATCACGCCGGTGGTGATGACCTGACCGGACTCCACGCCCGTCACCCGGGTCATCGGCAGGAAGATCCGGCGGCGGCTGACGACCTCCACGACCAGACCCAGCACGCGCGGCGGACGGCCGCCGACGCGCAGCATCGCGACGAGGTCCTGCACCCGGCCGACCTGGTCGCCGTTCGGGTCGAAGACGGCCACCCCGGAGAGGTGCGAGACGAACACCCGGTGGACGCCTCCCGCCATGGCCGCGCCCTCCTGCTCCGGAATCCGAAGGGGTGATGTCCAGATTTCAGGCTACGTGCCCTGCTTCTCCCCGGCGCGGGAGAGACGGCCGTACGGACTCCCCGCTTCCGCCTCCGCGCGGCCCGGGTACGCTGCCGTACTCCATCGGTGTCAGGAGGCATGAGCAGACGTGCGAACCCCGAAGGCGGCACTCGTCGGAGCGCTGTGCGCCGGCCTGTCCGCCGCGCTCACGGCCTGTGGCGGCGGTGGCGACGATCCCGACGCGGGCACCAACGGCGTGGGCAAGCTCGACGCCGCGAAGATCCAGGACCAGGCCACGGCGGCCGCCCGCGGCGCGGACGCGGTCCACCTGTCCGGCAGCGTCGTCAGCCAGGGCCGTACGTACAGGATCGACATGCGGCTGAAGAAGGACGGCGGCACGGGCCAGGTCGCGACCGGCGCCGGCGCGTTCGAGCTGCTGCGGGTCGGCGACGAGCTCTACCTCAAGGCACCCGCGGCGTTCTGGTCGCACGGGGACGGCGGCGGCGCGGCGGGCGGCAAGCTGGAGAAGAAATACGTGAAGGTCCCCTCAAACGACCCGTCCTACCAGCAGTTCAAGGGCTTCACCGACAAGAACGTCCTGCTGGACGGCCTGCTCGTGCTGCACGGCAAGCTCACGCGCGGCGACCACGGGACGGTCGCCGGTGTCCGCACGATCCGCGTCACCGGCGGTGCCAAGGGCAGCGGCGGCACGCTCGACGTCTCCCTGACGGGCACGCCGTATCCGGTGCGGGTGCAGCGGGCGGGCGGGGCGGGCCAGCTGGAACTGGGCGACTGGGGCAAGGACTTCGCCCTCTCCGTCCCGGACAAGAGCGCCACCGTCGACTACGGCAAGAACATCCCGACCGGCGCCGACCCGTCCGCGGGCAAGGGCACCTCCACAGGCAAGGACTCGGGCACAGGCAAGGACCCGGGCACGTCCTGAAGCCCCATTCGGGGTCAGCCCCGGCGGCGCCGGCCCCGGAGCAGGCGCGGCAGGGCCGCGGGCATGGGCATCCGTGTGACGGCCGGGGACGGCAGGGGCTGCGCGGCCAGCGCCCCCGACGGCAGCTCCACCGTGGAGCCCTCGGGCTCCAGGCGGAGCACCCGGCACTCCGCGGCCCACCGCTCCTCGATCCGCTCCGCGTCCGGCGCGTTGAGCCGCTTGCTCTTGAGCTCGGCGACGGCCGCGCCCCACTCCTCGCCCCGCGCCGCGAGCTCGCTCACGCGCGCGTGCCAGGTCACCAGGCGGCCGCCCTTGTCCTTGCTGCGCACCGTCACGACCGCCCGCGCGCCGTCCGCGAGCCCGAGCTCCTCCACGGGCTGCTCGCCGGGCCCGCCGACGAGATGGGCGGCGCCCTCGTGCCACACGTGCCACAGCGCGCGGCTCGGCCCCGTCGGACCCTGCACCCAGATGAGGCCGGACTTCTTGGTGGCCTCTTCGATCAGCGCCAGCGTCTGCGTCATGAGCTCACCTTATGCCGCCTACGCTGGACGGGTGATGACTGCCCGGACCACCAGGACCGCCCGTGCCGCCCGTACGGGCCCCGCCGCCCCGCCGCAGGCGCCCGCGAGTGCCGCGGCCCCGGTCCGTACGGACGTCGCCCTGCTCGCCGTGGCCATCGCCGGGATCTCGCTCTCCGCGCCGCTCACCGCGACCATCACCCCGGCCGCCCTCGCCATCGCCTTCTGGCGCAACGCCATGGCGGTCGGCGCCCTCACCCCGCTCGCGCTCCTCCGGCACCGCGCCGAGCTGCGCGGCATCGGGCGCCGGGCCCTGCTGCTGTCCGTGGCGGCGGGCGTGCTGCTCGCCGTGCACTTCGCGATGTGGCTGCCGAGCCTGCGGATGACCTCGGTCGCGTCCTCGACCGCGCTCGTCACGACGACCCCGATCTGGACCACGCTCCTGCTGCGCCTCGGCGGACACCGCCGCCCGGGGCTCGTCTGGGCGGGCACGGCTCTCGCGTTCCTCGGTGTCGTGATCCTGACGGGCGTCGACTTCGCGGTATCGGCCCGCGCGCTCGCCGGGGACGCGCTCGCGCTCGCCGGCGGCATCGCGGCCGCCGGGTACGTCCTGCTGGGGGCGGAGGTGCGGCGGACGGTGGGTACCGTGGCGTACACCTATGTGCTGTACGCGACGACGACGGTCCTGCTGCTGGTCACCTGCCTGGTGTCCGGCGCCCGGCTCGGCGGCTACAGCGGGGAGACGTGGCTGAAGCTGGCCCTGCTCACGGTCACCGCGCAGCTGCTCGGGCACTCGCTGATCAACCGCGTGGTCAAGGGCCTCGGGCCGTCGGTCACCTCGACGGCGATCCTGCTGGAGACGCCGGGAGCCGCGCTGATCGCGGCCCTGTGGCTGCACCAGCTCCCGCCGGCCGCGGCCTGTCCCGCGCTGCTGGTGATCCTGGCGGGCCTGGCCCTGGTGATCCGGGGCGACCGGGCGGCGGGCTGACCCCCTTCTCCAGCCGCTACAGCCAGCCGTTCCGCTTGAAGCCCCGGTGGATGGCGACACAGATCGCCACCGTCACGACCATCACCGTCGGATAGCCGTACTTCCACTCCAGCTCCGGCATGTACTTGAAGTTCATGCCGTAGACCCCGGCGATCATCGTCGGCACCGCGCAGATCGCCGCCCACGACGTGATCTTCCGCATGTCCTCGTTCTGGGCGACCGACGCCTGCGCGAGGTTGGCCTGGAGGATGGAGTTGAGCAGGTCATCGAAGGAGACCACCTGCTCGTGCACGCGCGCGAGGTGGTCGGCGACGTCGCGAAAATACTTCTGGATGTCCGGGTCGACCAGCCGCATCGGCCGCTCGCTGAGCTGCTGCATCGGCCGCATCAGCGGCGAGACCGCCCGCTTGAACTCCAGCACCTCGCGCTTGAGCTGATAGATCCGGCCCGCGTCGCCACCGCGCGAAGAGCCCTTGCTGGGCGCGGAGAAGACATCGATCTCGACCTCGTCGATGTCGTCCTGCACCGCGTCGGCGACCGCGATATAGCCGTCGACCACCTGGTCGGCGATGGCGTGCAGGACGGCCGAGGGGCCCTTGGCGAGCAGCTCCGGGTCGTCCTGGAGGCGGTGGCGCAGCGCGCGCAACGAGCCCTGGCCGCCGTGCCGGACGGTGATGATGAAGTCCGGCCCGGTGAAGCACATCACCTCGCCGGTCTCCACGACCTCGCTGGTGGCGGTCAGTTCCGTGTGCTCGACGTAGTGGATGGTCTTGAAGACGGTGAACAGCGTGTCGTCGTAGCGCTCCAGCTTGGGCCGCTGGTGGGCGTGGACGGCGTCCTCCACGGCGAGCGGGTGCAGCCCGAACTCCTGGGCGATGCCGGAGAACTCACGCTCCGTCGGCTCGTGCAGCCCTATCCACGCGAAGCCGCCCCCGGCCCGCACCCGCCGCATGGCATCGGCCGGGCTGACGTGGTCGCTGAGGCGCTTGCCGTCGCGGTAGATCGCACAGTCGACCACCGCGCTGCTGACGGAGGGGTCCCGGGTGGAGTCGTACTCATGAGGAGTGACACCCCGGCGGAGGGCGGGGCGGACGGCGGCACGCAGGTCGCGGATCATCGACATGGCAGGCTCCTTCACGGGCCGGCCGTCAGTCTCGGTGGAGCGGCGCAACGCTGCCCGGAACGTGGACGTACCACCCCGGTCGGGAGGAGATACATCCGCAAAGCGGGCGGCGCTTCGCGCGGTGCGGCGGACTGACGGCAGTGCGCAAGAACTTCGCAGAGAACACGGAACAAAGCGAGACGAAGGCGCTCTTCCGTCAAGTGCTGCGGGCGCGAAAGGACTTCCAAGAGGAATCCCGGTGGTATCCGGCGAAAACGGCCGGTACGGGAAAGCTTTCAGATCACAAGGAGCGCGCCCGGAGCGGAGGGACGGGAGAACTGCCGGTACTGCACGGTCGACTAGGATCCACCGCAGCCCCACCTCCTCCGGCCGGTCCCCGCTGAGGGACGAGCGTAACTCCCTGACCAGAGGTCAAGGCTAGCAGCCACTTAACCCGTCAATACCCTCCTTTGCCCGTTCGATACGCGTTCTATGCTCACTGCATGTCAGACGTTCTCGCACTGGTCGAGGCCCGGCTGCGGACAGCCCTGGGCGAACCGGACGCGCGCGCCGCGGTGACCTTCCTCGGCACCGACCGGATCGAAGTCCTCCGCTTTCTCGACGGAGACGTCGTCCGCTACGCCACCCTCGGCATGTCCGCCCAGCCGATGGCCGACCCCACCGCCGTGGTCGCCGATCCGCTCCGAGGCCCCCGCGCCGAACTGGTCCTCTCCGTACGCGCCGGCCGCGCCGACACCGACAAGGTGCTCCGCCCGCTGGCCGTGCTCGCCGCGTCCCCGCAGGTGGAGGGGCTCGTCGTGGCGCCCGGCGCCTCGCTGGACACGGGCGAGCCGCTGTGGCCGGGCGCGCCGTTCACCTCCGTGCTCGTCGCCGAGTCCGGCGGGCTGATCGAGGACCTCGCACTGGACGACCCCATGGAGCCCGTCCGCTTCCTTCCGCTGCTGCCGATGACACCGAACGAGGCCGCGTGGAAGCGCGTCCAGGGAGCGGCCGCGCTGGAGGAGCGCTGGCTCGCGCACGGCACCGATCTGCGTGACCCACTGAGGCCCGGGGTGCCCCTGGGGTGACGCTCCGGGGTGTCGGCGTCCGGACGGGTGATCGTCCTTGACGCGGCGGCGGGCTCGGAGGACCGTTGGGCCTTATGAGGGGCGAACCCAGTTGCCCGAAGTGCGGAGGCCGGGTGCGCGCGCCCGGTCTCTTCTCCGACTCCTGGCAGTGCTCCGTGCACGGGCCGGTGCACCCCTTGCAGCCGGTCGTCCCGCCGAGCGTCGAGGCGCTGGCCGTCGTCGTCAACCGCGCCCGGGTGCCGGTGTGGATGCCCTGGCCGCTGCCCGTCGGCTGGCTCTTCACGGGCGTGACGTGCGCGGGCGACGACCGCAGCGGCGGCCGGGCCACCACCGTCGCCTGCTCGGGCCCGAGCCCGCTCGGCGGCCCGGGTGAGCTGCTGCTCGTCGCCGAGGAGCTCGGCGTCGGCCTCGGCGCCCGCTATGCCGGGATCGACGGCCCCGACCCCGGCCCCCATATGTGCGTCGACCGCTCGCCCCACGCCAAGGTGCACGCGGCGGGCCGCCCCACCCCCCTCTGGCACGTCGACGGCGCGCCCGACGACCGCGCGGTCTTCGCGGGCGAGGCGCGCGGGCTGTGGCTGTGGGCGGTCGTCTGGCCGGAGCGGTCGGGGCTGCTGATGTACGACGAGCTGGTGCTCACGGATCTGCGCGAGGCGGGCGCCGAGGTGGAACTCCTGCCGTGCGGCGCGCTGTCCCCGCGGCTGCTGTCCCCGTGACCCGGAGTCTGTCCCCGTAACCCGGCGTCCGGGACGGAGCGCCGGTGCGTGGCGGTGCCGACGGCGGCGCCGGTTATCCTGAACCGGTCCCCTTCCGTCCCACCGCCAGGAGCCGTGACGTGCGCATCGACCTGCACACCCACTCCACGGCTTCGGACGGCACGGACACCCCCGCCGAGCTGGTCCGCAACGCGGCCGCAGCCGGGCTGGACGTCGTCGCGCTGACCGACCACGACGGGGTCGGCGGCCACGCCGAGGCCATCGCCGCGCTGCCCGCCGGGCTCACCCTGGTCACGGGCGCCGAGCTCTCCTGCCGCTTCGCGGGGCCCGACGGCTTCAGCGTGCACATGCTGGCCTATCTCTTCGACCCGCTGGAGCCGGAGCTCGCCCGCGAGCGGGAGCTCGTCCGCGACGACCGGGTGCCCCGCGCGCGCGGCATGGTCGCCAAGCTCAACGAGCTGGGTGTGCCCGTCACCTGGGAGCGGGTCATGGAGCTCGCCGCGGGCGGCGCCGTGGGCCGGCCGCACGTGGCCAGCGCCATGGTCGAGCTGGGCGTGATCGACAGCGTCTCCGACGCCTTCACCCCCGAGTGGCTGGCCGGTGACGGCCGGGCCTACGTCGAGAAGCACGAGCTCGACCCCTTCGACGCGATCCGCCTGGTCAAGGCGGCGGGCGGGGTCACCGTCCTCGCGCACCCCCTGGCGCTCAAGCGGGGCAACTGCGTCTCCGAGAGCGGCATAGCCGAGCTCGCCTCGGCCGGTCTCGACGGCGTCGAGGTGGACCACATGGACCACGACGCGTCCACGCGCGCCCGGCTGCGCGGCCTGGCCGCCGACCTCTCCCTGCTGACCACCGGCTCCAGCGACTACCACGGCAGCCGCAAGACCTGCCGGCTCGGTGAGTACACCACCGACCCGGAGATCTACGGCGAGATCACCCGCCGGGCCACGGGAGCCTTCCCCGTCCCGGGCGCGGGCGGCTGACCCCTCACCCCTCCCGGTCAATCCGGACCACGCGCGTGCCCTGTGCGCCCGCGCGTGACCGGGCATCCGTACGCCCCTGAGCACCCGGCCGTACGACCGGCGCGTACTGCTCGTACGCACCCCCCTCCTACCTCCGTGCGCCGCCCCGCGCCCGCGAACCCCGCCTCACCCACGCTCCTGCTCGCACCACTCTCGCAAGGCCACACTGTGTTCGACTTCGCTGTCTTCGGATCCCTCTTTCTCACGCTTTTTGTGATCATGGACCCGCCCGGGATCACCCCGATCTTCCTCGCGCTCACCTCCGGCCGCCCGGCCAAGGTGCAGCGGCGGATGGCCTGGCAGGCCGCCGCGGTCGCCTTCGGCGTCATCGCCGTCTTCGGCATCTGCGGCCAGCAGATCCTGGACTACCTGCACATCACCACTCCGGCGCTGATGATCGCGGGCGGTCTGCTCCTGCTGCTGATCGCGCTGGACCTGCTGACCGGCAAGTCCGAGGAGCCGACCCAGACCAAGGACGTCAACGTCGCGCTCGTCCCGCTCGGCATGCCGCTGCTGGCCGGGCCCGGTGCGATCGTCTCGGTGATCCTGGCCGTCCAGCACGCGGACTCCGTCAGCGCCCAGATCTCGGTGTGGGTGGCCATCGCCGCGATGCACGTCGTGCTGTGGCTCGTGATGCGCTATTCGCTGCTGATCATCCGGGTCATCAAGGACGGCGGTGTGGTGCTGGTGACGCGGCTCGCGGGCATGATGCTCTCGGCGCTGGCCGTCCAGCAGATCATCAACGGCATCACCCAGGTCATCGCCGACCGCTGACCGCGCGGGCCCCGCGCCCGGCGCGGCTCACCCGCGAACGCACGACGCCCCCGTACGGTCCGTACGGGGGCGTCGGCGCGTGGGAGTGCTTGCGCACTACCGGGCCGCTGTGTGGGCCGGGCGGATGTAGATGCGCTGGCCTGTGGATGCGGCCTGCTGCACGATCCTGTTGACGGAGGCGGCGTCCACGACGGTGCTGTCGACGGCCGAGCCGTCGATGTCGTCCAGGCGCATGATTTCGAAGCGCAAGGCTTCTCCCTTCGTCTGATCCTCCTGAGGAGAACTCCATGAGTGGGTGACGGTGTCGCGACGGTGCGACCCGTTACATACGTGTCCAACGAGGTGATCACTTCAAACATTCCCTACGCTAAGGAAATTTTTAACGTGACTAATTACTGAGAGCTCGCACATGACCCACCACGCCGTCGCGCACCCCCCGCTCCCGCCGCAGACCCCGGATCTGACCACGGTCGCCGCGGGCATCGAGCGCACCAATGAGCTGCTCACCCGCGTCCTCGCCGAGGTCGCCACCACCCCCTCCACCCACGCGATCTTCGTGGACGCCGGCTATGTCTACGCCGCCGCGGGCCGGCTCGTCGCCGGGACCGAGGACCGCCGGGCCTTCGACCTCGACGCCGAAGGGCTGATCGAGGCGTTCATCGACAAGGCCCGCATGATCTTCCCCGACAGCAGGCTGCTGCGGGTCTACTGGTACGACGGCGCCCGGCGCCGCATCCACACCGCCGAGCAGCAGAGCATCGCCGAACTGCCCGACGTCAAGGTGCGCCTGGGCAACCTCAACGCCAACAACCAGCAGAAGGGCGTCGACTCCCTCATCCGCAGCGACCTCGAATCCCTCGCCCGGCACCGCGCCATCAGCGACGCCGCGCTCATCGGCGGCGACGAGGACCTCGTCTCCGCCGTCGAGGCCGCGCAGGGCTACGGTGCCCGCGTCCACCTCTGGGGCATCGAGGCCGTCACCGGCCGCAACCAGGCCGAACCCCTGCTCTGGGAGGTCGACAGCCAGCGCACCTTCGACCTCGACTTCTGCAAGCCCTACGTCAGCCGCCGCGCCGTCCCCGAGCCCTTCGGCGAGGCCGCCGCCCAGGCGCCCGCCCCCAGCCGCGACGACGTGCGCTTCGTCGGCGCCCAGGTCGCCGCCCAGTGGCTGGGCTCGCGCGGCCGCGACACGCTCGCCGAGCTGCTGCCCGGCCACCCCTATCTCCCCGGCGCCGTCGACCAGGAGCTCCTGGTGGAGGCCGAGGCCCTGCTCGGCCTTTCCCTCCGCGGCCACGCCGACCTGCGCCGCGCGCTGCGCGACGGATTCTGGGACCACCTGGGCACGCAGTACTGAACGTACGGAACCCGCGTGACGCGTGCGCGCGCCGGAATGCGCGCAGGCACCGTGAGTGGAACCCTGGCTTCGGGTGGTCGTGTCCCAGGGGCGACCACCCCCAGGGCTGCCGGCGTCCGGCAGCCCGAAAGCCCCGGAAGAGACCCCGAACAGAATCGAGGCGGTCCGTCATGGCGTCGTCGTCCCTTGACCGTGCCGTGCCGGGTGCGCCGTGCTGGGTGTCCCTGCTGACCCACGACCTCGCCGCCGCCGAGGACTTCTACGGACCGGTGATGGGCTGGACCTTCCGCTCCGGCAGACTGGGCGAGAACTTCACCGTGGCGCTCGCCGACGGCAAGCCCGTCGCCGGCATCGGCAACGTCGCCCGCGCCATGGGCGTCGCCGTCTCCTGGACCTCCTACTTCGCCGTCGAGGACGCCGACGTCGTGGCCTCCCGGATCCGCGAGCGCGGCGGCACCGTCGCCGTCGGGCCGATCGCCGTCGGGCACGGCCGGGCCGCCCTCGCCGCCGACTCCGCGGGAGCCGCCTTCGGCTTCTGGGAAGGCCAGACGCTCCGCGAGTGGCGCGTCGGCCGGGAGGGCGCGCCCGCCTGGCTGGAGCTGCGCACCCGCGACGCCTTCGCCGCCGCCATCTTCTACGGCGAGGTCTTCGAGTGGGCCACCGGCCGCCCCGACCGCTGCGAGGTCCGCTACGAGGACGACGCCGTGATGGTCCGCTCCGGTGAGCACACTGTCGCCTGCCTGCGCGGCGGCGCGGTCGAGGCGGCACCCGACCCGAGGATCCGCCCCCGCTGGCACGTCTACTTCTGCGTCGACGACGTCGAGAAGGCAGTCGAGACCGCCCTCGCCGTCGGCGGCACGGTCGCCGCCGACCCGGGCCAGTCCCCGATGGGCCGCGAGGCGACGCTCCGCGACCCCCAGGGCGGGCTCTTCACGGTGACGGAGAGCGAGGCGGGCGACTAGGCGGCGGGCGGGACGGCCCGGTCCCAGAAGCGCACGAGCGCCTCGGCCGTCTCCGCCGGGCGCTCCGCGTTGGGGGAGTGGCCCGCGCCCTCGATGACTGTACGGACCGCCGACAGCTCCTTCGCCATCGCGTCGATCGACGGCACCGGCCAGGCGTAGTCCAGCCGGCCGGAGAGGACGTGCTTGGGCAGCGGCACCGCCGCCAGCTCCGCCGTGCGGTCCGGCTCCACCGTCAACTGTCGCCCGGCCGCGAGGAGTTGCTCCTTGGCCGTGCGCGTCCAGCGGCGGTGCAGGAACTCGTCCAGATCCGACGGCTCCTCGGCCGGCTCCGTTTCCCGGGGCTCTTGGGGATCCTGCTTCCGCATCTCCTGCCAGACCGCTTCCTTGTCCAACTGCCCCAGGGCATCGATGAGCAGCCGGGTGCGCGCCTGCTGTTCCGGCGCGATCGCCCCCGGGCCGCAGCTCATGATCGTGAGCGAGCGGAAGGGGGAGGCGTCCAGCAGCACAGCCGCGCGCGAGACCAGGCCGCCGAATGAGTGCCCCAGCAGGTGCACCCCGCCACCGAGGGCCTCCGCCTGGGCGAGCACGTCCTTGGCCAGCTCTTCCTGTGCGTACGCCGCCGTGTCGCGTGGCCCCGCGCTCTCGTGCTGCCCCCGCCCGTCCACGGCCACGGCCCGGTAACCGGCCGCCGCGATCGGCTCCAGCAGCGCGATGAAGTCCTCCTTGCTCCCGGTGAACCCGGGCACGAGCAGGACGGTGCCGCGGCGTGTGGTCGTTACGGGGGTGGCGTCGTGCGTGGCGAACTCGCCGCGGGAGGTGGGGAGGCGGTGCGCTTCCGCGTGCGGGGGGAGGGTGAGAAAGGGTGGGCGGCTCATGGGGTGAGGCTAGCGGTGGGGTTGGGGCGGGGGGCTTGGGGGTTGTCGCGGTGCGGGTTGCCGGCGCCTGCGGCGGGCTTTGTTCCCCTACCCCGCCCCTTCCCGAAACTGGGGGCGAGCCCCCAGGCCCCCTGCAACACGCTTCGCGCGTTGTCCTCGAACTCCCCCAGCTACCTCCCCCAGACTCCGTCCGGGGGTGCCCCCAGAGGTGCCCCCAACGGGCTGAATGTGCTGGCTACGGTCCGCACAATGCAGCCCGTCCGGCGTTTGAGGACGCGCCCGCAGGGCGCTCCCGCCGCAGGCGGCAACGGACCGGTAGCCGGGGGTCCGGGGCACGCGCCCCCCACGCGGCGGAGCCGCACATCAGGTGCAGCCGGGAAGGGGCCGGGCTGGGGAAAAAGCCCGCCGCAGGCGTCGGCAACCCACCCCCGGGAAAACGCGACGGCCGGCCCCCGCAGCAGGGGACCGGCCGTCGTCGTAGGCAAAGCGTCAGCCCGCGGCAACCTTCGGCGCCGCCGCCTTACGCGTCCGCTTCACAGGAGCCTCCACACCGTCCGCCTTCGGCGCGGCAGCCTTGCGCGTGCGCTTCGGCTTCTCCTCGCCCTCGACAGCCTCAGCCTTCGGCGCGGCGGCCTTGCGGGTCCGCTTCGGCTTCTCCTCGCCTTCGACGGCCTCCGCCTTGGGCGCGGCGGCCTTGCGCGTGCGCTTGGGCTTCTCCTCGCTCTCGACGGCCTCAGCCTTCGGGGCGGCGGCCTTGCGGGTCCGCTTCGGCTTCTCCTCGGCCTCGACGCCTTCGACAGCCTCGACCTTCGGCGCAGCCGTCTTGCGGACGCGCTTCGGCTTGGCCTCGACCGTCTCGTCGGCCTCGGCCTTCGGGGCGGCGGCCTTGCGGACACGCTTCGGCTTGACCTCGGCCTCGGTCTCGACGGCCTCGGCCTTGGGCGCGGCAGCCTTGCGGGTCCGCTTGGGCTTCTCTTCGCCCTCGACAGCGTCGGCCTTGGGGGCAGCGGCCTTGCGCGTGCGCTTCGGCTTCTCCTCGGCCTCGACGACCCCGATGGCCTCGACAGCTTCGGTGACCTCGGCGGCCTTCGGCGCAGCCGTCTTGCGGACGCGCTTCGGCGCGGCCGGAGCCGACTCCGTGGCCTGGGGCGGGATCGTGGCGGTGGACGAGGCCGCGGCCAGCGCCCGGGCCGCCGTCTCGACGGTCTGGAAACCGGGCTCGGACGCGTCCGAGGCCAGCGGCTTCACCACGCGCGGGCGACGGCGGCGCGGCTGCTCGGGCTCGGCGGCGGCGACGGGAGCCGGAGCCGCCGGAGCGGCCTGGGTCGTCGTGGCGGCGGCGGGGGCCACCGGTGCGGCGGCCGACGACGCGCTGTGGCGCGTACGGCGACGGCGGCGCGGCTTCGAGGGCGTCTCGGGAGCGCCCTCGGCCACCGGCTGCGCGGCGGGAGGCGTCACGGCCTCGGCCACGGGCGCCGCGACGGCGGCGGCCGGAGCCTCGGCGCCCGCCGTCGTGCCGCCACGCGTGCGGCGGCGCTGACGCGGGGTGCGGGTGCGCGCGGGGCGCTCCTCCGCGGCCGCGGCGGCGGGGGCCTGCTTCGGGCCGCGGCCACGGGGGCCGCGGCCGCCCGTCTCGCCGAGGTCCTCGATCTCCTCCGCCGCGAGCCCGGCACGGGTCCGCTCGGAGCGCGGCAGTATGCCCTTGGTCCCCGCGGGGATGTTCAGCAGCTCATAGAGGTGCGGGGAGGTGGAGTACGTCTCCTCCGGCTCGTCGAACGGCAGGTCCAGCGCCTTGTTGATCAGCTTCCAGCGCGGGATGTCGTCCCAGTCGACGAGGGTGACGGCCGTACCCGACTTGCCCGCGCGGCCCGTACGGCCGATGCGGTGCAGGTAGGTCTTCTCGTCCTCGGGGGACTGGTAGTTGATGACGTGCGTGACGTTGTCGACGTCGATGCCGCGGGCGGCGACGTCGGTGCAGACCAGCACGTCGACCTTGCCGTTGCGGAAGGCGCGCAGCGCCTGCTCGCGGGCGCCCTGGCCGAGGTCGCCGTGGACCGCGCCGGAGGCGAAGCCGCGGCGGGCCAGCTGGTCGGCGATGTCGGCGGCCGTGCGCTTCGTACGGCAGAAGACCATCGCGAGGGCGCGCTCCTCGGCCTGGAGGATGCGGGCGACCATCTCCGGCTTGTCCATGTTGTGCGCGCGGAAGACGTGCTGCGTGATGTTGGCGACGGTCTGGCCCTCGTCGTCCGGCGCGGTGGCGCGGATGTGCGTGGGCTGCGACATGTACCGACGCGCGAGGTTGATGACGGCGCCCGGCATGGTGGCCGAGAACAGCATCGTCTGGCGCTTGGCCGGCAGCATCATCATGATCCGCTCGACGTCGGGCAGGAAGCCCAGGTCGAGCATCTCGTCGGCCTCGTCCAGGACGAGCGCCTTGACGTGCGAGAGGTCCAGCTTCTTCTGGCCGGCCAGGTCGAGCAGGCGGCCGGGGGTGCCGACGATGACGTCGACGCCCTTCTTGAGCGCCTCGACCTGCGGCTCGTAGGCACGGCCGCCGTAGATCGCCAGCACGCGGACGTTGCGCACCTTGCCGGCGGTGAGGAGGTCGTTGGTGACCTGCTGGCACAGCTCGCGGGTGGGGACGACCACGAGCGCCTGCGGGGCGTCGGTGAGCTGCCCGGGCTTCGCCCGGCCGGCCTCGACGTCCGCGGGGACGACGACGCGCTCCAGCAGGGGGAGGCCGAAGCCCAGCGTCTTTCCGGTGCCGGTCTTGGCCTGGCCGATGACGTCCGAGCCCGACAGGGCCACGGGGAGCGTCATCTCCTGGATGGGGAAGGGGTGGACGATGCCGACGGCCTCAAGGGCTTCGGCGGTCTCGGGAAGAATCCCGATTTCTCGGAAGGTGGAGAGAGTAGACAGGATCTTGCCTCTTCTGTGAGACGCGGCGCGAGGCGGCGAAGGGGGTCGTACGTACCGCGCCGGGTTACTGTCCGGCCTGGGGAAGCCGGGTGACGCGCGGGACCACTGCCTTCGCTCTTGCACACGTGCCGCGAGCGGATCCCTCCAGGCGCATACGTCTCGCATGTGCCGCACGGAGGGCGGTCGGTTTTGGAAGCCGATCGGGCCACCGACCGGGCATCCGCTGGGGATCCGGGGGCCGGGCGAGTGACGCCACCGGAAGACACAGCATGGGACAGCCCGCCGAATACTCGGCAGGCGCATTACCACTGTACCCCGGAAACACGCATGTGTGTCCGGACAATCCTTCGGACAGATGAGGAGGAACTGGCTGACCAGGGCCTTCCCCCTGCTGTCGGGCGGGCTATTGTGCGCTCCATGGAGACGCCCGACAACGCTGAGAACGCCGCCGAGACCACAGCCGCACACACCGGAATCGCCGCCCAGGACTGGTCCCGGGCCGCCGCCGACCCGCAGTACCGGGCAGCGGTGGTGGATCTGCTGGGTGCCCTCGCCTACGGCGAGCTGGCCGCCTTCGAGCGGCTCGCCGAGGACGCCAAGCTGGCGCCGACGCTGGACGACAAGGCCGAGCTGGCGAAGATGGCCGCGGCGGAGTTCCAGCACTTCCAGCGGCTGCGCGACCGCCTGACGGCCATCGATGTGGACCCGACCGGCGCGATGCAGCCCTTCGCGGCGGCGCTGGACGAGTTCCACCGCCAGACAGCGCCCTCGGACTGGCTGGAGGGCCTGGTCAAGGCGTACGTCGGCGACTCGATCGCCAGTGACTTCTACCGCGAGGTCGCCGCCCGCCTGGACTCCGACACCCGCGCCCTGGTGCTGACCGTCCTGGACGACACCGGCCACGCGAGCTTCGCGGTCGAGAAGGTCCGCGCCGCGATCGAGGCGGAGCCCCGCGTGGGCGGCAGGCTCGCGCTGTGGGCCCGGCGGCTGATGGGCGAGGCGCTCTCGCAGGCGCAGCGCGTGGTGGCCGACCGTGACGCGCTGTCGACGATGCTGGTGGGCGGCGTGGCCGACGGCTTCGACCTCGCCGAGGTCGGCAAGATGTTCTCCCGGATCACCGAGGCGCACACCAAGCGGATGGCCGCGCTGGGCCTGGCGGCCTGAGGCGCCCCGCCCGTCCGGCTGCGTGCGGCGCACGACGCGCCCCCGGGGCCGGGCGGGCCCGGGTCAGGCGGTGGCTGAGCGGCGGGGCTGCTCGCCCTGCCGCACCAGCAGGGACAGCAGCGCGACGGACACGCAGAGCGAGACGGCGAGGACGGCCGGCGTGTGACCGGGGCCCAGCACGGAGTGGCCGATCAGGGCGCCGAAGAGCGCCGCGGCCGGACCCGTGGCCAGCGCCAGGCTCCGGGGGCGGAACTGCCCGTACCGCGCGGGCAGCCAGCGCAGGGCGCCGTACGAGACGGCGAGGCCGATGAGGACCGAGCCGAGCGCTTCCCAGAGGATCATGGTCACTTCCTCCCGTGCCGAGATCGTGCGAGATCGAGGAGCAGGTGCAAATCGGTCGAAGCCGTACTACCCCTCGGGAAGGCCCGGCAACCCTCCGAGGGGCCGCTCCTGTCAGCTATGACAACGGCGGGGCCCCGGTGAATTCCGCACCGGGGCCCCGCCGTTGTCACGCGCGTCCGCGCTCGCTCAGAGCGCGCTGAAACCGACCTTACGGGCGGTCGGCTCGCCGATCTCCACATAGGCCAGGCGGTCGGCCGGAACCAGGACCTTGCGGCCGTGGTCGTCCACCAGGCTCAGCAGCTGCGCCTTGCCGCCGAGCGCGTCGGCAACCGCGCGCTCGACCTCTTCGGCAGACTGCCCGCTCTCGAGAACGATCTCGCGGGGCGCGTGCTGCACGCCGATCTTGACCTCCACGGCTTATGTCCCTCCGAAGGTTTGGGGTCCCGTACGGTCCACACACTAGCCCGGTACGGGCGCGAGCCGAGCGGGTGCGTCCACGCTGGCAGCGAACACCGCCTGCCCGGGGGCCCCGGGCAGGCCGGCTAGTGGTCGGCCGGGTTCTTCGGGAAGCCCGCGATGCCGCGCCAGGCCAGCGACGTCAGCAGCGACACCGCGGTGTCGCGCGGGACGCTGCTCTCGCTGGAGAGCCAGTAGCGGGCCACGACCTGCGAGACGCCGCCGAGGCCGACGGCCAGCAGCATCGCCTCGTCCTTCGACAGGCCGGTGTCCTCGGCGATGACGTCGCTGATCTCCTGCGCGCACTCCAGCGACACCTTGTCGACGCGCTCGCGCACGGCCGGCTCGTTGGTGAGGTCCGACTCGAAGACCAGCCGGAAGGCGCCGCCCTCGTCCTCCACGTACGCGAAATAGGCGTCCATGGTGGCCGCCACGCGCAGCTTGTTGTCGGTGGTCGAGGCGAGCGCGGTGCGGACCGCGGTCAGCAGGGCCTCGCAGTGCTGGTCCAGCAGGGCCAGATAGAGGTCGAGCTTGCCGGGGAAGTGCTGGTAGAGGACCGGCTTGCTGACGCCGGCGCGCTCGGCGATGTCGTCCATCGCCGCGGCGTGGTAACCCTGTGCGACAAAGACCTCCTGGGCCGCGCCCAGGAGCTGATTGCGTCGGGCTCGGCGCGGCAGACGCGTGCCACGCGGCCGCGCCTCGGTCTGCTCGATGGCTGTCACGCCGCCTCCCATGATCGTTCCCTGCACGGTGTGCACCGCGCCCGCCATCGTACTTTTGGGTAACCGGGCCGTGCGTGGTCGGAGCGGAGAATTTCATCTACCGGACGCTGTGGGAAGTCAACAAAATCCCGACAATTGACGCGCACGTCACTCCCGGCTCCCGCGGTGGCGCCCGGAAGGGACCGTTCCGGGCGGTGTCTCAGCGGTAGTCGTCCTCGTCCAGCTCCACCACCCGGGCCTGTTCGGCGAGGTCGGCCTCGTTGGCGCTGTCCGGGTGGATGTGGCGCATCGGGTCGTCCCGGCGCGGGGAGATGTCGGCGTGCTGCTCGGCGGCGTCCGCCTCCGGGGCCTCGACATCGACCTCCGGGGCCTCGGTCGCTTCCTCGAACGTATCCGGATCGGACGGATCGACGGTCATGCGGTTACCTCATTCTCGGGGAGGAAGCCTTCTTACTCCGTGGTACGAGCCTAGGAGAGGCGGCCCCGCGACGCCAGGTGATCTGTGACCCCCGCCACAGAAGTCCCGGCGTGATCGTCTCGTAACATTGCCGCATGTCTTCGACCGAGTCGCCTGATGCCCGCGCCCTTCCGGTGGTGCCGCCCGGGCGGCCCTCGTGCGTCAGCCGGGGTGAGGCGGTCCGCACGGTGCCGCTGCCGGGCGTCACCCTGGCGGTGCGCTCCCGGGAGCCCGCGCAGGAGGGGCTGCCGCCCGCACTGTACGTGCACGGCCTCGGCGGGTCCTCGCAGAACTGGTCCGGGCTCATGGACCGGCTCGCCGGACACGTCGACGGCGAGGCCCTCGACCTGCCGGGCTTCGGCGACTCACCGCCACCGGACGACCGGGACCTCTCCATCACCGGCTGCGCCCGCGTGGTCATCCGGTATCTGGATGCCGCCGGGCGCGGCCCCGTGCACCTCCTGGGCAATTCGATGGGCGGCGCGGTGGCCACGCGCGTCGCCGCCGTACGCCCGGACCTGGTCCGCACCCTCACCCTGATCTCGCCCGCGCTCCCCGAGCTGCGCCCCCAGCGCACGGCGGTGCCCACCGGGCTGCTCGCCGTGCCGGGGGTCGTCTCCCTCTTCGCCCGCGCGACCAAGGAGTGGACACCCGAGAGGCGTACCCGCGAGGTGCTCGCGCTCTGTTACGGGGACCCCGGACGGGTGACACCGGAGGAGTTCGAACGCGCCGTCGCGGAATTCGAGCGGCGCCTGGAGCTGCCCTACTTCTGGGACGTTATGGCGCGGGCCGCGCGCGGCATAGTCGACTCGTACACACTCGGTGGCCAGCATTCGCTGTGGCGTCAGGCGGAGCGGGTGCTTGCCCCTACGCTGCTCGTCTACGGAAAGCGCGACCAGCTCGTCTCCTTCCGCATGGCACACCGCGCGAGCAAGACTTTCCGCGACTCGCGGTTGCTGACGCTCCTGGAATCAGGACATGTCGCCATGATGGAGGACCCGGACGCGGTGGCTCGTGCCTTCCGCGACCTCCTCACGGACACCGCCGCCACTGCTGAACGGAGCGCTACGCCTCGTGGGTAAGCACAGCGCACGCGCCCCCCATGCCACTCGCCGGCCCCCGGCCGCCGGGGCCGAGGGGGGCACGGGACGCCGACCGGCCCCGCCTGCCGAGGGGTCCGAGGCCGCCGAGGAGCCCTCCCCGGAGGGCGTCAGTACGGACGGGGCGCGCACCCCGTCCGGGGAGCCGTCCGCGGCCGGGAGTCATCCCGAGACGCGGGCGCAGGGTGTCGGCTGGGGTGTCATCGGCGTGCAGCGCGGCCAGGGCACGGGTCAGCCGGCCGGCTACGGGGCGTCCTGGAGCCCGGGATACACCACTGAGTACGAGTCCCTGACAGAGTCTGCCCAGCGGCCCTCGGGGTATGCCTCCGCGGCCTACTGGCAAGGCGGTGGCGCGCCCGCGGCGCCCGCCGCCGCGCCCCCGGTCGCTTCCGTCACCCCCGCGCGCGTGCCCGTGCCGCGGCCCGAGGCGGCCGCTGCGGCCCCGCGGCGCCGGACGGCGCCGGCGAAGTCGGGTCAGGGTGTGGCCCGCACCGCCACAGGCGTCGCGGCCGCCCTGGTGACGGCCGTGCTCGCGGTGATCGTCGCGGGTCAGGTGGACGACAGCACGGACAGCAAGGCGCAGGCCCGGTCCGCCGACCTGGAGCGGAGCAGCCCGGACGCCGCCTCCCGCTCCGACAGCAGGCCGACGCCCAACGGCGGCGCGGTGGCCCAGGCCGGCTACGACGAGAAGATGGCCCAGAAGTACCCGCTCGACGAGAAGGCCCACGGATCGGGTGATTTCGAGACCGTGGGCGGTCATGACCAGGCCCCCGGTAAGGGTGAAGTGCTCCGGTACCGCGTTGACGTGGAAAAGGGTCTTCCGCTCGACGGGGCGCTCTTCGCGACGGCGGTCCAGCGGACGCTCAACGACGACCGCAGCTGGGGCCACGGCGGCACCCGTACCTTCGAACGCGTCTCCTCCGGCCACGCCGACTTCGTCATCACCCTCGCCAGCCCTGGCACGACGGCGGCCTGGTGCGCCAAGTCGGGCCTGGACACCACCGAGGACAACGTCTCCTGCGACTCCGCCGCCACCGACCGGGTCATGATCAACGCCTATCGGTGGGCGCAGGGCGCCCAGACGTACGGCGACAAGATGCTCATGTACCGGCAGATGCTGATCAATCACGAGGTCGGCCACCGGCTCGGGCACGACCACGAGAGCTGCGCCAAGGAAGGCGCCCTGGCGCCGGTGATGATGCAGCAGACGAAGTTCCTGAAGTCGGAGAGCGGGCTGACCTGCCGGCCGAACCCCTGGCCCTTCCCCGCGGCGTGAGCGGACGGGCCGCTTCCAGGAACCGGCCCGTCCGCCCCGGCTCCCGCCAGGTCCGGCACGCCGTGATCGACTGTCTCGCTCCGCGAGACGTCCTGTCTCTTTTTATGAGACACCTTTGCCGCTGGGCGAAAATTCGTTCAATCTTCTACGCATGTCGCACCACCACGCCTCCGAGAACGCCGGCTTCGAGCTGGCGCTGATCGGCGTGGCCGCGCACGCAGTCGCCGACATTCTCTGTCGCTGAGACCGCTCTTTCCCCCGCGTACTTCCGCGTTGCGCCCCCGCGCAGCAGCGTCGCGTCCGCCGGGGGCGGTCCCGCGTTCGTCCGCGCGCTTCTCAACCGCCTTCCGTGGGTGCATTCCGCTCGCCTTCATCCCGTCGTGTCCCGCGAAAGGCTCTTTTCGTCATGCGTCAACTTCCCGCCATATCCCGCCGCGTCGCCGCGGCAGCCGTCAGTGTGGCCCTGCTCGGGGGCGCGGCGGCGTGCGGTCCGGAGAAGAGCGGCGACGCCAAGGGCGGCGCCGGTGGCACGCCGCAGAAGGGCGGCACCCTGACCGTCCTCAACAGACAGCCGCAGAAGCAGTTCGACCCCGCCCGGCTCTACACCTCCGGCGGCGGCAACGTCCCCTCGCTCGTCTTCCGCACCCTCACCACGCGCCACCGCGCGAACGGCGCCGAGGGCACCAAGGTCGTCCCCGACCTCGCCACCGACACCGGCACGCCGAGCGACGACGCCAAGGTCTGGACGTACCGGCTCAAGGACGGGCTGAAGTACGAGGACGGCTCGCCCATCACCACCGCCGACATCAAGTACGGCATCGAGCGGTCCTTCGCCCCCGAACTCTCCGGCGGCGCTCCCTATCTGCGCGACTGGCTGGCCGGCGGCGAGAACTACCAGGGCGTCTACAAGGACGCCAAGGGCCTCGACTCCATCGAGACCCCGGACGCCCGGACGATCGTCTTCCACCTGCGCAAGTCCGAGGGCGACTTCCCCTTCGTCGCCACCCAGACCCAGTTCGCCCCGGTGCCCAAGGCCAAGGACAAGGGCGCGAAGTACGCCGAGCACCCGGTCTCCTCGGGCCCGTACAAGGTCGTCAAGAACACGGGTGACGGCGAGCACCTGGTGCTGGAGCGCAACACCAACTGGTCGGAGGACACCGACAAGGAGCGCCACGCCTACCCCGACACCATCGACGTGCAGGCGGGCCTGAACTCCGCGGTGATCAACCAGCGGCTCTCCAGCGGCCAGGGCGCGGACGCCGCCGCCATCACCACCGACAACAACCTCGGCCCGGCCGAGCTCGCGCAGGTCACCGGCGACAAGAAGCTCGCCGACCGGGTCGGCACCGGCCACTTCGGCTACACCAACTACCTCGCCTTCAACCCCAAGGCGAAGCCGTTCGACAACCCCAAGGTGCGCGAGGCCATCGCGTACGCCGTCAACCGCACCAGCGTGGTGAACGCGGCGGGCGGCTCCTCGCTCGCCGAGCCGGCGACGACCTTCCTGCCCAACCAGAAGTCCTTCGGCTACACGCCCTACGACCCCTTCCCGGCGGGCGCCACCGGCAACCCGGAGAAGGCCAAGGAGCTGCTGAAGGAGGCCGGTTACGACAACGGCCTGGAGATCACGCTCACGCACTCCACCGCGCAGGACTTCGAGACCAGCCCCGAGATCGCGACCGCGATCCAGGCGGCGCTCAAGCAGGCCGGCATCACGGTCAAGCTCCAGGGCCTGGAGTTCAACGACTACGACGAGAAGGTCCACCAGGTCAAGACGCAGCCGGACCTCTTCCTCGGCCACTGGGGTGCCGACTGGCCGTCCGGCGGGCCCTTCCTCGCCCCCATCTTCGACGGCCGGCAGATCGTCAAGGACGGCTCGAACTACAACTCGGCCCAGCTCGACGACCCCAAGGTCAACGACGAGATCGACAGCATCAACAAGATCACCGACCTCGGCGAGGCCGCGAAGCGCTGGGGCGCCCTCGACAAGTCGATCGGTGAGCAGGCCCTGACCGTGCCGCTCTTCCACCCCGTCTACAAGCGCCTCTTCGGCAAGGACGTCAAGAACGTCGTCATCAGCGACTGGACCGGCGTCCTCGACATCTCGCAGGTCGCGGTCAAGTGACGGACATCGTCGGTACCACGGAGCCGGAGGCGGTGACCCCCGCCGGGGCCGCCGCCTCCGGCGCCCGGCAGGTGTGGGGGGGGGGGGGGGGGGGGGAGGGGGGGGGGGGGGGGGGGGGGGGGGGGGGGGGGGTGCTTCTTCCTCTCCCCC
>NZ_JBVHLW010000007.1:0-47592 GCF_055558795.1 Streptomyces sp. NPDC025618 | reverse complement strand
TGACCTCCTGCGGATCCCCCCCCTTCTCCCTCGGGGGGGGTGGGGCGCCCCCCCCCCCCCCCCACCCCCCCCCTCCCCCCCCCCGCCGTGCTGGGCCTGCTCATCCTCCTCGCCCTCGGCGCGCCCCTGCTGGCCGCGCTGGAGGGGCAGGACGTCAACGCCTACCACGACACGCTCGTGGACTCCGCGCGCGGCGGAGTGCCGCTCGGCTCCTTCGGCGGCGTCAGCGCCGACCACTGGCTCGGCGTCGAACCGGGCACCGGACGCGACCTGTTCGTCCGCCTCCTGTACGGCGCGCGGGTCTCGCTCATGGTCGCCGTCGGGGCGACGCTGGTGCAGGTGCTCGTCGCCGTCACCGTGGGCATCGCCGCCGCGCTCGGCAACCGCTTCGTGGACAGCCTGCTCAGCCGGATCACCGAGGTGATGATCGCGCTGCCGCTGCTGGTCTTCGCGATCGCGCTGACGGCCGTCGTCCCCACCGGCTTCCCCCGCCCCGTCCTGCTCATCCTCGTGATCGGCCTGATCTCCTGGGGCGGCCTGGCGCGGGTCGTCCGCGCCCAGGCGCTCAGCCTGAAGAAGCTCGACTACGTCTCGGCCGCGTGGCTCGCAGGCGGCTCGACCTGGCGCATCGCCCGGCGCGAACTGCTGCCCGGACTCGCCGCGCCCGTGATCACCTACGCGGTCTACCTGCTGCCGTCCAACATCGTCCTGGAGGCGTCCATGTCGTTCCTCGGCGTCGGCGTCAAGCCTCCGACCCCCTCCTGGGGACAGATGCTCTCGTCGGCCACGACGTGGTTCCGCGCGGACCCCATGTACGTGCTGCTCCCGGCGCTGCTGCTGTTCGTCACCACGCTCGCCTTCACCGTCTTCGGTGACGCCGTGCGCGTCGCGCTCGACCCGCGCGAGGCGTCCAGGCTGCGGGTCGGCCGCGCCCGGAAGAGCAAGGCCGCCACCGGCCCCGCGGGGGGAGAGACGGCATGACGCTCTACTTCCTGCGCCGCGCGCTCGGCGCCGTCCTCGTGCTCCTGGTGATCTCCGTGGTCATCTACGCGACCTTCTACGTCGCACCCGGCGACCCCGCGAAGCTCGCGTGCGGACCGCGCTGCAGCCCCGAACAGCTGCGGCAGGTACGGGAACAACTCAGCCTCGACGACCCGGTGTACACGCAGTACTGGCACTTCCTGCAGAGCGTCTTCGTCGGGCACGACTACTCCACCGGCACCGGCGTGATGCACTGCGACGCGCCCTGCTTCGGCCTGTCGTACCAGAACGACCAGCAGGTCACCGACCTGATCACGCAGCGCCTGCCCGCCACCCTCTCCCTCGCGTCCGGCGCGATGGTCCTGTGGCTGCTGCTGGGCGTCGGCACCGGACTGCTGTCCGTCGCCCGGCGCGGCGGGACCGTCGAGCGCCTGCTCACGTGGTTCACGCTCGCCGGCATCGCGACCCCGGTCTTCATCAGCGGACTCGCGCTGCTGATGGTCTTCTGCGCGTATCTGGAGTGGCTGCCCTTCCCGTCCTACGTGGCGCTGACCGACGACCCTGAGCAGTGGGCCTGGAACATGCTGCTGCCGTGGGTCGCCCTCGCCCTGCTCGAATCCGCGAAGTACGCCCGGATGACGCGGAGCGCCATGCTGGAGACCCTCGCCGACGACCACATCCGCACCTTCCGCGCGTACGGCGTCACCGAGCGCGCGATCATCGGCAAGCACGCGCTGCGCGGCGCGGTCGCGCCGGTCATCGCGATGTCGGCCGTCGACTTCGGCTCGATGCTGGGCGGCGCGATGCTCACCGAGACGATGTTCGGCCTGCCCGGCATCGGACAGCTGCTGGTGCACGCCGTGCAGACCGTCGACCTGCCGGTCGTCGTCGCCGTCGTCATGCTCATCGGCGCCGCCGTGGTGATCGCCAACATCGTCGGCGACCTGCTCTACGCCGTCGCCGACCGAAGGGTGGCCCTGCGATGACCGAACCCCTGGTGAAGGTCACCGACCTCGCCGTCTCCTTCCCGGCCGGCGACGGCTTCGTGCGCGCCGTGGACGGGCTCTCCTTCGAGCTCGCCCACGGCGGGGCGCTCGCCCTCGTCGGCGAGTCCGGCTCGGGCAAGAGCACGGTGGCGTACGGCCTGCTCGGGCTGCACCGCTCCACCGGCGCCCGCGTCACCGGTGACCTACGCGTGGCGGGCCACGACGTGCTCACCGCCGGCGAGGCCGAACTGCGGCAGGTGCGCGGCGGGGTGGCGGCCATGGTCTTCCAGGACCCGCTCTCCTCGCTCGACCCCTATCAGGCCATCGGTGACCAGATCGCCGAGGTCCACCGCGTCCACCGGCGCGGCACGAGCCGGCGCGCGGCCCGCGCCCGCGCCGTCGAGGTGCTCGACCGGGTGGGCATCCCGGAGGCGCACCGGCGCGCGCGCTCCCGCCCGCACGAGTTCAGCGGCGGCATGCGCCAGCGCGCCCTCATCGCGATGGCGCTCGCCTGCGAGCCCCGGCTCCTGGTCGCCGACGAACCCACCACCGCGCTCGACGTCACCGTGCAGGCGCAGATCCTCGGCCTGCTGCGCGAACTGCGCGCCGAGACCGGCATGGGCCTGATCCTGGTCACCCACGACCTGGGGGTGGCCGCCGACAGCGTCGAGGAGCTGCTGGTGATGAAGGACGGCCGCGCCGTCGAGCGCGGCCCGGTCCGCGAGCTCCTCGACGCGCCCGGCGAGGACTACACGCGTGACCTGTTGGCGGCCGTGCCGCGGATAAACGTCCGCCGTCCGGGTGTACGCCCCGCGCGGCCCGAAGGCCCTGAAGACGGGGCCCTGCTCGAAGCCACCGGCCTGACCCGGGAGTTCGGGCGCGGCAAGCGGGCCGTCACCGCCGTCGACCAGGTCTCGCTGACCGTACGCGCCGGTGAGACCGTCGGCGTCGTGGGGGAGTCCGGCAGCGGCAAGACGACGCTGGGCCGGATGCTCGTACGGCTGCTGGAGCCCTCCGGCGGCGAACTGCGCTACCAGGGACGGGACATCGGCGGGCTCACGGCGGGCGAGCTGCGGCCCTTCCGCTCCGAGCTCCAGATGGTCTTCCAGGATCCGGTCTCCTCGCTCAACCCGCGTCGCAGCGTCGGCGAGTCCATCGCCGACCCGCTGCGCGTGGCGGGGAAGCTCACGGACGCCGAGATCGTCGCCCGGGTGCGCGAACTGCTGGAGCGGGTCGGGCTCGACCCCGGCTCCTACGACCGCTATCCGCACGAGTTCAGCGGCGGCCAGCGGCAGCGCGTCGGCATCGCGCGGGCGCTCGCGCCCGAGCCGAAGCTGATCGTCTGCGACGAGCCGGTGTCCGCCCTCGACGTCACCACCCAGGCGCAGGTCGTGAAGCTGCTCGGGGAGCTCCAGCGCGATCTGGGGCTCGCGCTCGTCTTCATCGCGCACGACCTCGCCGTCGTGCGCCAGGTCAGCGACCGGCTGGTCGTGATGCGCGGCGGGCGGATCGTGGAGGAGGGCCCGGCGGACGCCGTCTACGAGAACCCCCGGCACCCCTATACGCGGGGCCTGCTGGCGGCCGTGCCGCGGCTCGAACAGGAGGAAGCCGCCGCATAGCGCGAAGCAACGTCCCATCTCCGGGAAAGTCACCTCTGTTCACCCCTTCCGGTGGCGCGACGGACAACCGTCCGTCGCGCCCCGTGGCGGCGCGCATAGCGTGCTCCCGCTGCCGTTCGGCGGCGGTCGGCGTGGCCACAGTGGACAGACGGGGGTGCGTGCGTGCGCGTGGGACTCCTCACGGAGGGTGGGTATCCGTATGCCGCGGGCGAGGGCGGTCAGTGGTGCGACCAACTGGTGCGCGGGCTGGCCGGGCACGAGTTCGAGATCTATGCGCTGAGCCGGGGGGCCCGCCAGGAGCGCTGCGGGTGGTACGGCCTGCCGGAGCACGTCCGGCGGGTGCGCACCGCCCCCCTGTGGGGCGACCCGCCGGAGGTCTGGGAGGGAGCGCCCGGCGGGGCGTACGGCAAGCGCGAACGGCGCCGGTTCGGCGAGCACTTCGCGGAGTTCGCGGCGGCCGTCTGCTCGGTCGGCGCGCCCCCCTCCGGACCGGCCGACGACCCGGGCCCCACCGGCTGCTCCAGTGATCAGGCGTACCGTTTCGCCGACGCTCTCCACGGCCTCGCCGACCTGGCGTACGACGCCGGAGGACTCGGCACCGCCCTCCGCTCGGAGCAGGCCCTGCGCGCCCTGGAGGCGGCCTGCCGCGCGCCCGGCGCACACCCGGCGGTCTACGGCACCCGCGTCGCCGACCTGCTCGCCGCCTCCGCGCTGCTGGAGCGCGCGCTGCGGCCGCTGTCCCTCGACTGGTACGGCGCGACCGACGGCGACCGGGGGCTCGCCGCGGTCGACCTCTGCCACGCCACCTCCGCCGGGCCCGCCGCCCTCCCGGGCCTGCTGGCCAAGCGTTTCTTCGGTACCCCGCTCCTCGTCACCGAGTACGAGGTCCGGCTCCGGGCCTACTTCCTCAACAGCGCCGCCAGCGCCGCCGGCCTGTCCCTGCCCGTACGGACCCTGCTCGCCGCCTTCCACCGGCTGCTGACCGCCGAGGTCTACCGCCGCGCCGATCTCATCACCCCCGGCGACGCGCAGGTGCGGCGCTGGCAGGAGCGCTGCGGAGCCGACCGCGAGCGGCTGCGCACCGTGCCCCCCGGAGTCGACGAGCGGCCTTACGAGGACGTCGGCGAGGGCGCCGAGGGCACGGTCGTCGACGACGGGCGCACGCTCGTGTGGGCGGGCGGGCGCACCGAGCCGTATCTGTGGGAGGCCCTCGCCCTGGTGCGCGCGGCCGAGCCCGGCGTCCGGCTGCGGGTCGTCGGCACCCCGCTGCCCGGCAACCAGCCGCCCGACGGCGTCCGCTTCGAGGAGTCCGCGAGCCCGGAGACGTACGCGGCGGGCAGCGTCGTCCTCGCGGGGGCCGCGGACGGCTTCCCGCTGCCGCTGGTGGAGGCGATGTTCTGCGGCCGCGCCACCGTCTCACCGGACGCGGGCACCGTCCGGGAGGTCATCGGCGGCACCGGCCTGGTCGTCCCGCCGCGCGCCCCCCGCGAGCTCGCCGACGCCTGCCTCGCCCTCCTGCGCGACCCCGAGCGGCGCGCCCGCCTCGGCGCGGCCGCGCGCGCCCGGGCCCTCGAACTCTTCACCGTGGAACGGCATGTGACGGCCTTCGGCGGCATCTATCTCGAACTCATCTCCCACGCGCCGGTGCGGCAGGACGCCCCCGCCGACCCGTCGGTCCCCTTCGCCCACGCCGCCGGAGCGCACCCCCCGCTCTCCTGGTCCGCACGCCAGGCACCCACCTGGGCGGGCCGCCGATGAGCACACCCCTGCGCGACAGCGGCGCCGCGACAGCCGCCGGCATACCCTCCGCCGGCACCAGCGCCGCGGCGCCCGCCGACCCGGTCAAGGCGCTCCTGCACCGCCACCGCGAACTGTGCGTCCGGGCGGTCGACCCACTGGAGATCGCGGCGGTCCTGGAGGCCCGGGGCATCGCCGAACGCGTGGCCGCCGAATGCCGGCACCGCGATGTCTTCTCCCTCGCCGAGGAGCTCTACGCGCGCGTGCGCCGCGACCCGGCACCGGCCGCGTGGGGCTCCGGCGCACACGCGGCGCCCGGGCGAGCGGCACCCGCGCCCCCTTCGGGCCCGGACGGCTGGTGGACCGCCGGGCGGTGCGCGGCCCTCTGGCTGGCCGCCTACGCGCTCCTCGGCGACCCGCTGCTCACCGTGCTGCTCGACGGCCGCCCGGCCGGTCGACTCGACCTGCCCCGCGCCCTGTCGGCCGCCGCCCCCACCGCCGTCGCCCTGGCCTGTGCCGTCCCCCTGGCCGCCTGGTGCGCGCGCTGGTACGCCCTGCGCGTGTGCCACGCGCTGGCGGTCAGCCGGACCCTGGGCGCCTTCCGTACGCGCGCCTGGCCCGTCCTCATGACCGCGACCGGGCTGTTCCTCGGCGCGCTGCTCGCGCTCCTGTGGGCCCTGCACGCGGCACTGGACCGGCACGCCCTCCCGTACCCCGCGGCCCCGCTCGGCGCCGCCACGGCACTCGGCGGGCTGCTCTTCCTCGCCCGGCTGACGGCCGTGCGCGGCTGCGCCAGAGCGGCCGCCCTCGCCGTCCTCACCGCCTGCGCGGCCGAAGCCGTGCCCCTGCTCGGGGCCTGGCTGCCGGGCGGCGGCGGGCCCGCGGGCGCGCTCGCCAGGGCCGCCGCCACCCACGGCCCCGCCGTCGTACCCCTCGTGGCCTGCGCCGTCCCCGCGCTGGTCCTGCTGGGCCGCGCCCTCCCCGCGCTGTCCCGGGCCTCCGCCCACCGGCGCGGCGCGCCCGCGATCACCGACCCCGCCGGCCCGGACACCTCCCCCCTGCCGCAGGCACCGGGGACCCCGGCCCGGCCACCGCACCCCGAGCCGCACACCCCGTCAGAGGAGCAAGGAAGATGACCGTTCACCCCACCCGCACCGCCGGGCGAGAGCGAGGGCGCGACCGATGAGGGTCCTGTTGCTCGGCGCCAACGGCTATCTCGGGCGCTACGTGGCCGACCGGCTGCTCGCCGACCCCGCCGTCCAGCTCACCGCCCTCGGCCGCGGCGACGACGCGGACGTCCGCTTCGACCTCGCCAGCGGCAGCCCCGGAGCGCTCACCCGGTTCCTCAACGCGGTGCACCCCGGGGTCGTGATCAACTGCGCGGGCGCCACCCGGGGCGGTGCCCGCGACCTCACCCGGCACAACACCGTCGCGGTCGCCACCGTCTGCGAGTCGCTGCGCCGCAGCGGCTGCGGCGCCCGCCTGGTGCAGGTGGGCTGCTCCTCCGAGTACGGGCCCTCGCAGCCGGGTTCCTCCACCGCGGAGGACGCCGTGCCGCGCCCCGGCGGCCCGTACGGCGTCAGCAAGCTCGCCGCCACCGAACTCGTGCTGGGCTCCGGCCTGGACGCCATCGTGCTGCGGGTCTTCTCGCCCGTCGGACCCGGCACGCCCGCCGGGTCGCCGCTCGGCCGGCTCGCCGACGCCATGCGGCGCGCCATGCAGAGCGGCGACAGCGAGCTGAAGCTCAGCGGCCTCGGCGTGCAGCGGGACTTCGTCGACGTGCGGGACGTCGCCCGCGCCGTCCACGCCGCCTCCCTGTCCGCCGCCCAGGGCGCCGTCAACATCGGCACCGGCCGCGCGGTGCGCCTGCGGGACGCGGCGTCCCTGCTGGCCAGGGTCGCGGGCTTCGGCGGCGCCCTGCACGAGCTGGACGACCCGCACCTGGGCTCCCCGCCCGCGTACCCGTACCCCGACGGCTGCGGCAGCTGGCAGCAGGCCGACGTCCGCACCGCCCGCGACCGGCTCGGCTGGCGCCCCAGAATCGGGCTGGAGGAGTCACTGGCCGACATCTGGATGGAGGCCGCGTGTCGCATCTGAGCCCCTCGGGCCACCGGGGCGCCGCGCGCGCCGCCGCGCGGCCGCTGCGCTTCGGCGTCCCCGGCTTCGCGCACCCGCTGCTCGCGCCGGCCGAGTGGGGCGAGCTCGTGCGGCCCGATGTGCCCGTGGACTGGGTGGTGTTCGGGGCCGGGGCGCTGGGGGAGTGCGGCAAGGCGTCGGGCGGCCCCGGCACCCGCCCGGACCCGCACTGCCTGGCCGCCGCCGGCCGGCTGCGCGAGGCGGGCGTCCGCGTCCTCGGACACCTGGACGCGGCGTTCGGGGCGCGGCCCTTCGCGGAGCTGCTGTCGGAGGCGCAGCGCTACCTCAACTGGTACAAGGTGGACGGCTTTTCGGTGGACGCCGCCCCCACGGACCCGGCCGCGCTGCCCGGCACCCGGCGCACCGTCGCGGGCCTGCGCACGCTGCTGGAGCGGGCCTATGTGGTGCTCCAGCACGGCACCCACCCGTGCCCCGCCTACGCGGGCCTGGCCGACCAGTTGGTGACCTTCCGGGGACCGTGGTCCGCGTACCGCCGCGTCCAGGCGCCCGACTGGACGGCCGCCCACCCGCCCGAGCGCTTCTGCCACCTCGTGCACGGCGTGCCCCGGCAGCAGCTGGCCGAGGCGCTGGGCACCGCCCGGCGGCAGGGCGCGGGCACGGTCTACCTCACCGACCGCTCGGACCAGGACGAATCGGACCCCTGGGAGGTGATGCCCGGCTACTGGGACGAACTCGTCTCGCGCATCGGACCTGGTGTCTCGGAATGAGGCGGGGCGTGGCAGTGTTACGCCGAAGAGCACCCCGCACCTGCGGGGACGACCCTTCCGTCCGACCTACGGAGACCCCGTGTCGCTGCCACCCCTAGTCGAACCGGCTGCCGAGCTCACCGTTGACGAGGTTCGCAGGTACTCCCGCCACCTGATCATCCCGGACGTGGGGATGGACGGGCAGAAGCGGCTGAAGAACGCCAAGGTGCTCTGTGTGGGCGCGGGCGGTCTGGGGTCGCCGGCGCTGATGTATCTGGCGGCGGCGGGCGTGGGCACGCTCGGCATCGTGGAGTTCGACGAGGTCGACGAGTCCAACCTCCAGCGGCAGATCATCCACAGCCAGGCCGACATCGGGCGCTCCAAGGCGGAGTCCGCCCGGGACTCGGTGAAGGGGATCAACCCCTATGTGAACGTCGTCCTCCACCAGGAGCGCCTGGAGGCGGAGAACGTCAAGGAGATCTTCTCCCAGTACGACCTGATCGTGGACGGCACCGACAACTTCGCCACCCGCTATCTGGTCAACGACGCCTGCGTCCTGCTGAACAAGCCGTACGTCTGGGGCTCGATCTACCGCTTCGACGGCCAGGCGTCGGTCTTCTGGTCCGAGCACGGCCCCTGCTACCGCTGCCTCTACCCCGAGCCCCCGCCGCCGGGCATGGTGCCCTCCTGCGCCGAGGGCGGCGTGCTGGGCGTGCTGTGCGCCTCCATCGGCTCGATCCAGGTCAACGAGGCGATCAAGCTGCTGGCCGGCATAGGCGAGCCGCTGGTGGGCCGACTGATGATCTACGACGCCCTGGAGATGACCTACCGGCAGGTCAAGGTCCGCAAGGACCCCGGCTGCGCGGTCTGCGGGGAGAACCCCACGGTCACCGAGCTCATCGACTACGAGGCGTTCTGCGGCGTCGTCTCCGAGGAGGCCCAGGGAGCGGCCATGGGCTCGACGATCACTCCCAAGCAGCTCAAGGAGTGGATCGACGGCGGCGAGACCATCGACATCATCGACGTCCGCGAGCCCAACGAGTACGAGATCGTCTCCATCCCGGGCGCCCGGCTGATCCCGAAGAACGAGTTCCTGATGGGGAACGCCCTCCAGGACCTGCCGCAGGACAAGAAGATCGTCCTGCATTGCAAGACGGGTGTCCGCTCCGCGGAGGTCCTGGCCGTCCTGAAGTCCGCGGGCTTCGCGGACGCGGTGCACGTGGGCGGTGGCGTCATCGGCTGGGTGAACCAGATCGAGCCCGAGAAGCCGGTGTACTAGGCGGGGGTCTCCGGCCGGCGCGGGCGGCCCTCCGCGGGCCGTCGTCTCCGCGCCGCCGCCTCGCAGCGGAGTCCTCGAACGCCGGACGGGCATGAATGCCGCCCGTCCGGCGTTCCGCGTTCCTCCGTCACGAACACGTCGTCCCCCCGGAGGGGACCTTGCCGTCCAGCAGATAGCCGTTGACCGCGTCGACCATGCACGGGTTGCCGCTGTTGTACGCCCCGTGCCCCTCGCCCTTGTACGTCACCTCGACGCCCACGCCCTTGCCGAGCCGCCGGGCCATCTGCTGCGCACCGGCGTAAGGCGTCGCGGGGTCACCGGTGTTGCCGACGACGACGATCGGCGCCGAGCCCTGAGCGCTGACGTCCGGCGTCTTCCAGCCGCCCTTGACCGGCCAGCCGGTGCAGCCGAGGAGCGACCAGGCGGCGCCCTCCCCGAAGACCGGTGAGGCCGACCGGAACTGCGGGAGGTACTTCTTCACGTCGTCCACCGTGTAGCGCTGCTCGGCGTCGACGCAGGAGATGGCCCGGTTGGCCGCCTGGAGATTGCTGTAATGGCCGTCCGGGTTACGGCCGTTGAGAGCGTCGAAGAGCACCAGCAGGGTGTTGCCGGTGCCCTTGGTGGTGGCCTCGCGGAGGCCCGAGGTCAGATAGCGCCAGGTCTCCTTGGAGTAGAGCGCGGACGCGATGCCGTTGACGGCCTCGTCCTGTGTGAGCTTGCGGCCCTGCTGCGAGGTGGGCAGCGGGTTCGCGTCGAGGTCCTTCAGCAGGGTGGTGATGCGGTCCTGCGAGAGGCAGCCGGCCTGCGGGGTGCGGGCGGCGCAGTCCTTGAGGTAGTCGTCGAGGGCGAGCTGGAAGCCCTTGGTCTGCCCGAGACTGCCCTGCAGGGGGTCCTGCGTCGGGTCGACGACGGCGTCGAGGACCGCGCGTCCGACGTTCCTGGGGAACAAGTGGGCGTAGACGCCGCCCAGTTCGGTGCCGTAGGAGATGCCGAAGTAGTGCAGCTTGTCGTCACCCAGGGCGGCGCGCAGCCGGTCCATGTCACGGGCGGCGTTCACGGTGCCGACGTGGGGGAGCAGCTCGGCCGAGTTCTTCGCGCACGCGTCCACGTACGCCTTGTTGGCCGCCAGGGTCGTGCGCAGCTCCGCGTCGTCGTCCGGGGTGGCGTCGATCTGGGCGGCGGCGTCCAGCTCCTGGTCGCTCTGGCACGTGACGCCCGCGCTCGCGCCCACGCCGCGCGGGTCGAAGCTCACGAGGTCGTAGCGCTCCCGCAGCTTCTCGTAGCTCGCGGCCAGGCCCGGCAGCGTCGTCACCCCGGAGCCGCCGGGTCCGCCGAAGTTGAACACCAGGGAGCCGATCCGGTGATTCTGATCGCGCGCCTTCACCCGGATGAGCGCGAGGTCGATCTTCTTGCCGCCGGGCTCGGCGTAGTCCAGCGGGACGGCGAGCTTGGCGCACTCCCACTCCTTGCCGGGCGCCTTGCCGTCGCCGCCCTGGGCGTCGGTGGGCGCGGCGCACGCCGACCAGCGCGGGGGCGCCTGGGCGCCGGCGGACGCGTCGGCGCCCTTGGCATCCGTGGTGCTCGAACCGCCGCCACCGCCGCCACCGCACCCGGCGGTGGCGAGGACGACCGCGAGCGCGGTGGGGAGGAGGGCGCCGGCCCGTGGCCGCGAGGGAGTCATTCCACCGACTCTACGAGGCGACGGCCCCGCCGTCCTCGTGGCGGGGGGAGCGCTCAGCGGGCGCGCAGGCGCGCGCACCCTATGCGCTCGCCCACCGCGTCGACGAAGGCGGGGAAGGACCGGCGCGGGTCGTCCAGGCCGGTGTGCGTGCGGCCGGGGCCGGTGCGCATGGTGAAGACCGTGGCGCGGCCGTCGCAGTCGGCACGTATCAGCGCGCCGGTCGCGTCGATCCGGCCGTGCGCCCGCCAGCCGGGGCCTGGCGGGCTGTCGCCGGTGAGTCCGTCGAAGAGGGCGACGATCCTGGGCCTGCCGACCATGGTGAAGCGGGCGGCCCACTGCCCGTCGCCGGAGACCCCGCAGGTCTGGAAGTCGTCGTGGACGCTGCCCACGGTGTCGGTCAGCCGGTCGTCCGGCGCGCTCGCGTCCCCCAGCCCGGGGATGGCGCAACGCCCCGGCGACGCGCCCGGGTTCACCCGTACGGGCCTCGTCGTCCTCGCCCGCGCGTGCAGCCGCATGGGTGGCGCCGACGAACACCCCGTCGCCTTGGCGGCCCGGTTGGCGGCGCTCACCAATAACGCCCCCGTGTTCGCCGGGGACGCGCCGGGGGGGAACCCGGGCCGGGCGGCGCGCCCGGCCGTGCCCGTGTAGGAACTGGTGAACGTCACGACGGACGGCCTGCCGCCCACGTCGCAGCTCGCGGGCAGCACCAGGGCGCCGGAACCGGCGGCCGTGAAGCCGGGCAGCCGGCCCGGGAGCGCGGTGTCGCCCCCCTCGAAGAGGCCGTCGAGCCACGCGCGGCGCGCCGCCGCCCCGTCGGGCCCCGTGCCCAGCCGGAGCTCGACCCGCTGCTCGTACGCCCCGGAGCCCTGGCCGCCGCGCCAGCGGAGCGTGCACAGACCGGTGGGGCGGCCGGGCGCGGGCGCGCTCTCCTCGGCGACGCGGTCGTGGTCGCCGCGGTGGAAGAGGCCGCCGTCCTCGGCCCAGGCGCCCCAGCAGTAGGAGCGCCGGGCGAGCGGGGTGGACTGGGTCTGCCAGAGCGCCACGAGGGCGGCCACCAGCGCGGCGATGGCCAGGAGGCCGGTCAGGACCCGGCCCTTGCGGCCGCGGTCGCGAAGCGTGCTGTACGACACCTTGTCCCCCGACCGTCCGTCACGGAACTGCTGTGCGGGCGATCGTAGTGCGGGCCACTGACATTCGATCCATGCCGTTCGGCCACCGGTGATAGTGCTATGTGTGCTATGAGCAGATCTTACCGGCTTGAGGGACCGTACCTTCCAACAGGTAGGCGTCCACAGCCCCCTTGACGCACGCGTTGCCGCTGTCGTACGCGCCGTGCCCCTGGCCGCGGAAGGTCAGCTCCACGCCGACGCCCTTACCGAGCTGCTGCGCCATCCGGTGCGCTCCCTCGTAAGGGGTCGCGGGGTCACCGGTGTTGCCGACGACGAGGATGGGCGCCGCGCCCGGCGCGCTCACGTCGGGCGTCCGCCACTCGCCCTTGACGGGCCAGCCGGTGCACTGCGTGAGGCTCCAGGCCATGAAGTCGCCGAAGACGGACGACGCCTTGCGGAACTCCGGCACCTTCCCCTCGATCTCGGCCGCGGTGTAGCGCTGGGCGGAGTCGGCGCACGTGATGGCGTTGAGGGAGGACTGGAGGGAGCTGTAACGCCCGTCCTGGCCGCGCCCGTTCATGGAGTCCGACAGCGAGAGCAGCAGCCGTCCGTCGCCGTTGCCGGCGTCCTCGAGCCCCTCGGTGAGGTAGTCCCAGAAGTCCTTGGAGTAGAGCGACTGGGCGATCCCGCCGGTGGCCAGGGACCGCGTCAGCACGCGGCCGCCCGCGCCGGGGATCGGTTTCCTGTCCAGCTGCCGCAGCAGGTCGCCGATCTGCTGCTCGGTGGGGCAGTTGTCGGAGGTCTTCACGCACGCCTCCATGTAGTTGCCCAGTGCGAGCTGGAAGCCCTTTGCCTGGCCGAGGGCGCCCTGCACGGGGTCGCTCGTCGGGTCCACGACGCCGTCGAAGAGGGTGCGGCCCACCCGGCCCGGGAACAAGTGCGCGTAGACACCGCCGAGTTCGGTGCCGTACGACACCCCGAAGTAGTGCAGCTTCTCCTCGCCCAGCGCCTGGCGCATCAGGTCCATGTCGCGGGCGGCGTTCGTCGTCCCCACGTAGGGCAGGACCTTCCCGGAGTGCTTCGCGCACGCGGCGGCGTAGCCCGCCACCCGGTCCACGAGGGCCTTCTCCTTCTGCTTGGTGTCCGGGGTGACGTCGGCCGCGTAGTAGGCGTCGAGCTCCTTGTCGCTCAGACAGGTGACCCCGCTGCTGCGGCCCACCCCGCGCGGGTCGAAGCTCACCAGGTCGTAGCGCGTGCGCAGTTTCTTGTAGTCGTCGGCGAACGCCGGGAGCGTGGTCAGCCCGGAGCCGCCCGGGCCACCGAAGTTGAAGACCAGCGAGCCGATCCGGTGCGCCGGGTCCGTGGCCTTCGCGCGAATCATCGCGATGTCGATCGTCTCGCCCTTGGGGGCCGTGTAGTCGAGCGGCGCCTTCAGGGTCGCGCACTCCCACTCGCGGCCGGGCGCCTTGTCCGGTGCGCCGCCCTGGCTGCCGCTCGGCGCCGGGCACGCTTTCCACGCCAGCTTCTGGCCGTCCTGGACGTTCGCCACCGGTTTGTCGTCGCTCCCGCCGCACCCGGCGGCCGTGGTGACAGCCGCCATGGTCAGCAACACGGTGGTGAGCAGCCCCCCGGCCCTGACGGAACTGGACACAGCGGCACTCCCGGGGGTCGGCGGCAGGTGTGGGACTGCCATCGTCCGGGCGGCCGGTGAGGGGCGCGCGCGGTGCGGGCGTACGGGTTAGTAGTGGACCGCCGGGCGGCTGCCCCACGTGGTGCGCGCGGGGCTCACAGGGCGACGGGCGGCCGTCCGGTCCGGTGGCGGGTCGGGCTCACCGGGCGGCCGGCCTACGCGGTGCGCCGTGCGGCTCACAGGGCGGCCGTCCCGCCTGTCTGCGCGAGGCTCACAGGGCGACGAACGTGACCTCCGTGGCCTTGATGCTCACCCATACCGGGAGGCCCTCCTTCAGCGCGAGCTCCGCCGCCGCGGACGGCGTGATCTCCGCGACCACGTCCGGTTCGCCCGTCACCAGGACGCGCAGCCGCCCGCCCTGTGCCGTGATCTCGCGGACCGTGCCCTGCCAGACGTTCCGGGGGCTGCCGCCCGGCCGCTCGACGTGCAGGGACACCGCCTCCGGGCCCACGACGGCGAGCCCGCTCGTGGCCCGCCCCGGCAGCGGGTCCGCCGCGACGAGGCTCGCGCCGCCGTCGAGGAGGAGTGTGCGTTCCGCCGTGGACGTGCCTTGCCAGGCGTTGCGCCCCAGCATCCGCGCAACCCAGGACGAACGCGGGTGCCGGGTCAGCTCCACCGGTGACGCGTACTGCACCGTACGGCCGTCCTCCAGGACGAGGATCCGGTCGGCCAGCGACACGGCCTCCACGGGGTCGTGGGTGACGATCAGGCAGACGCCCGGGAAGTCCGCCAGGTGGGTGCGCAGGGTGTGGCGGACCTGGGCGCGTGTGGCCTGGTCGAGCGCGGCCAGCGGCTCGTCCAGCAGCAGGAGGCGGGGGCGGGCGGCCAGCGCCCTGGCCAGCGCTACGCGCTGGGCCTGGCCGCCGCTGAGCGCACCGGGCCTGCGGTGGGTCAGACCGCCCACGCCGAGGCGGTCCAGCCAGTGCCGGGCCGCGGCGTGCGCCTCCGCCTTCGGGACGCCCTGGGCGCGCAGGCCGTACGCGGTGTTGGCGAGGGCGGTGAGGTGGGGGAAGAGGGCGTTGTCCTGGGGGACCCAGGCGATGCGCCGCTTGTGCGGCGGGAGTTTGGAGACGTCCGTGCCGCCAATGGTCACAGGCTCGGCCTCGGCTCTGTCCGTGAGCCCCAGGAGGGCGCGGAGGAGGGTGGTCTTGCCGGCGCCGTTCGGGCCGACGAGAGCGATGGTGGTGCCGGCCTCCGCGCTGAGCTCCGCCGTCGTCGCGCCGGTCACCGTGGTGCGCAGCGGGTGCGGGGTGCGGTCCGGGTCCTCCGGACGTACGGCTCCGGTCGTCCGTACGGGGCGCTCGGAAGGCTGCGGCACGTCCGCCGTCGGCCGCGGGGCGGACCGCTTACCGGCCGTCAGCCAGCGCCCGCGCAGGGAGATCAGCACCGCTGTCGCGATGACCAGCAGCAGGAGGGACACCGCCGTGGCGCTCTCCGGGTCGTCCTGGAGCAGCAGATAGACCTGGAGGGGGAGGGTCTGGGTGGTGCCCGGGAGGTTGCCGGCGAAGGTGATTGTCGCGCCGAACTCGCCCAGCGCCCGCGCCCAGCTCAGCGCCGCGCCCGCGACCAGGCCCGGCATCACCATGGGGAGGGTGACGGTGCGAAAGACCCGCAGCGGGGTCGCCCCCAGGGACGTCGCGGTCTCCTCGTAGCGCGGGTGCAGGCCCGCCAGCGCGCCCTCCAGGCTGATCACCAGGAACGGCATCGCCACGAAGGCGGAGGCCAGCACCGCGCCCGCCGTCGAGAACGGCAGCGTGACGCCGAACCAGGACTCCAGCCAGGGGCCCAGCACACCCCTGCGGCCGTAGCCCTGGAGCAGGGCCACCCCAGCGACCGTCGGGGGCAGCACCATCGGCAGCATCACCAGGCAGCGCACCAGAGCCTTGCCGGGGAACTCCACGCGGGCGAGCAGCCACGCCAGCGGGACGCCGAGCAGGAGGGACAGCAGCAGGGCCCAGCCGGAGACCAGGAGGGACAGCCCCAGGGCCTCGGTGACCTCGTGCGAGCCGAGGCGCGAGGGAAGGGTGGCCCAGGGCGTACGGACCAGGATGCCCGCCAGCGGCAGGAGCAGGAAGCCCACCGCGAGCGCGGCGGGCAGCCCGAGTGCCCAGGGCGTGCGCCCCCGGCGCGTCCCGCCCGTCACGGCTGCTGGAAGCCCGCCGCGCGCAGCAGCTTCTGCGCCTCGCCGGAGCCGAGCCACTTCACGAAGTCGGCGGCCTCCTCGGGGTGCTTCGAGCCCTTGAGGGCCGCGGCCGGGTAGGACGCGACGGCGTTCTGCGCGTCCGGCACGGTGACCGTGGAGACCTTGCCCCTGGCCGCCGCCGCGTCCGTGAGATAGACGATCCCCGCGTCGGCCTCACCGAGCGAGACCTTGCTGAGGACGGCCCGGACGTTCGCCTCCTGGGACACCGGCCTGACCTTGACGTGCTGCTGGTCGAGCACCTTCTGGCTGTAGCGGCCGACCGGCACCTGGGGCGCGGCCAGCACGACCTTGAGGTCGCTCCTGGAGAGGTCGGCCAGCCCCTTGACGCCCTTCGGGTCGCCCTGGGCGGTCGCGATGGTGAGCCGGTTCTTCGCGATGACCACCGGCTTGTCCGTGTCGGACTTCAGGCCGTCCATGGTCGTGGTGTCGGCGGTGACCAGCGCGTCGGCGGGCACGCCCTGGCGCACCTGCGAGGCGAGCTCCTGCGAGCCGGCGAAGGAGAAGTTCACCTTGGTGCCCGGGTGGTCCTTCTCGTACGCCGTCCCGGCCTGCTTGAAGACGTCCGTCAGGGACGCCGCGGCGAGCACGGTGAGCGTCGTGGAGGACTTGGCGTCGTCCTTGTCCCCACCGCCGCCGCAGGCGGCCACGAGCGGCAGGAGGAGCGCGGCGGCCAGGGCGGCGCGTACGGGCGTGCGGTGCATCGGGTTCTCCAGGTGCCGGGTCAAGCGCGGTCGATGTGCACGTTGGTGGCCTTCACCCGGGCCACGGCCTCCATCCCGACGGCCAGGCCCAGCTCCTCGACGGCCTCCCGGGTCAGCAGCGAGACGAGGCGGTGCGGGCCGGCCTGGATCTCGACCTGGGCGGCGACGTCGCCGAGCTTGACGGCGGTGATGATGCCCGGGAAGGCGTTACGGGCGGTGGTGTACGCCGCTTCCTCGCTCTCGCCGGCCTCCGCCGCGAGCGTCACCGAGAAGGCCGCGAGGTCGGACCCGCGGATGTGCCGCTTGCCGGCCTCGTCCCGCGAGGTGGGCACCCGCCCCGCATCGGCCCACCGCCGCACGGTGTCGGGACTGACGCCGAGGAGCCTGGCGGCCCGGCCGATGGTGTAGGTCTGCATGGGCGCACGCTATGGCGCGGTGGGTCGCATGTGCAAGGTCGACGAGGGGAATCGCCTGGCAGATGCGACGGGATGTGCGCCGGGGCGGGGAGTGCCCGGAATCGGCGGGCACCCCGCCCGGTCGGCTAGATCGCTCCCTTGCGGGTCAGATAGCTGAACGAGACCCATCCCGGCAGCACCGGCAGCCACAGCGTCATCAGGCGGAAGAGGATCACCGCCGGGGTGGCCTGCTCCGCCGGCAGTCCGGCGATCGTCAGCACACCGGTCAGCGCGATCTCGACGGCGCCCACGCCGCCGGGCGTCGGCGCGGCCGAACCCAGCGCGTTGGCCGTCAGGAAGACCACCGCGATGCTGGCGTAGCTCAGGTCCCCGCCGAACGCGCGGATCGAGGCGTCGAGGCACATCACGTTCGCCGCCGTCAGCAGCAGCATGCCGCCGATGCCCGCGAAGAGCTTCTGCGGCCGCTGGAGCACGTCCAGCATGCGCGGGATGACGCCCGCGAAGAGCGACCGCACGCGTGTGGAGACGAACTTCCGCAGCACCGGCACGGCCGCCACGACGAGCACGAGCACGGCCGCCGTCAGCAGCCCGCCGATGATCGTCCGCGAGGGGCCGAGCGACGAACTGCGCTCCGTACCGGTCACATAGCCGAAGGACAGCAGCAGCAGGATGTGACAGGCCAGGCCGAAGAGCTGGGACGCGCCCACGCTCGCCACGGCCAGGCCGGGCCGGATGCCCGCGCGCTGGAGGAAGCGCGTGTTCAGCGCCACGCCGCCGACCGCCGCCGGGGCGACGACCTTCACGAAGGAGCCCGCGACCTGCGCGAGGACGGCGCGCCCGAACGCGACCTTCTCCGGCACGAAGCCCAGCAGGCTCATCGTGGCGGCGACGTACGTCAGCACCTGGAAGGCCACGGCCACCGCGACCCAGGCCCAGTTCGCCCGGTCGACGAGATCGCCGAACTGGACGTGGGTGAACTGCGACAGCAGGAAGTACGCGGCGAAGGCACCGGCCACGAAGCTGAGCAGCGTGCGCAGCTTGATGCGCTCCAGGCGCACCGGCTCTATCGGGGCCTGCGGCCGGATCAGCAGCACCTGGCGGCGGATCTGCGCGAGCAGGTCCTCCTCGCGCGCCTCCTCCAGGGCCTCTTCCACGGCCTTCTTCTCGGCCTGCCGCTCGGCCTTGAGCGCCTTGCGGTCCTCCGCGGGCAACTCCTGCGAGCCCTGTTCGGCGGTCCGCGCCTCCTTGGCCTCCTTGGCGGCGCGCGCGGCCTCCAGGACGGTGTCACGCTCCCGCTGCGCGCGCTCCCGGGCGAGCTGGCGCAGGGTCGCGCGGCTGATGCGGGTGAGCGCCAGCGGCTGGAGCAGCGGCAGGCTGTCGGCGATGGCGTCCGGGCCGAGCACGTCCACGCCGGTGGCCACGGCGCGCTCGGCGCCGACCCGCAGCCCGAGGGTCACCAGCAGCTGTGCGACGTCCATGCGCAGCACCAGGTCGCCCGCCGCGATCTCCCCGCCGCGCAGGTCGGTCAGAACGACGTTGCCGGAACGATCCACCAGAAGGGCGTCGCCGTCGAGCCTGCGGTGGGCGATCCGCCGCGACTGGAGGGCGTGCACCTGTCGCCAGGCACCGGCCATCAGCTCGTCGGTGATCTCCTCGGTGGGGACCGAGCCGAGGGTGCGGCCGCCGATGTGCTCGTAGACGAGCATCACGGCGTCCGGGCCGAGCTCCGAGGTGGCGATCAGCTTGGGGGCGTTGGCGCCCGCGGCGATGGCCGCGTAGGCGAGCAGCGCCTCCTGTTCGAGGGCCTGCCGGAGGGACTGCAGGCTGCGCGGCTGGGTGATGCCGCGCAGCGCCAGCCGCTGCCAGAGGCGGTAGAAGAAGCCCTGTGCCTGCTGTTCGCGGTCGACGACCGTGACGTCGAGCGGCGGGCCGTCCTCCAGAGTGACGATGTAGCGGCGCCCCCGGTCGTGCGGGTGCGAGTGCTCGGTGCCGACGGCGTCGGCGCTCTCCTCGGCGCGCAGCGCGGTGACCGGCTTGAAGCCGACACGGCGCAGTCCGGCGAGGAGGTGGCGGCCGGTGGGGCGGACGTTCGGTGAGCCGACGGCGTAGAGCGTGCCGTAGGCGACGGTCCATCCGATCAGCACGGTGGTGACGATCGAGAACGGTGTCGTGTAGCCGTTCACCAGCACCGCGAAGGCGTCGAGCAGCAGCACGGCCCACATCGCGACCCGCCAGCGCGGCCGTCGCGACATTCCGACGGCCGTCATATAGGCGATCACAGGGGCCAGATAGCCGTGCACCGGATCGGTGAGGCCGCCGGTGGGCGCCTGCTGGGTCAGCGCGTCACGGATCGACGCCGGTGCCGTGTCGGCCACCCAGAGGTCGGTGGCGAGGGACACGCCGTGCGCGAGGACGGCGGCGAGCACACCGTCGGCGATGCGCAGCCCGTCGCGTTTGATGAGCCGCTCGATGGCGAACGCCACCGGGACGATGAAGATGGCGATGTTGGCGGCGAGCCCCGCGAAGTTCGCCAGCAGCTGCGGCGCCCGGCCGGTGCTGTCGCCGATGTCCTTCTCCAGGCCCTGCGTGGTGCCGTGGGCGAAGGCCGCGAGGGCGAGGACGAGGGCGATGCCGACGATGCCGAGGAACAGCCGCACCAGGTCCGCCGGGCGGTGGACGCGGGCGGGCAGCAACGGCTCGTCGCCCGACACCTGGTCGATGTGCGCCTCACCGTCCTCGCAGTAGCCGCCGCGCATCTCCTCGGGGCACGCCGGCGCCGCCCGCTCGGCGGGAGGCCGCTCCGGGCCCTCGGCCGCGGGCTCACCGGAGCCGGACAGCGCTTCGGGGGCGCGGTCGCCTCCTGGAGGCTCCGCGCCCTGCTGTCGCTCCGTCTGCTCGTCTTGGTCTCGTATCACCAGTCACCGCCCGGAAGATGGTGGCATGGCCCCGCCGGGCGAGGGGGCATCAGGGTGTATTTCGGGGGCGCGGACTCCGGATCGTACGCCCTGTAGTACGGGTACGCACTCTGGGTGATCTTGCCGTACGCGCGGGTGGTGATGCCAGAGGGCGGCCGGCGCACCGGCCGCCGGCGGGGTGCGGCAGGATGGGCCGGGTGAGCGAGGACGTACGGACGAGCCGGGGAGAGGCCGCCGAGCTTCCCGAGTACGCGGAACGGGTGCTGGCCGTCGCGGAGCGGATTCCGCCCGGCCGGGTGATGACCTACGGCGACGTCGCCGAGTGGCTGGGGGAGGGCGGACCCCGCCAGGTGGGGCGCGTGATGGCGCTCTACGGCGGCGCGGTGCCCTGGTGGCGGGTGGTCCGCTCGGACGGCGCCCTGCTGCCCGGCCACGAGCTGCGCGCGCTCGCCCACTACCGCGAGGAGGGCACACCGCTGCGGGAGGCCGGCCGCTCCGCGCAGGGACACGTGCCCCGGCTCGCCATGGCGCGGGCGCGCTGGGACGGCACCCCCGAGAGTGACGGCCCGGCCGGTGTGACTCCTCACACCTGACGGCATCCGCCGGCCGGGCACCCCCGGACCACGCCGTGACCAGTGCGCCCAAGGGCTGACCCGAACGGGTGGGAGCCGCAGGGCCGTGCGTCGGTCCGCGGTACGCCCTGCGCCTCGCGTGCCGTCTGGCGTAGCGTCGACAACCGCCGTCACGCCCGGACCCCCTTCCCGGCCGCCCGGCGCACCCCGCCGCACGACCCCGCACCCCCACCAGGACCGGCAACCCACGTGAGCTCCTTCCCCTCCTCGCCAGGCACGGCCGGCGCCGTCCGCCCGCGGCCGGCGCAGCGGCCCGCCCCGGGCGCGTACCGCCTCGTGCGGACCCGGCCGGGCCCCACGGCCCCTCCTGAGCTGGACGCGCGCCAGCGCGCCGTGGTTGACCACCGGGAAGGGCCGCTGCTGGTCCTCGCGGGGCCCGGCACGGGGAAGACGACCACCCTGGTCGAGGCCGTCGCGGACCGGGTGCTGCGGGGCACCGATCCGGAGCGCGTCCTCGTCCTGACGTTCAGCCGCAAGGCGGCCGTCGAGCTCCGCGACCGGATGGCCGCCCGGCTCGGCGGCACCGCCCGGGGACCGCAGGCCACGACCTTCCACTCGTACTGCTACGCCCTGGTCCGCGCCCACCAGGACGCCGACCTGTTCATCGACCCGCTGCGGCTGCTCTCCGGCCCCGAGCAGGACGCCGTCGTGCGCGAGCTGCTCGCCGGACAGGCCGAGCTGGAGCGCGAGGGGCGCGGCGCCGTGCGCTGGCCCGGCGACCTGCGCGCCTGCCTCACCACGCGCGGCTTCGCCGACGAGGTGCGCGCGGTGCTCGCCCGCAGCCGCGAACTCGGGCTCGGCCCGGACGCGCTCGGCGCCTTCGCCGAGCGCACCGGCCGCCCCGACTGGAGCGCCGCCGCCTCCTTCCTCGCCGAATACCTCGACCTGCTCGACATGCGGGGCGTGCTCGACTACGCCGAACTCGTCCACCGCGCCGTGCTCCTCGCCGAGCGGCCCGGGACCGGCGCGGAGCTCGCGCGGCGCTACGACGCCGTCTTCGTGGACGAGTACCAGGACACCGACGTGGCCCAGACACGGCTGCTGCGCGCCCTCGCGGGCGACGGCCGGACGCTCGTCGCCTTCGGCGACCCGGACCAGTCGATCTACGCCTTCCGGGGCGCCGACATCAACGGCATCCTCGACTTCCCGCACGCCTTCCCCCGCCGGGACGGCGCACCGGCGCCCGTCGAAGTGCTCACCACCTCGCGCCGCTCCGGCGCGGACCTCCTCGCGGCCACCCGGCTGCTCACCCGCCGCATGCCGCTGACCCGCCTCCCCGCACAGGCCGTACGCGCGCACCGGGAGCTCGCCGCCGTGCGCGAGGGCGGCCGGGTGGAGGCGTACACCTACCCGACCGCGGGCGCCGAGACCGACAACATCGCCGACATCCTGCGCCGCGCGCACCTGGAGGACGGCGTCCCCTGGCGTGAGATGGCCGTCCTGGTGCGCGCGGGCTCGCGGTCCATACCGGCCGTGCGGCGCGCCCTCGGCTCGGCGGGCGTCCCCGTGGAGGTCGACGGCGACGACGTCCCGCTGCGCCACGAACCGGCGGTGGCCCCGCTGCTGACGGCACTGCGGGCGGTCGCCGAACCGGCGGCGGAGGACGGGAGCGGCGACGGACGGCCCCGGCTCGACGCCGAGACCGCCCTCACCCTCCTCACGTCCCCGCTCGGCGGCATGGACGCCGCGGATCTGCGTCGGCTGGGCCGCGCCCTCAGGGAGGAGGAGCGGGCCGCCGGCCGCACCGTGCCCAGGCCCTCGGACGACCTGATCGCCGAGGCCCTCGACCGGCCCGAGCGACTCGTCGCCCACGACGCGGCGTACGCCAGGGGCGCGCAGCGCCTGGGCGCGCTCCTGCGCACGGCCCGCGAACTCCTCGCGGCCGGCGGCACCGCCGAACAGGCCCTGTGGGAGCTGTGGAACGGCACCCCCTGGCCGCAGCGGCTGGAGCGCGCCGCCCGCCGCGGCGGCGCCGCCGGCCGGAACGCCGACCGCGACCTGGACGCCGTCTGCGCGCTCTTCGAGACCGCCGCGCGCGCCGAGGAACGCACCGGCGGCCGCGGCGCCCTGAACTTCCTGGACGAGCTGGAGGCCCAGGACATCGCCGCGGACACCCTCACCCGCAAGGCCGTACGCCCCGACGCCGTACGCCTGATGACCGCGCACCGCTCCAAGGGTCTGGAGTGGCGGCTCGTGGTCGTCGCGGGCGTCCAGGAGGGCCTCTGGCCTGACCTGCGGCGGCGCGGCTCGCTCCTGGAGGCCGACCGCATCGGGCGCGACGGACTGGCCGAACCGCTCAGCCCCGGCGCCCTGCTCGCGGAGGAGCGCCGCCTGTTCTACGTGGCGGCCACGCGCGCGCGGGAGCGCCTGGTCGTCACCGCCGTCAAGGCGGCGGCCGAGGACGGCGACCAGCCCTCCCGCTTCCTGACCGAGCTGGGCACCGAGCCCGCCGACGTCAGCCAGCGCCCGCGCCGCCCGCTGGCCGTCGCCGCGCTGGTCGCCGAGCTGCGTGCCACCACGGTCGACCCGCAGGCGTCGGACGCGCTGCGGGCGGCCGCCGCCGAGCGCCTCGCCCGGCTCGCCGCCCTCCACGACGACGAGGGCCAGCCGCTCGTCCCCGCCGCCCATCCCTACCGCTGGTGGGGCCTGCACGAACCGACGCACAGTGAAGTGCCGCTGCGCGACCGCACGCGGCCCGTCGCGCTGTCCGGCTCGGCCGTCGGACAGCTGGCGGGTACGGCGGGGACCTGTTCGCTCCAGTGGTTCCTCGGCCGGGAGGTCAAGGCGGACGCCCCCGCCACCGCCGCCCAGGGCTTCGGCAACGTCGTGCACGTCCTCGCCGACGAGGTCGCCGCCGGGCGCACCCCCGCCGACCTCGCCGTCCTCATGGAGCGCCTCGACTCCGTGTGGGACGCGCTGGCCTTCGACGCGCCCTGGAAGTCGGTGCAGGAGAAGGAGAACGCCCGCGCCGCCCTGGAGCGCTTCCTGCGCTGGCACGTGATGGAGCGCGGCGGCCGCGGCCCGGTCGCCACGGAGCACCCCTTCGACGTCACCCTCAAGGCCGACGGTCACCTGGTGCGCATCCGCGGCTCCATGGACCGCGTGGAAGCCGACGCGCACGGACGCGCCTACGTCGTGGACTTCAAGACCGGCAAGGGCACGGTGTCCGCCGACGACGTCGCCCGTCACCCGCAGCTCGCCGTCTACCAGCTCGCGGTCGAACAGGGCGCCGTCGACGGCCTCTTCGACGGCGAGCGGCCCGTCGCGGGCGGCGCCGAACTCGTACAGCTGCGGCAGGGCGCGGCCAAGAAGAACGGCGGCGACGCCCTCCCCAAGGTGCAGGCGCAGCAGCCGCTGGGCGACGGCGCGTGGATCGGCGACCTGCTCGCCGAGGCGGCCGGCCGGGTGCTGGAGGAGCGCTTCGCCCCCCGGCCGGGCGCGCACTGCGCGCACTGCTCGTTCCGGGCGTCCTGCACGGCACGGCCCGAGGGCCGGCAGGTGGTGGAGTGAGCGAGCGGCGGCCACCGGCCCTGACCTGCGGCGGTGCCGGATTGTCAGTGGCCCCGGTTAGCGTTTTCGGGTGACCCCGCGCCTGACCGACCCCGAGCAGCTCAAGGAGCTGCTCGGCATTCCGTTCACCCCGGAGCAGACGGCCTGCATCACCGCGCCGCCCGCCCCGCAGGTCATCGTGGCCGGTGCCGGGTCCGGCAAGACCACGGTCATGGCCGCCCGCGTCGTCTGGCTCGTCGGCACCGGCCAGGTCGCCCCCGAGCAGGTCCTCGGCCTCACGTTCACCAACAAGGCGGCGGGCGAGCTGTCCGAGCGCGTGCGCAAGGCCCTTCTCGAGGCCGGGGTCACCGACCCCGACCCCGCGCCCGGCGACCCCGACCAGGCCCCGGGCGAGCCGCAGATCTCCACCTACCACGCCTTCGCGGGCCGCCTCCTCAAGGAGCACGGCCTGCGCCTCGGCCTGGAGCCCAGCGCGCGGCTGCTCGCCGACGCCACCCGCTTCCAGCTCGCCGCCCGCGTCCTGCGCACCTCCCCGGGCCCGTATCCCGCCCTCACCCGCTCCTTCGGCGACCTCGTCTCCGACCTCCTGGCCCTCGACGGCGAGCTCGCCGAGCACCTTGTGCGGACGGCGGAGCTCCGGGCGTACGACAAGGAGCTGCTGAGCACCCTGGAAGGGGCCAGGCTCTCCAACGCCGACCTGCGGCGGGTGCCCGACACCGCGCGCGCCCGGCTCGAGCTCCTCCACCTCGTCGAGGCGTACCGCGAGGAGAAGCGCGAGCGCGACCTCCTCGACTTCGGCGACCAGATCGCCCTCTCCGCCGAGCTGGCCCGCAGCCGGCCGGAGGTCGGGCAGATCATGCGCGAGCAGTTCGCCGTCGTCCTCCTCGACGAGTACCAGGACACCTCCGTCGCCCAGCGCCTCCTGCTGTCCGGCCTCTTCGGCGGCGGCACCGGCCACGCCGTCACCGCCGTGGGCGACCCCTGCCAGGCCATCTACGGCTGGCGCGGCGCCTCCGTGGCCAACCTGGACGACTTCCCGCTCCACTTCCCGTACGCCGACGGCAGCCCCGCCCGCCGGTTCGCGCTCAGCGAGAACCGGCGCAGCGGCGGCCGCCTCCTCGACCTCGCCAACGGCCTGGCCGCCCCGCTGCGCGCGCGCCACGCGGGCGTGGAGGCCCTGCGGCCCGCCCCCGGCGCCGAGCGGGACGGCGTGGTGCGCTGCGCCCTGCTGCCCACCCACGCGGAAGAGCTGGAGTGGCTCGCGGACTCCCTCGCCCACCTGGTGCGCACGGGCACCCGGCCCGGTGACATCGCCGTCCTGTGCCGCACCGCCACCGACTTCGCGCAGATCCAGGGCGCGCTCGTCGAGCGGGATGTCCCCGTGGAGGTCGTCGGCCTGTCCGGGCTGCTGCACCTGCCCGAGATCGCCGACCTCGTCGCCGTCTGCGAGGTCCTCCAGGACCCCACCGCCAACGCCTCGCTGGTGCGGCTGCTGATCGGCCCGCGCTGGCGCATCGGCCCGCGCGACCTGGCGCTGCTCGGCCGCCTCGCCCGGACGCTCGTGCCCTACGGCGGCGCCGGGGCCGACCCCGAGCGCAGGCTCGCCGAGGCCGTCGAGGGCGTCGACCCGGCCGAGGTCGTCTCCCTCGCGGACGCGCTCGACTCCTTCCTGACGGCCGGTGGCCCCGCCCGGCCGGAGCCGGGGGCCGGCCAGGACGCCGGCCTGCCCTTCTCGGCCGAGGCCCGCGTCCGCTTCGCCCGCCTCGCCGCCGAACTGCGCGACCTGCGGCGTTCGCTGGCCGACCCGCTCATGGACGTCCTCCACCGGGTGCTCGCCACCACCGGCCTGGAGGTCGAGCTGTCCGCGTCCCCGCACGCGCTGGCCGCCCGCAGGCGCGAGACGCTCTCGCACTTCCTGGACATCGCCGCGGGCTTCGCGTCCGTCGACGGCGAGGCCACTCTGCTCGCCTTCCTCGGCTTCCTGCGCACCGCCGCGCAGTACGAGAAGGGCCTCGACAGCTCCCTGCCCGGCGGGGAGAACACCGTCAAGGTGCTCACCGCGCACAAGTCCAAGGGCCTGGAGTGGGACGTGGTCGCCGTCCCCGGTCTCGTCTCCAATACCTTCCCCAGCGAGCAGTCCCGCGAGTCGTGGACCGCCCAGGCGAAGGTGTTGCCGCACGCCCTGCGTGGTGACGCCGACACCCTGCCGGACGTCGGCGCGTGGGACAGCAAGGGGCTGGCCGTCTTCAAGGCCGCCATGAAGGAACACCAGCGCACCGAGGAACTCCGCCTCGGCTACGTCACGTTCACCCGCCCCCGTTCCCTGCTGCTGGGCTCCGGTCACTGGTGGGGCCCCAGCCAGAAGCAGCCGCGCGGCCCCTCCGACTTCCTCCAGGCCCTGCGCGAGCACTGCGAGGCGGGCCACGGCGAGATCGAGTTCTGGGCGGAGGAGCCCGCGGAGGGCGCGGAGAACCCCGCCCTCGCCGAGCCGGAGACCGACCGCTCCTGGCCCCTGCCCCTCGACCCCGCCTCGCTGACCCGCCGCCGCGCGGCGGCGGCCGCCGTCCTGGCCCACCTGGACCGCATGGCGGCCCGGGCCGCCGAGCCCGTCCCCGACCCGCGGCCCGAGCCGGCCCACGACCCGGACTGGCCGCCGCCGGAGGAGGACCCCTACGAGCAGGACGCCTACGAGGAGGACCCGGCCCCGCCGTCCGACGAGGACCTCACGGACTGGGACGCGCTGCCGACCACCCGCCCGGAGAACGCTCTGCCCGCCCCCCGGCACGCGCCGGAGGAGGGCGGGACGGCGGAGCACGCGCGCGTACGTGACGAGGGCGCGCGGACGGAGGACGGGCCCGCGCGGCGGGCCGACGCCACCGGCCACGGGGAACCGGATCACGCACCGGCCCACCCGGACGACGCCCCCGTGCCCCACGAGCGCGCAGTAGCCGAGGACCACTTCGCCGAGCAGCCCGCAGGGCACTCGCTCGTGCCCGAGGAGGCCCGGCTCGTCGCGTCCTGGGACCGGGACCTGGACGCGCTGGCAGGAGAGTTGCGCCGGGCACGCGCGAGCGTGCGTGAGGTGGTCCTGCCCGGCGCCCTGAGCGCCTCGCAGCTGGTGCGGCTCGCGGCCGACCCGGACGGGTTCGCGCACGAGCTGGCCCGGCCGATGCCGCGTCCGCCGCAGCCCGCCGCCCGCCGGGGCACCCGCTTCCACGCCTGGATCGAGTCCCGGTTCGAGGCCCTGCCCCTGCCCCTGCTCGGGCCCGACGAACTGCCCGGCGGCACGGAGGACGGCGCGGACGCCCCGGAGATCGCCGACGAACGCGACCTCGCCGCCCTCAAGGACGCCTTCGAGCGCACCCCCTACGCCCACCGCACTCCCTACCGCGTCGAGGCGCCGGTCCAGCTCACTCTCTCGGGCCGAGTCATCCGCGGCCGCATTGACGCCGTCTACCGCGAGCGCGGCCCCGAAGGCGACACGTACGAGATCGTCGACTGGAAGACGAGCCGCGCGCACGACGCGGACCCCCTCCAGCTCGCGATCTACCGCGTCGCCTGGGCGGAGCAGCACGGCCTGCCGCTGTCCGCCGTCACGGCCGCCTTCGTCTACGTGCGCGACGGCGAGACCGTCCGCCCCGAGGGCCTGCCGGACCGCGCCGGGCTCGAAGAGCTGCTGTTCGGGGAGGGTCCGTGAGCAAGCCCGGTCATGGTCACGCCGCGTGGCCGGATAGGCTCGATGTCATGAGCGACACCCCGGACAGCGCTGTCCGCGCGTATATCGAAGAGCACCGCGACGCCTTCCTCGACGACCTCGTCGAGTGGCTCCGCATCCCCTCCGTGTCGGCGGATCCCGACCGCGCCTCGGATGTGCGCCGCAGCGCGGACTGGCTGGCCGGGAAGCTCACCGCGACCGGCTTCCCGACCGTCGAGGTCTGGGAGACCGACGGCGCCCCGGCCGTGTTCGCCGAGTGGCCCTCGGGCGACGCCGGTGCACCGACCGTGCTGGTCTACGGCCACCACGACGTGCAGCCCGCCGCCCGCGAGGACGGCTGGCACACCGAGCCCTTCGAGCCCGTTCTCAAGGACGGCCGGCTCCACGCCCGCGGTGCCGCGGACGACAAGGGCCAGGTCTTCTTCCACACCCTCGGCCTGCGGGCGCACCTCGCCGCGACCGGCCGCACCGCCCCGGCGGTCAACCTCAAGCTGTTGATCGAGGGCGAGGAGGAATCCGGCTCGCCGCACTTCCCGGCCCTCGTGCGCGAGCGCGCCGACCGCCTCGCGTGCGACACCGTGATCGTCTCCGACACCGGCATGTGGTCCGAGGACACCCCGACCGTCTGCACGGGCATGCGCGGCCTCACGGACTGCCAGATCGACCTCTACGGGCCGGAGCAGGACATCCACTCCGGCTCCTTCGGCGGCGCCGTGCCCAACCCGGCCACCGAGGCGGCACGTCTCGCCGCCGCCCTGCACGACGAGGACCGCAGGGTCGCGGTCCCCGGCTTCTACGACGGCATCGTGGAGCTCACCGACCGTGAGCGCGAGCTCTTCGCCGAGCTGCCCTTCGACGAGAAGCAGTGGCTGCGCATCGCGCACTCCCACGCCTCCCTCGGCGAGAAGGGCTACACCACGCTGGAGCGGATCTGGGCCCGCCCCACCGCCGAGGTCAACGGCATGGGCGGCGGCTATCAGGGCCCCGGCGGCAAGACGATCGTGCCGTCCACCGCGCGCCTCAAGCTGTCCTTCCGGCTCGTCGCGGGCCAGGACCCCGACGCCGTGCAGCGGGCCGTACGCCAGTGGGTGGCCGACACCCTGCCGGACGGCATCCGCCACGAGATCAACTTCTGGGGTGTGACCCGCCCCTGCCTGACCCCGCTCGACCACCCATACCTCCAGTCGGTCGTCCGGGCCATGGGCCGTGCCTTCGGGCAGAAGATCCGCTTCACACGCGAGGGAGGCTCGGGCCCGGCCGCCGACCTCCAGGACGTGCTCGGGGTGCCGGTCCTCTTCCTCGGCATCTCGGTGCCGTCGGACGGCTGGCACGCGCCCAACGAGAAGGTCGAGCTGGACCTCCTCATGAAGGGCGTCGAGACCAGTGCCTACCTCTGGTCCGACCTGGCCGGAAGCGACCGGTAGCTCGCGTTCTCGACGTACATCACCATTCGCAGGGGGAGTTGGAAGCAGCCGTGACCACCTGGACCGATCTGTCAGCCGCCCGGCCCATCACACTCAGCGGGGACAGCGGCATCGACCGCGCCGCGCACCACCGCCTCGACGAGGCGTGGCTCGCCGCCGCGTGGAGCCACCCCTCCACGAGAGTCTTCGTGGTCTCCGGCGGGCAGGTGCTGGTCGACGACACCCCCGACGGCCGCACCGAGCTGGTGATGACCCCGGCGTTCGAGGCGCCGGTCACCGAGACGCACCGCTATTTCCTCGGCCAGGACGAGCAGGGCATCGCCTATTTCGCCCTCCAGAAGGACGCGCTGCCGGGCCGCATGGACCAGTCGGCGCGCCCGGCCGGGCTGCGCGAGGCCGGGCTGCTGCTGTCGCCGCGCGACGCGGGACTGCTGGTGCACGCGGTGGCCCTGGAGAACTGGCAGCGGCTGCACCGCTTCTGCTCGCGCTGCGGCGAGCGCACGGTGGTGGCGGCCGCGGGCCACATCCGCCGCTGCCCCGCCTGCGGCGCGGAGCACTACCCCCGCACGGACCCGGCCGTCATCATGCTCGTCACGGACAAGCAGGACCGGGCACTGCTGGGCCGGCAGATGCACTGGCCGGAGGGCCGTTTCTCGACGCTCGCGGGCTTCGTCGAGCCGGGCGAGTCGATCGAGCAGGCGGTGCGCCGGGAGGTCGCCGAGGAGGCGGGCGTGGTCGTCGGTGACGTGGAGTACGTCGCCAGCCAGCCCTGGCCCTTCCCGTCCAGCCTGATGCTGGGCTTCATGGCGCGGGCCACGTCCGCGGACATCCAGGTGGACGGCGAGGAGATCCACGAGGCCCGCTGGTTCTCGCGGGAGGAGCTGCGGGCGGGCTTCGCCTCCGGCGAGGTGCTGCCGCCCACCGGCATCTCCATCGCGGCCCGCCTGCTGGAGCTCTGGTACGGCGAGCCGCTGCCGCAGGGCCCGGCCTGGAGCTGAGCCGGCCGGGGGGGGGGGGGGGGGGGGGGGGGGGGGGGGGGGGGGGGGGGGGGGGGGGGGGGGGGGGGGGGGGGGGGGGGGGGGGGGGGGGGGGGGGACGGGTGCCCTCCCCCCCCCCCCCCCTCCCTCCCCCCCCCCCCCCCCCCCCCCCCCCCCCCCCCCCCCCCCCCCCCCCCCCCCCCCCCCCCCCCCCCCCCCCCCCGCGGCCGTGCCGGGGTCAGGAGGCCAGCGCCTGCTTGACCTGGGCGAGCGACGGGTTGGTCATGGTGACCGGAACGCCGCCGCCCGCGGGGACGACCAGGACGGTCGGAACCGTCTGGTTGCCGTCGTTCGCCTTTTCCACGAAGGCCGCAGATTCGGCGTCGTGCTCGATGTTGATCTCGTTGTACGCGATTCCCTCGCGGTCCAGCTGGCTCTTGAGCCGGCGGCAGTAGCCGCACCAGGTGGTGCTGTACATCGTCACGGTGCCCGACATGCGTCCTCGTGCTCCTTCGGTGGTGGGTGTGGTGCCAGTCGTAGAACGCGCACCTGTGCGGGACCATTCCCCGGCGGTTTCCGCGCCCGCCCGGTCACCGCGCCGCCCACGGCCCAGGGAAGCGGGCCGGTCCGCCGCTCCGGAGGACTCCGGCCATTCATATGACCGGAAGGCCGGCCCTGTGGACGACGTTCCCGGTCGCCCCCGCCGACCTGGCAGCATGGCGGGGTGACAGCAACCCTCTTCCCGCAGGTCCCGGACTCTGCCGACGCCGTGCTCGACGGGCTCGATCCCGAGCAGCGCGCGGTAGCGACGGCGCTCAGCGGTCCGGTGTGCGTGCTGGCCGGAGCGGGCACGGGCAAGACGCGCGCGATCACCCACCGGATCGCGTACGGCGTCCGCTCCGGGGTGCTCCAGCCCGCCAGTGTGCTTGCCGTCACCTTCACCAACCGCGCCGCCGGGGAGATGCGCGGCCGGCTCCGCCAGCTCGGCGCGGGCGGCGTCCAGGCGCGCACCTTCCACTCGGCGGCGCTGCGCCAGCTCCAGTATTTCTGGCCGAAGGCCGTGGGCGGCCAGCTGCCGCGTCTGCTCGAGCGGAAGGTCCAGCTCGTCGCGGAGGCCGCGGCCCGCTGCCGCGTCCGGCTCGACCGCAATGAACTGCGCGATGTCACGGGCGAGATCGAGTGGTCGAAGGTCACCCAGACCGTCCCGGAGGACTACGCCCCCGCGGCCGCCAAGGCCGGCCGGGAGGCCCCCCGGGACCCCGCCGAGACCGGCCTGATCTACGGGACGTACGAGCAGCTCAAGCGCGACCGCGGCGTGATCGACTTCGAGGACGTCCTGCTGCTCACCGTGGGCGTCCTCCAGGACCGGCACGACATCGCCGAGACCGTGCGCCGCCAGTACCAGCACTTCGTGGTCGACGAGTACCAGGACGTCAGCCCGCTCCAGCAGCGGCTCCTGGAGCTGTGGCTGGGCGACCGCGACAATCTCTGCGTGGTCGGCGACGCCAGCCAGACCATCTACTCCTTCACCGGCGCCACCCCCGACCACCTGCTGAACTTCCGCACCCGCCACCCGCACGCGACCGTCGTCAAGCTCATCCGGGACTACCGCTCCACCCCCCAGGTGGTCCACCTCGCCAACGGCCTCCTGTCGCAGGCCCGCGGCCGGGCCGCCGAGCACCGGCTGGAGCTGGTCTCGCAGCGCCCGGCGGGCCCCGAGCCCCGCTATACGGAGTTCGCGGACGAACCCGCCGAGGCCGAGGGCACCGCCCGCCGGATCCGCGAGCTCATCGACTCCGGGGTCCCGGCCAGCGAGATCGCGATCCTCTACCGCATCAACGCCCAGTCCGAGGTCTATGAGCAGGCCCTGGCCGACGTCGGGGTGCCCTGTCAGCTGCGCGGCGCCGAGCGGTTCTTCGAGCGCCCGGAGGTCCGCGAGGCCACCCTGCTGCTGCGCGGCGCCGCCCGCGCGGGAGGGCACTCCGACCCCCAGCTGGCGGATGCCGACGATGTGCCCTCCCAGGTGCGGGCCGTGCTCGGCACCCGTGGCTGGACCGCGGAGCCCCCCGCGGGCTCAGGGGCGGTCCGGGAGCGCTGGGAGTCCCTGGCGGCCCTGGTGCGGCTCGCTGAGGACTTCGTACGGGCCAGACCGGCGGCCACCCTGTCCGACCTCGTCGCCGAACTCGACGAGCGGACGGCCGCCCAGCACGCGCCGACCGTCGAAGGTGTGACTCTCGCCTCACTTCACGCGGCCAAGGGCCTGGAATGGGACGCAGTCTTCCTCGTCGGGCTCGCCGAGGGCATGATGCCGATCACGTACGCCAAGACCGATGAACAGGTCGAGGAGGAGCGCCGCCTCCTCTATGTGGGGGTCACCCGGGCCCGCCGCGACCTCTCCCTGTCGTGGGCGCTGTCCCGCACCCCGGGTGGCCGGGCGACCCGCCGCCCCACCCGCTTCCTGACCGGGCTGCGGCCCGGCTCCGTCGCCCGCCCCGGCGGGGGAGGGGCCGGAGCCGCCGCCTTCACCGGTGGCGGCGCGGGCGTCGAGCGCGGCGCGCAGCGCAGGCGCCGGGGGCCCGCGCGGTGCAGGGTCTGCGGGAAGACCCTGACGGACGCGGGCGAGATCAAGCTGATGCGCTGCGAGGACTGCCCCGTCGAGCTGGACGAGGCGCTGTACGAGCGGCTGCGCGACTGGCGGGCCGGGCAGGCGGGCCTGCTGGGCCAGCCCGCCTACTGCGTCTTCACCGATAAGACACTGCTGGCGATCGCCGAGGCCGTGCCGGGAACCGAATCGGAGCTCGCGGGCATCTCAGGGGTCGGAAGACGGAAGCTCGAGAGGTTCGGCGCCGACGTCCTGGCCCTGTGCGCGGGCGGGGAGGCGGCCTCGGAAGACGCCTCGGAAGAAACTCCGGAAAAATAGTTTGCGCACGCGGAGGGCATACCCATAGCCTTCCGAGCACGGAGACAGCGGCTCTTTCGAGTTCCGGTGGATCCGTGCTGTACTGAACCGTCCGGACTGGTTTCGACCAGTCCCCTTAGACGCCGAGAGGAGGCGGAGACCAATGATCAGCTTCAAGACCAGCAGCAAAATGACCGATCGTCCGGTCGTCGCCACCCGTTCCCTCGGCATCACTGTCGGCTCGCTCTCCCTGTTCCAGGGCACCGGTCTGTCCACCGCAGGCTTTGCCCCGGTCAATGTGCGACCGACCAAGGCGTCCGCGGTAAGGGCAGCAGCAGCGGCACAGGCTCAGACCTATGCCATTGAAGCGACGACCAACGGCGCCGGATCCCTGGACGCGCAGCAGCAGCAGCACCTCACGATGTGGGCCTTCCGTGGGCTCGAACCCTGGAGAGATCCAGCCTGATCGGCATGATCAGGTCGGCACCTTCCAGGGCCGCGGAACCCACACCGGGATCCGCGGCCCTTTTGTTTGCCCCCTCGCCCGTGCGGGGGGAACCAGTCCGGCCACAAGCCGGAAGACAAGACGAGGAACCAACACCGTGCAACTCAAGGCACACACCCCGTCAGTAGCGACCGACCTGATCCCCCCGCCTGTCCCCACGGAGGACTCCTTGACCCCCCTCACCGCCCTCACCGACCTCGACGACGCCATCGAGAACCTGGGCACGCCCGTCCCCTGCCGCAGCTACGACCCGGAGGTCTTCTTCGCCGAGACCCCGGCCGACGTGGAGTACGCCAAGTCGCTCTGCCAGACCTGCCCGCTCCGCGAGGCATGCCTGGCCGGTGCCCTGGACCGGCGTGAGCCGTGGGGTGTCTGGGGTGGCGAGCTCTTCGTCCAGGGCGTCGTGGTGGCCCGCAAGCGGCCCCGTGGCCGTCCGCGCAAGAACCCGGTCGCCGCATGAACCTCTTCGGCACCATCGACCGCCCCACCACGCACGACCCCAAGAAGCAGGATCCGACCATGCACCGCCCCTCCGTCGAGCCGTTCGGCTCCGAAGCCCCCACCCGTGACACCTCCGGCGCGACCGCCTCGCGTCAGAACAGGAACCTCGAAATGCAACTCATCCCAGAAGCCCTGGCCCGTGCCCATATGGACGAACGCCTCCGGGCCGCCGAGTCCGAACGCAGGGCCGCGCGGCTGGTCAGCGCCCGCCGGATGCAGCGCCGCGCCGAGCGCGCCTCGCTGCGCGCCCGCCGCGCGCTGGCCATGGCCGTGATGCACTGAGCGGGCCCCGGCCCAGGCCCAGGGCTCACCCGGAGCTCATCCCGGACCCCGCGGGGCCGGTCCGAACGGACCGGCCCCGCGGGGCGTTGGGTGCGTTGTGCCCTCGCGGCGCGTCGACGGGGATATCGTCTGGGAGTGGACCAGAAGACGCATGAATCAGTGCAGTTGGACCCTGAGGCCACCGAGAACGCCACGCCCGTGACGTGCGCTCGCTGTGGCACCGCCGCCGACGGTACGCCGCCGACCTGGACCTGCTCCGTCGAGAACGGCAGTCGCCGCTATTTCTGCGACGACTGCGCCCGCGCCAACCTCAGAGCGATCGAGAGCCGACTCGACTCGTCCTGGTGGTGAGGGCCCACCTGCGGCCCGTCAGGCGGGTGTCTCCTGACTCTCGTCTGCCGCCGCGAAGCCGGGCACCCACGCCTCCATCTCGTCTCTCAGCCGCACGGTCGCGCCCAGCTGGCAGAGCACCCCGATGGTGCTGGTCGTCACGCGGTGTATGAGCAGATACGCCGGCGGCAGATTGAGCTGCCGCCCCAGCTGATAGGCGGGCGAGCGCGGATCGGCGATCCGCGTCGCCTGCGCGCGCATCCAGCTCCGGGTGAAGGTGAACTCCGGCGCCTGCGCGGGCTCGATGATCGGCAGCAGATAATCCATGACCGCTCCGGGATCCAGCTCGATCTCCGGCTTGACGAACCCCTCGTCCCGCAGCAGCTCGTGGACCGCCTCCGCCTCGCCGTCCAGCGTCAGTCGCAGGACCGTGCCGATCGTCGGCGGCAGCCCCTGCGGCAGCCGGTCCACCGTGCCGAAGTCCAGCACCCCCAGCCGCCACTTCTCCGGCGGTCCGTCGGGGGCGTCCCCGGTCAGCAGCCGGAAGTTGCCCGGATGCGGGTCGGCGTGCAGCAGCCCGGTGCGCGCCGCGCCCGAGAAAAGGAAGCGCGCGAGCAGCTGACCGGCCCGGTCCCGCTGCTCCTGGGTGCCCTCCGTTATCACCTCGGACAGCGGCACTCCCTCCATCCACTCGGTGATCAGCACCTGGTCGCTCTGGTGCACCACCTGTGGAACGGTCACATCCGGATCGCTCGCGAACTCCCGGGCGTGCTCCTCCTGCGCCCGGGCCTCCAGCTCGTAGTCCAGCTCCTCCGCCACCCGGTCGCGGAGCTCGGCGATGAGCGGCTTGAGGTCCATCCCGGGGATCAGCGGGCCCAGCAGCCGGGCGAAGCGCCCCAATTGGGTGAGGTCGGAGAGCAGGGCCTGGCCCGCGCCCGGATACTGCACCTTCACGGCGACCTCGCGCCCGTCGTGCCAGACCGCCCGGTGTACCTGCCCGATCGACGCGGCCGCCGCCGGCTGATCCTCGAACTCCTCGAAGAGATCACGCCAGTTTGGCCCGAGCCGCTCCGCCAGGGCCGCGTGCACCGACTTCGTCGGCATCGGAGGGGCCGCCTCCTGAAGCTTGGTCAGCGCCGCCCGATAGGGGCCCGCCACCTGCTCGGGGAGCGCCGACTCGAAGACGGACAGCGCCTGACCCAGCTTCATCGCGCCCCCCTTGAGCTGCCCCAGGGTGGCGAACAACTGCTCGGCCGTGCGCTGCTGCAACTCCGTGGCGATCAGCTCCGCGGGTCGGCCGCCGATGCGTTTGCCGAGCCCGAGCGCCGTGCGCCCGGCGAACCCCAAGGGCAGCGCCGCCAACTTGGCGGTACGAGTGACCGCCTTGCGGGGTAGATCAGACATGCGCCCCTCCAACTAGCCGAACAGCCACGCCGCGGACGGCGGTTACCTGCTCATTGTCCCGTGCGGCACCCCTGCGGCCGAGGCATATCCGGGATCCGAAGATCCCGCCGCGCCGCACGGGCACCGCGGATGCGGCTCGACGGGCCGCGGGGACCAGGCCGGGCCCGGCAGGGCCAGTTCCAGCCGCACCCCCGCGCTCGCCGGGGACCCACCGTCGAGAAAGGCCAGCGCCCGCCCCACGGTCAGCCCCGCCACCACCGTGGCCAGTGCCATGTCGCACGACGGTACCCCCGAGGCGCGGCCGGACCGCCACTGGGCGAGCATTCGGGGCCAGGCCGGATCCCGCTCGGACCGCCCGAGCTCCACACAGCCCGCGCACGCCGTCCCGCCGGGCAGCACCAACGGCCCCACCACTCCAGTGGCTTCCAGGACGCCCGCGTACATATGGGGAGTTCCGGACAGGACGAGCTCCTCCGCGGCCGCCGGGTCGGGGGCATAGGCGGCGAGTCCGTCACGAGGGGCGAACACCACCAGGGCCAGCGGCGGCTCAGCACTGCTCCCTCCTCCCCGGGCCCGGGGCCGGGGCACGGGCGCGACCTGCCGGACCACCCGTCCGGCGGCGCCGTCGCGGCGCTCCCCGATCCGCTCGGGCCCCACGCCGCCCGGCCCCACGTCCCATGGCTCGACGCAACCGCCGTCCTGGACATCGACCTGGCCCACTCCCGACGCCGACAACAGCGCCGCCACGGCCGATCCCACCCGCCCGGCGCCACGCACCCGCACCCGCAGCGCCCGGCGGGTGGCCATGATCCCCATCGCCGCCCCCGCACCTGCGTGGAGCACCGACAAGGAGGCGAGGTCGGGGCGCAGCCGCTCCATGGCCGGCCCCTGCTCGCGCAGCGCGGTGGCCTCCTCGCCCCCGGCTCGCGGGTCGTCGAGCAGCCCGGCCCGCGTCAGCCTCTCGACCAGGGCGTCGGCCCGGCCTTCGGGCAGGCCGACGGCTCTGGCCTCCTCCCTGAGCAACGGCATGCCGCGCGTGCCGTCCAGGAGGGGCAGGAAGCTGCTCGTCGCCGTGTCCACCGGCCCGACCGCCACGGCGTGCGCGGGAGCCACGCCGAACTGCACCGTGTCCCGATTGCGCCAGCTCCGCCGCAGGGCTGGCTTGAGCATCGGATGCGCGGAGTCCGGCTGGACGGGACCCGGTGGCGCGAAGGCTCTCGGCGCTGGGCCCGCGGACCTGGAGCCGGGCCGCCCCGGGCCCGCGGACCCCCGCCCCGCACGATCCTGGTCCGCCCGCCCGAAGCCCGTACCGCCGGCACCCGTGGTCGTATCCACGGTCGCCCGCGCGGAGCCGCCTCGTGTGTCAGCTCCGCGCACGGCGCCGCCCCGCGTCGGTTCCGTGCACGGCGTTGCGTTCGTCTGCATGGCCTTCCCCCTCCGTCGGCCTCCAGAATGGGCCGACGGCCGGTGGGTCGTGCGAAGTTATCCACAAGCGCGGGGTGATTGTCGTACAAGCCGTGCACTCTCCGGTGTCTTTCCCCCGACAAGGAGCGATGGGCGGGACTTCACGCGCCGCCAGCGGGTAACGTCGGGGCGTGCCCGTCGATCCTCTGCACAGTGCCGCAAGACCACCGCGCAGCATTCCGAGCCCGCTCACCGGCGGATCGGAGACCAGTGCGGTCGAGGTCAGACGGAGCGCGCGCCGCCGGAGAACGGTGTCCGCGTACCGCGAGGGCGACCGGACCGTGGTGCTGATCCCCGCCCGGATGTCGGAGGCGGAGGAGCAGCGCTGGGTGACGGTGATGCTCGACAAGCTCGCGGCCCAGGAGAGCAAGCGGGTGCTCGGCGACGCCGAGCTCGCCGAGCGGGCGGGACGGCTCTCCGCGCAGTATCTCGGCGGCCGGGCCCGCCCGGAGACGGTCCGCTGGGTGACGAACCAGAACACCCGCTGGGGTTCCTGCACCCCGGCCGAGGGCAGCATTCGTCTCTCGCACCGTTTGCAGGGCATGCCGGAGTACGTCGTGGATTACGTGCTGCTCCATGAGTTGGCACATCTGCTCGTCCCCGGCCACGGGCCCGGATTCTGGCGGCTCCTGGAGGCATATCCGAGGACCGAGCGCGCCCGTGGATACCTCGAAGGTGTGGTCTCCGCCGACCGGCTTCCCCATCTTCCCGCGGCACGCAGCGAATAGCGCGGACGGCGTTTCGGCTCGGCGTGCGCACGGCCCGGAGCCGTAAGGGCCGGGCTGAGCCGTTAGCCTGACGCGACGCATTCATCACACGTTCGGATGGGGGACGGTCGTTACGCATGGCCAGGGAATTCCAGCGCGGCCACAAGGCCAAGATCAGTGACCTGACGGCGGGGACCGATCTGTACGTGGGTGTGCAGATCGCCGGTCCCGGCCTGACCTTCGACATCAGCTGTTTCGGCCTCGACGCCCAGGAGCGGCTGTCCGACGACCGGTACTTCGTCTTCTTCAACCAGCCGGCGTCTCCCGAGGGTGCCATTCAGCAACTCGGCGCACAGGCCGGTGACACGGAATCCTTCCGCGTCACCCTCGACCGGATTCCCCCGCAGGTGCGGAAACTGAGCTTCACCGCCACCCTCGACGGCGCCGGTCAGATGTCCCAGATCGGCCCCGGCTATCTCCGTGTCGTCGCGGGTGGCGAGGAAGTCGCGCGCTACTCCTTCACCGGTGCGGAATTCAGCACCGAACGCGCTGTCATGCTCGGCGACTTCTATATGAAGGACGTCTGGCGGTTCGCCGCCGTGGGCCAGGGCTTCGACGGCGGACTGGAGGCGCTCCTCAGGAACTTCGGCGGCGAGGTGCTGGAGGAAGAGCCCGAGCTCGACCCGGCGCCGCCCCAGGCGGCCGCCCCCGCGTTCGCGCCCCCGGCGCAGGCCGTCGCGCCCCCTGCCTTCGCCCCTCCGGCCCAGTCGGCACCGGCCCAGCAGACACAGCCCCATCAGGCACCGCCCCCCGTTCCGAGCACGCCGCAGGCGCCCTTCCAGACCCCGCCTCCGGCGCCCGCTCCCGCGTCCGCGTACCAGCAGCAGACCCCGCCGCCCCACCAGGGCTTCCCGCCGCCGCAGGGCAGCACCCCGCCGCCGGCGCCCGGGCAGATGCACGCGGCGCCCACGCTCGCCGCGCCGATCGCCCCGCCCGGTTACTTCGCGGAGCACGGAGGCGGGCACGGAAGCGGGCACGGAGGCCAGCTCCCGCCGCCGCCCGGCCCGCCGGGCGTACCCGGCCAGCACGCTCCCCACGGCCAGCAGCCCGGCGGATACGGCTACCCCGGACCGCAGCAGCCCTATGGCGCCCCGCCGCAGGCGCCGCACCAGGGCGTGCCCTACCCCGGGCAGCCCGCCCCGTACGGCCAGGGGGCGCCCGGCGCCGCCTCCGGCGGTGTTCAGGCGGCCTTCGAGAAGTACCGCGAAGTGCCCACCGGCCAGCGCTGGACGCTCCAGAACGCCAAGCTCATCCGCGTCGACCTCGGCGTCGACCAGCAGCCCGTGCTCGCCCGGCAGGGCAGCATGGTGCTCTACCAGGGCAAGGTCGACTTCGGTTACAAGGGCGCGGGCTTCGCCGGGCGCATCATGGGCAGCGTCACCGGCCAGGAGATGCAGCTGATGCGCTGCACGGGCCGCGGACAGGTGTTCCTGGCCGAGAACGCCTCCCACGTGCACCCCATCGAGCTCCAGGGCGACGCCATCTGCGTCTCCGCGGACTCGGTGCTCGCCTTCGACGAGTCGCTCCAGCACGAGGTCCGCCGGATCGAGGGCCATGGCATCCCCGGCGGCGCCCTGTTCACCATGCAGTTCCAGGGCCACGGCACCGTCGTCGTCAAGACGCACGGCGTCCCCGTGGTGCTGCCCGTCACCCCGACGACGTACGCGGACAGCAACGCCATCGTCGCCTGGTCCGCCGCCGCACAGGTGATCATCTCCAGCCAGGTACGGCTGCGCCGCAACGCCTACCCGGGCCACAGCGGAGAGACCGTGAACCTCCAATTCCGCGGCGCGCCCGGCAATTTCATCGTCGTCCAGCCCTACGAGGTCTGAGGGAGCCCGAAATGACCATGAACCAGACACCGTTCGCGGGCTACGCCCCGACCCCCGTCGTGACACGCATGGAGAACCACGGCAGCAGCATGCTGAAGGTCGCCATGCAGTCCGGCCAGGACCTGTTCGCCCGGACGGGCTCGATGGTCGCGTACGAGGGCTACGTCCAGTACGAGGCGAACCCGCCCGCCCTCCGGCAGATGGCCTCCCAGTGGCTCACCGGAGAGGGCATGCCGCTGATGAAGTGCCACGGCGACGGGCTGCTCTACCTCGCCGACTACGGCGCGAACGTCGTCTGCCTCCAGCTCGACGGCGACTCGATCTCCGTCAACGGCACCAACATCCTCGCCTTCGACGCCCACTTGCAGTGGGGCGTGCAGCGCGTGAAGGGTATGGCGAAGTTCGCGGGTCAGGGCCTGTTCAACGTGGCCATCTCCGGCACCGGATGGGTGGCGCTCACCTCCCGTGGCACCCCCATCGTCGTCGACTGCGGCCGCGGCGACGACGAGACCTATGTGGACCCGGACGCGCTCGTCGCCTGGTCCACCGGCCTCAAGATGAAGGGGAAGCGCAGCTTCAAGGCATCCTCCATGATCGGCCGGGGCAGCGGGGAAGCCTATCAACTGGGCTTCTCCGGCCAGGGGTTCGTGGTCGTACAGCCCAGCGAGGACAGCACCGACCGGCTCCGGGCGCGGGGCTGAGGGGAAGCGAAGACAGCATGCAGAGCCCGCTTTTCGGCCACACCGAAGCACAGACGCAGGAGCGCTACGCCCTGCAGAACCCGCAGTTGCTGCGGGTCTCCCTCACCGGCCACGACGACGTCCTCGCCCGGAAGGGCTCCATGGTCGCCTACCAGGGCATGATGGAGTTCGACGGCGAGTACCAGTCCCGTGGTCAGCGCACCGCCCAGGCGCACACGGGCGAGGGCCTGGACCTGATGCGCTGCTCGGGGCAGGGCACGGTCTACTTCGCCAACCTCGCGCAGTACATCCACGTGGTCGACGTGGACCACAACGGCCTCACCGTCGACAGCGCCTACGTCCTCGCGCTGGACTCCACCCTGCACTGGGACGCCATCGCGGTGGACAGCCAGTTCGGGATCTCCGGCACCGGCGCGTACAACCTCGTCATCAGCGGACAGGGCAAGGTCGCCCTGATGACCTCCGGTCAGCCGCTGATGCTCCAGGTCACCCCGGACAAATACGTCAACGCCGACGCGGACGCCGTCGTCGCCTGGTCGACCTCCCTGGTCGTCCAGATGCAGGCACCCACCTCCTCATCGGGCGTCTGGCGGCGCCGGGGCAGCACGGGGGAGGGCTGGGAGCTGAACTTCCAGGGCCACGGGTACGCGCTCGTCCAGCCCAGCGAGCTGCTCCCGCCGCAGGGCGCGGAGATCGGCCAGGGGCTGATGGCGCAGTACGGCATCGGCCAGCAGGGCGCGCACGGCCAGAACCAGGGCAACATCTGGTCCAACCGCTGAACCCATGTGTAAGGGGCGGTCGCCATTGCGACCGCCCCTTACACATGCCTCAATCCGCTACGCCAGCCGCGCCAGCGTCCGCTCCAGCAGCTGGACGACCGAGGCGTCCGCGACGCCGGCCACCTCGTCGTACGGGAACCACCGCAGATCCAGCGACTCGTCGCTGATCGCCTCGACGGCGCCCTCGGGGACCAGCGCCGCGAACTGCACGTCCAGATGCCAGTGGCAGGGCGCCGGGATCGGGTGCCGGTCGAGCCGCACCGGACCGCCCGGCAGCAGCGCCAGGCCCGCGATGCCCGACTCCTCCGTGGCCTCCCGCAGCGCGGCCTCCACGAGCGTGCTGTCGCCCGGCTCGCAGTGGCCGCCCATCTGGAGCCACATCCGCAGCTTGCGGTGCAGCGTGAGCAGCACGCGCCCGGCCGCCGGGTCGATCACCAGCGCGCTCGCCGTGATGTGCCCGGCACCGCACGCCTTCCACATGCCGTCCGGATGCGCGGCGAGGTGGTCCAGATAGAGCCCGCGCAGCTCCGGCTGGTCCTCGTACTCCTTCAGCACGAGGACGGCGTTCTCGTGCAGGCTCACTTCTTGTCGTCGCCCTCGCCGGAGTCGTCGCCCGCGCCGGGCTCCGTGCCGGAGTCCTTCTTCAGGTCCGGCTTCGTGCCGCCGGCCGCCTCGCCCAGCATCTTGTCGAGCTCGGAGAAGTCCAGGTGCTCGCGGTGGACGAAGCCGTCCGGGTCGTCCAGGTCGGCGGCCGTCGGCAGCATGTCCGGGTGCTCCCAGAGGCCGTCACGGCCCTCCAGGCCGCGCGCGTCCGTCAGCGAGGCCCACAGCCGGGAGGCGTCGCGCAGCCGGCGCGGACGCAGCTCCAGGCCGATCAGCGTGGCGAAGGTCTGCTCCGCCGGACCGCCGGTGGCACGCCGCCTGCGCAGCGTCTCGCGCAGCGCGCCCGCCGACGGCAGGTGCGGGGCGGCGGCCGCGTGCACGACCGCGTCCACCCAGCCCTCGACCAGCGCGAGCGCGGTCTCCAGGCGGGCCAGGGCGGCCTTCTGCTCGGGGGTGTCCTGCGGCTGGAACATGCCCTGCTGGAGGGCGTCCTGCAGCTGCTCGGGGTGCGAGGGGTCGAGCTGGCCGACCACGTCCTCCAGCTTGGAGGTGTCGACCTTGATGCCCCGGGCATAGCCCTCGACGGCACCGAAGAGGTGCGAGCGCAGCCACGGCACGTGGGCGAACAGACGCTGGTGCGCGGCCTCGCGCAGGGCCAGATACAGCCGCACCTCGTCCTGCGGCACACCGAGGCCCGAGCCGAAGGCTTCGATGTTCACCGGCAGCAGCGCGGCCTTGCCCGCGGGGCCGAGCGGCAGGCCGATGTCGGTGGAACCGACGACCTCGCCCGCGAGCACGCCCACGGCCTGGCCGATCTGCTGGCCGAACATGGCGCCGCCCATGGAGCGCATCATGCCGAGCAGCGGGCCCGCCATGGCCTGCATCTCCTCGGGCAGCACATCGCCCATGGCCGCGCCGACGCGCTCGGCGACCGGGTCGACCAGGTCCTTCCACACCGGCAGGGTCGCCTCGACCCACTCGGCGCGGCTCCAGGCCACGGCCGTGCCCGAACCCGACGGCAGCGACGTCACGCCGTCCAGCCAGAGGTCCGCCAGGCGCACGGCCTCCTCGACCGCCGCCCGCTCACCGGACGTGACGCTGGCGTCCTTGCCGCCGTCGGCAGTGCCCTGCGCGACGGTCTGCCGTGCGATGTCCTTGGCCATGTCCCAGTTCACCGGGCCGCCCTCGTAGGAGAGCATCTGCCCGAGCTGCTGGAAGGCCGCGCCCAGGTCGTTCGGGTTCAGGGAACCGAACATCGCGGCGAAGGGGTTGTCCCCACCGCCCGCGGGACCGCCGAACCCGAACGGATTCGCGGGTCCCTGGCCGCCCTGGCCGTCGCCCTTCTTCTTGCCGTCGCCGCCGTTCTCCGGCTCCTCCGGCGGCAGACCGAATCCGAATGGGGTGTCACTCACGGGTTTCCTCGGCTCGTAGGGCCGCCGGCTCTCAGGACCGGCGGCGAATGCCCGACAACACCACCCAGCGTAGACACCCCCGCCCGTATCCGGGCTTGGTGCTTCGCCGACCCTGGGCCTGCGGCAGGATGGACGTCACCTGGTACGTACGTGTCATGACCCGTACGTACTGAAGACAACCGCTGGAGATGCCCGGTGAGTTCCCCTGACCGAGAAGTTCGCGCAGCGCGAAACGGTTCCGCGCGTGACAGTACGAGCCCGCATGCCCGCCGCCGGCCGGTCGTAGCGGTCACCGGTGCCGCCCGCGGAGTCGGCGCGCTGCTCACGCAGCGGCTCGCCGCCTCCGAGGAGATCAAGCAGGTCGTCGCCATCGACGAGCGCCGCGGCGACATCCTGGAGGCGCAGTGGCACGTCCTGGACGTGCGGGACCCGGTGATCGCCGAGAAGCTGCGCGGCGTCGACGTCGTGGTGCACCTCGCGGTCGACCTCGACCTTGAGGGCGACCCGGCGGCCCGCACCGCCTACAACGTGCGGGGCACCCAGACCGTGCTGACGGCCGCCGCGGCCGCCGGGGTGCACCGCGTGGTGCTGTGCACCTCAGCGATGGTCTACGGCGCGCTGCCGGACAACGACGTGCCGCTCGCCGAGGACGCGGAGCTGCGGGCGACCGCGGAGGCGACGGGTGTGGGCGATCTGCTGGAGATAGAGCGGCTCGCCCGGCGGGCGCCGCGTGCGCACCCCGGGCTGAACGTCACGGTGCTGCGTCCCGCCGTCCTCGTCGGCGGCACCGACACGGCCCTGACGCGTTACTTCGAATCGCCCCGCCTCCTGGTCGTCGCCGGGTCCCGGCCCACGTGGCAGTTCTGCCACGTGGAGGACCTCGTGAGCGCGCTGGAGTTCGCCGCCCTGGAGAAGGCCGAGGGCGAGCTGGCGGTGGGCTGCGACGGCTGGCTGGAGCAGGAGGAGGTCGAGGAGCTCACCGGCATCCGGCGCATGGAACTGCCCTCGGCCGTCGCGCTCGGCGCCGCCTCCCGGCTGCACCGCCTGGGGCTCACGCCCTCGCCCGCCGGCGACCTGGAATACACGATGCACCCGTGGGTCGTCAGCGGCAGCAGGCTGCACGACGCGGGCTGGCGGCCCCGCTGGACCAACGAAGAGGTCCTCGCGGAGCTGCTGGAGGAGGTCGCCGGGCGCCACACGGTCGCGGGCCGCAGGCTCGGCCGCAAGGACGCCACCGCCGCGGGCGCCGCGGGGGCGACCGTGGCACTGCTGGGCACCGCCGCCCTCGTCCGCCGCGCCCGCAAGGCACGCCGCAGGCTGTAGCGCCGCGTGCGGGCCGTGCGGGCTCCCGCGGCGCATCCGGAAGCCGTGTGCGCTGGAGGAGCCTCCACAGGAGCGCACAGGCGGTCTGTCGAACATCCATGCCGGGCGCCCGCCCGGGTGCGGCACGATGGACGCATGGCACCGATCTACGAGCACCCCGGCGAGCTCGCCGCCGCCGACCCGATCCGCCTGCTGGCGATCCGCGACACCCCTCTGTCCGTGGACGAGGTCTTCACCGCGGCCGGGGACGACGCCGCAGGCGGCACCGCGCTGTTCGTGGGCACGGTGCGTGACCACGACGGCGGTACGGACGTCACCGGGCTCGGCTATTCCGCGCACCCGTCCGCCGAGGCGGAGCTGCGCCGGATCGCCGAGAAGGTCGCGGCGGACTTCCCGGTACGGGCTCTCGCGGCGGTGCACCGGGTCGGCGAACTGTCCGTCGGTGATTTGGCCGTCGTGGTGGCGGTGTCGTGCCCGCACCGGGCGGAGGCGTTCGAAGCCTGCCGTCGGCTGATCGACGACCTCAAGCGCGAGGTGCCCATCTGGAAGCACCAGACGTTCGCGGACGGAACAGAGGAATGGGTCGGCGCGTAGCGCCGTCGGGCGGGAGATCTGGGGGCACCTCCCAGCGGTAGCTGGGGGAGGGTCGGCGCGTAGCGCCGTCGGGCGGGAGATCTGGGGGCACCTCCCAGCGGTAGCTGGGGGAGGGTCGGGGCGTAGCGTCCGCCGTTGACGGCACAGGTTCCCCTCCCGTCACTTGCGTCAACCCCTCACGGACCGCCCCCGGTTGCGTAACCGCCCCCCTGACGTGAGCGTTGAGGGAACGGACGATTAATCTGCTCATCACTCAGTCATGGTGGTGCATGGGGCCGGGAGGGTGGCATGGCAGCGCTCGTGTGGTTGCTGATTCCCGTCGCCGCGGTCATCGTCGCCGTCATGTGGGGAAGCTGGGCAGCTTGGGCGGCCCGCAACCGCAAATCCGGCGACGTCGCGGAGCTCGCAGGCTATGCGCGTTTTCGGGAGGCGATGGAGCGCTCGGACACGGGCAGCGGCGTCTCCTAGCGCCGTCCGGAACCGCGCTCGGGAATCCCCGGGCGCCCCCGTGTGCGGGGCGCGCCCCTCACCGCTTCCCCGGACGGCCCGCCCCGAAGGTGGACTGTCGGACCCGTCCCGTACTGTCGTTCCATGCCCCGCCGCACTGCGACGATGCTCGCTTCCCTCCTGACGCTCATCGCGCTGCTCTGCGTGGGTGTGCTGATCCCCGTGCCGTACGCGGAGATGTCCCCGGGGCCGACGGTCAACACACTCGGTGAGCACGACGGTGAGCCTGTGCTCCAGATCTCCGGGCGCAAGACCTATGCGACGACCGGCAACCTCAACATGACGACGGTCCGGGTGACCGGCTCCCAGTACCGGATGAATCTGGTCGAGGCGATCACCGGCTGGCTCGGGCACGACAATCTGGTGGTCCCGCACAGCACGCTCTACCCCGACGACAAGAGCCCCGACGAGCTCAACCAGGAGACGGCCGAGGAGTTCAGCCAGTCCCAGGAGAGCGCCAAGGTGGCGGCTCTCAAGCAGCTGGACATCCCGGTCGGCAGCCGCGTCGTCGTGTCGTCCGTCGTCAAGGGCAGCCCCGCGGAGGGCAAGCTGCACGCCGGTGATGTGATCAAGTCCGTCGACGGTACGGAGATCAAGCAGCCCGGCGACGTGGCCAAGCTGGTCACCAGGCACCAGCCCGGCGAGAAGGCCACCTTCCTGATCGTCCCCGCCAAGGAGGCGGCCGCGGCGGAGAAGGAGAAGCGGCAGCCCAAGGGGGAGGACACCGTCACCCTCACCACGACCAAGGCCCCTGACGACAAGCGGGCCGTGGTGGGCATCCAGGCCGCGACCGACCACACCTTCCCGTTCTCGATCAACATCAAGCTGGCGGACGTCGGCGGGCCGAGCGCCGGGCTGATGTTCGCCCTCGGGATAGTCGACAAGCTCACCCCGGACGACCTGACCGGCGGGAAGTTCGTCGCCGGCACGGGCACGATCGACGACAACGGCAAGGTCGGGCCGATCGGCGGCGTGGAGATGAAGACGGTGGGCGCGCGCTCCAAGGGCGCCCGGTATTTCCTGACGCCGAAGGACAACTGCGCGGCCGCCGCGAAGGACAAGCCCTCGGGCCTCACCCTGGTCAAGGTCGACACCATCGGGGACGCCCTCGGCGCCCTGCAGAAGATCCGCAAGGGCGACACGGCCGGCCTGACGCAGTGCGCGGCGGGGAAGTAGCGGAAACTCCCTTGCCGGCGGGGGGGGGGGGGGGGGGGGGCCCGGGGGGGGGGGGGGGGGGGGGGGTGTCTTCGAGGGGGGGGGCAGGGGCCCTC
>NZ_JBVHLW010000006.1:196988-234765 GCF_055558795.1 Streptomyces sp. NPDC025618 | reverse complement strand
CGATGCCCACCGGGGGGCCGTAGATCCGGGCGAAGCCGGTCACCACCCCCCCCCCCCCCCCCGCCCCCCCCTCCCCCCCCCCCCCCCCCTCCCCCCCCCCCCCCCCCCCCCTCCCCCCCCCCCCCGATCCCGTACGCGGAGGCTGCTCAGTGGAAGCCGAGCATGCCGAGGGAGTTGATGTCGACCGTGACCACACCGGGCGGATACGCGGCCTCCCGCGACCATCCTCCTCCTGGCCGGAGCAGGCGCTCTGGCCTCAGGCCGCTTGAAGGACCCGGGCCCGCTCGTTGAAGTCGGCTACAAGAGGGTGCTTGCCGAAGGGGATCATGCGCCGTTGTAGATTCTGGACGGCTTCCACACTGCGGGACGACTTCACCCGGCGAGCGAGGTCGAGCGTCCGGACGCCCGCCGCGTGAGCGGCTTCGAGGTCTCGGCGTTGCAAGTGGGTTACAGCAAGGGCCGCTTGGGACATGGCACCGCGGCGAGCCCGGTTCTGCTTGCGGGCGTGCGTGATCGATGCGCGGGCGTGCTCCTCGGCGTGCTCCGGCTGGTCGATGTCGCGGAAGGCGTTGGCCCACTCGCCGCCGAGGTACGCGGGATCGATGAACTTGGCCCACTCGGGTTCGTTGGCCGTGTCGACCTTGGTGAAGTTCTGTTCTGCCTGGTTGATGGCGTGCACAGTGGCCTTCTTGTCACCGAGGACGGCGTGGGCCCTGGCTTCGAGCGTCCAGAGATCGGCGAGGCATGCGGGGGAGCTGGTACGGATCAGCCCCTGTCGGCCGGCTTGGGCGAGGCGCCTTCCCTCGTCAGGGTGCCCGAGCAGCGTCGCTTGGTCCGCCATGCCTGCCAGCACGTGAGCGCCGAGTGCCGGATCCTTGGACTCTTCGGCCAGGCGAAGCGCTTGGATCAAGTAGCGCTGTGCTGTGCCGTGTTCGCCGGAGTCGAAGGCCATCCAGCCCAGAAGGTAGGTCTGCTCAGCCGCGGCTGAGCACAGCGCGTGCCGCACTTCCTCGGTGTGGGTCCGGCGCAGCAGCGGGTAGACGTGCTGGTTCATGTAGGCCGTGAGCGCGAGGCGACCCGAACCGCCGCCCTGGAAGATGTCCATTTCTTGGAACGCGCCGAACATGTTCTTCACGGCCGTCACGTCTTCGAGCCGGACTTGCCGTCCGGGTTCGGGTTGCTGATCAAGGGTGTTGAGGAGCCAGTCACGGGACGGCCCCACTGCTGCGACCGCCGCGAAGGGTGCCCCCGCGAGGAAACTCCGCCTGTCCACGTCCGCTCTCCCTAGCTCTGTGACAGCTTCGACCGTCACGGCCCACGATGAGCTGTAGACGAGCGCCCGGTCAATGTCCGGTGATTCGCCCAACCCGAGGTCGTAGGTCGTGACTCGGTACCCGAAGCGCGCCGAGAAGAGGTCGGCGAGGATGGCCGGCACGGGGTGCCGGGTACCTCCCCGAGGGTCACCCAGCGTCGGACGCTGGACGTGTCGGTCGAGATGTGGGGGTGCCCCCACTCTGCCGCGAGGGATCGAACCTGGCGGGCGAGTTCGCCCTTCGACCACCCCGAACGACTGATCCAGTCGGCGAGCTTCGCGTTCGAATTCTTCACTGCGACCGTCCACAAGATCGACAGGCGTGGTGGATTCACCACGGTTCACCACTACTCCGGAAGCTACCCGCTGAAGGGCGCCGGACGTTGGCTATGCGTGCGACAGGAAGCAAACGCGGAGGCTGGCGATATGAGCAGCAGACGGTACGCGGTAGACACCCGGACGAACAAGCTCGGGGAGCGTATGGGCAGTGAAGGCCCGTACGTACAGCTGCGACCGGTCGGCGGCGGCAGGGAGTGGGACTGCCCGCCGGGCAAGCTGCGCGAGCCCACGGAGGCTGAGTTGAAGAAGGCGGCGGTCCTGGGCACCCGAGTGGGTGGGCGGAAGTCGTGAGCACCCGCAGTGTGATGCGGCACGTGGAGCACGTCATCCGTACGCACCCACAGAGTGAGGTCACCGTGACGGCCTTCTGTCTGAACACTGCTTGCGGATGGACGTTGGCCTCCACGGCGGACCTGGCGGCGGCCGACGAGCAAATGATGGCCCATGCGGGCAAGGAGGGGCAGGGGCACCGGACGTTCGCCCGGACCTTCGAAGACGTGGCCCTCGCGAGCCGCCTGGAGCTGAACAAGGGCCAGCAGGAGGTTCCGCCGCTTCCAGTACACGACGAGGAGCCGCAGCACGAACGCGCGGCCCACTGAGACCCCCGCCCGGTCGCACGCCCTCATACCCGTGAAGCGGAGACGGCCGGGCGGGTCGCACAGTCCATCAACCCAACTGCGAAGGAGTGACTATGGGAAATCGTGGCGGAGGTTCCGGGGACGGGCAGGGCGGAAGCCAGCAGGACGACAGCAACAGCGGCGCCAAGCACGGTGGCGGCGGCTCCGATGAGGGCGGCAACACCTCTGACGGCTCCGGCCCCGCGACGGGTAAGTAGGCGGTGCACGTGATCACACGCACGGAGGAGGCGGGCCCTTCGAGGCTCGCCTCTGCGCTCGTAGAAGCGGGCGCTCTGACCTCTGACTGGCTGCCGACGTTCCAGGCAGTCCCCCGCGAACTGTTCGTCCCCGACCGGATCTGGCCGGGCGTCGCGGACGGCACCCGACAGTCGGCGCTGGTCGACCGCACCAAGGACCCGGAAGCATGGCTCCGGGCGGTCTACTCCGACATACCGCTCACGACGCAGTGGGACGACGGCCGGCACACCGGGGACGCCCTGGGCACCACCCCGACGAGCTCCAGCTCCATGCCGCGCATGGTCTTCTCCATGCTGGCCGACCTCGACGTCCAGGAAGGCCAACGCGTCCTCGAAATTGGCACCGGCACCGGCTGGAACGCAGGTCTCCTCACACACCGGGTCGGCGGCGCGAACGTGGTCAGCATCGAGTACGACGCGGACGTGTCGAAGGCCGCCGTCGAGAACCTCCGGGTGGCTGGCCTGGCGCCACTGGTGCTCGTGGGAGACGGGCGTCTGGGGCACGCGAGCAGTGCCCCGTTCGACCGGGTCATCGCCACGTGCTCTGTCGGGGAGGTGCCCCGGGCGTGGGTCGAGCAGACTCGCCCCGGAGGGGTCATCGTTGCGCCCTGGGGGACCGAGTACGGCGGCGAGTACATCGTGCGCCTGTCGGTTGGCGAAGACAGCACGGCAAGTGGCCCCTTCACCCGCTCCAGTGCCTTCATGCGCTTGAGGCAGCAGCGGACCGAGCGGCCGCCGTTTGATGCCTACCTCAAAGGCCGGGAGTGGCCCGCGGACGGCGTCAAGGGCGTGACGGCACTGTCCCCCGCCGACATCGGCGGGTGGGTCGAACAGTTCGTGATCGGGCTGCACGTACCCGGAACGTTCTGGCGGGCCGAGCGGTACGACCACGGCGCGTACACGCTGTGGACGTACAGCACCGACACCCGGCCGTGGGCGTCGGCCGACTACGAGCCCGGGGCGAGTGAGTACATCGTGGCCCAATCCGGGCCGCGCCGCTTGTGGGACGAGACGGAAGCGGCCTTCCGGTGGTGGGAGGAGAACGGCCGTCCCGGCTTCGACCGCTTCGGGCTCACCGTGGACGGCGACGGGGAACGGGTCTGGCTCGATCCCCCGGACAACCCTGTACCTCGCCTGAGCGCGTAGCTGCCCCGAGCGGCCCCGGTCGGCGTCTCCCACGAGCGCTGGCCGGGCGTTTTCCCGGAGCTGGTGGGCGACGGAGTGGGCGGGGCCTTCGTTCGAGAGCGGCAGACGGCGGTCTGTGGCCCGTCCTCGTCCCCACCGACCGGCACCCGCGCCACCCTCACCGGAAGCGCTCAGCCCGCACCCCTTAAATTGGGCCGCCGCACCACAGGGAGAGCCCATGAAAGACCCGTCCAGCGGGACCATACGTTTCGGCAGTGCCTGCGTCATCGTCGTCGGGCTCGTCGTCGTCGCGCTCGGCGCCGTGAACTCCGCCCACGCCTCCGGGCTGTTCGGGCGGCACGGCACCTTCACCGTGCGGCGGTGCGAGACCCGTACGACCTCGCGTGGCGGCACCTCCACCGACTGCTTCGGCGCCTTCCGGTCCGCCGACGGCAAGACCGTCATGAGCGACGCCGAGCTCGACGTGACGTACGCGACGGGGCGAAGCGTCAGCGCCTCGTGCGGGTTTCCCGACATGTGCTACAAGATCGACGCCGCCGACGCCACCGGCTGGTTCGCCGGGCTGCTGGCCGCGTCGACGGCCCTGTGCTTCGCGGGGCCGCAGCTGGTCCATGGTGCCGCCTGGCGGGGAGAGCGGCACCGCGGGGGGCGGGCGGTGCAGAACCGGCTGCTCAAGTGGCTCTTCTGGAGCGCCGTCGGCAGCGGCGCGGTCGCCGTGGCGTGCGCCGTCGCCATGTGAGGGGCGGGGGTCACACCCCCGCCGCCTCCCGCCGCTCCGGCGCCGGCGCGCCGTGGCCGTCGCCCGCCAGGGAGGACTCGTCGAACGGCAGGCGGCCGCCCAGCACCTCGCGGCAGCGGGCGCTGTCGATCTCCTTCGTCCAGGTGCCGATGAGGACCGTCGCCACCGCGTTGCCCGCGAAGTTGGTCAGCGCTCGGGCCTCGCTCATGAAGCGGTCGATGCCGACGATGAGGCCGACGCCGTCGACCAGTTCGGGGCGGTGCGACTGGAGGCCGCCCGCGAGCGTCGCCAGGCCCGCGCCGGTCACGCCCGCCGCGCCCTTCGACGCGATGATCATGAAGAGGAGCAGGGAGAGCTGCTGGCCGACGGAGAGCGGTTCGCCCATGGCCTCGGCGACGAAGAGGGAGGACATCGTCAGATAGATGGCGGTGCCGTCGAGGTTGAAGGAGTAGCCCGTCGGCACGGTGATGCCGACGACCGGGCGGCTGACGCCCAGGTGTTCCATCTTGGCGATCAGGCGCGGCAGCGCCGACTCCGAGGAGGAGGTGGAGAGGATCAGCAGGAACTCCCGGCCCAGATACTTCAGCAGGGCGAAGACGTTCACCCCCGCCACCACCCGCAGCAGCGTGCCGAGCACCACGATCACGAAGAGCAGGCAGGTCGTGTAGAAGCCGATCATGATGACGGCGAGCGACTTGAGCGCGTCCACGCCCGTCGCCCCGACCACGGCGGCCATCGCGCCGAACGCGCCCACCGGCGCCACCCACATGACCATGGACAGAACGCGGAAGACGAGCTTCTGGACGTGCCCGATGCCGCGCAGCACCGGCTCGCCGACCGTGCCCAGGGACTGGAGCGCGAAGCCGCAGAGGAGCGCCACCAGCAGTGTCTGGAGCACCTGCCCGCCGGTGAAGGCGGAGACCATCGTCGTCGGGATGATCCCGAGCAGGAAGTCGGCGGTCGACTCGCTCGCGCCCTTGGCCTGCGCCGCGCCCGCGTGCCGCAGCGACTCGGTCAGGTGCAGCCCGCTGCCCGGCTCCAGGATGTTGCCGACCACGAGGCCGATGGCGAGGGCGACGGTCGACATCACGAGGAAGTAGCCGAGCGCGAGACCGCCGACCGCGCCGACCTTGGCCGCCTTGCGCACCGAACCGATGCCCAGCACGATCGTGCAGAAGATGATCGGCGAGATCATCATCTTGATGAGGTTGACGAAGCCGGTGCCCAGCGGCTTCAGCTCGACGGCGACACCCGGCGCGGCGAACCCGACCGCGATGCCGGCGAGCACCGCCGCGATCACCGCGAGGTAGAGATAGTGCGTACGGTCCCGGCCGGCCTTCGGCGGGCGGCCCGGCGGTGACTGCGTTACGGACTGCGTGGCCATGGGTCTCTCCCCGTCGTCGCGGCTCCAGGACGCCCCACTCTCCCGAGAGGGGGGCTCCGGCGACTATGCACGCCCGTGTGACTGCGGTCACCCTTGCGTGCATTACGTTCATGGGCCCGCCCAGGTCAGACTGTCCGCCATGCGCAAACCCCGCATACGCCGCCCCCACAGCCTGGCCGGCCGGCTCTTCGCGATGCAGACCGTGCTGGTCGCCGCCGTGGTGGCCGGCTGCGCGGCCTTCGCGTACGCCTCCGACCGCGGCCAGGCCGAGGACTCCGCGCGCCGCGAGGTGACCGCGGCCGCGGCGGCGGTGGCGGCCTCCCCGGCCGTGCGGGACGCGATGCGGGCGGCGGACCCGGCGACGGCGCTCCAGCCGTACGCCGAGCGGGTGCGCCACGACACCGGCGTCGACTTTGTGACGATCATGGACCGGGACGGCACCCGCTGGACCCACCCCGACCCGGACCGCATCGGCGAGCGCTTCCTCGGCCACACCGCCCCCGCGCTCGACGGCCGGATCTTCTCCGAGACCTACACCGGGACGCTCGGCCCCTCCGTGCGCGCCGTCGCGCCCGTCACCGACGGGCAGCGCGTGATCGCCCTCGTCAGCGCGGGCATCACCGTCGACGCGATCAGCGCCGGCGTCAGCCGGCAGCTCGTCGTCCTGCTCGGCGTCGCCCTGGGCGCGCTCGCGCTCGGCGGCGCCGGCACGTACGTCCTCAACGCCCGGCTGCGCCGCCACACCCACGGCATGAACGCCACCGAGCTCAGCCGGATGCACGACTACCACGAGGCCGCGCTGCACGCCGTGCGCGAGGGGCTGCTGATGCTGGACGGGCAGCGGCGCATCGCGCTGATCAACGACGGGGGACGGGAACTCCTCGGCCTGGACGGCGAGGTGATCGGCCGCCGCGTCACCGCGCTGGGCCTGCCGCCCGCGCTCACCGACGCCCTGCTGGCGGCCGAGCCGCGCCTGGACGAACTGCACCTGACCGACGACCGCATCGTGGTCGTCAGCACCTCGCCGGTGTCGGGCGGGGAGCGCAGCGGCACGGTCGTGACCCTGCGCGACCACACGGAACTCCAGGCCCTGTCGGGCGAGCTGGACTCCGTGCGCGGCTTCGCCGAGGCGCTGCGCTCGCAGGCGCACGAGGCCGCGAACCGGCTGCACGCCGTGGTGTCCCTGATCGAGCTCGGCCGCGCGGAGGAGGCCGTCGACTTCGTGACGTCCGAGCTCGAACTCGCCCAGGCCCTCACCGACCAGGTCGTCGCCGCCGTCGCGGAACCCGTGCTCGCCGCGCTCCTCCTCGGCAAGGCCGCCCAGGCCAACGAGCACGGCGTCGAGCTCCTCCTCGCCCCCGACAGCCACGTCGACGACGGCCTGCTGCCGTCCGGCCTCCCGGCCAGGGACCTGGTCACGATCCTGGGCAATCTGCTCGACAACGCCGTCGACGCGGCCGCCGGGGCACTCCGGGCGGAGACCGCGCCGTACGGGGCGGCCGACGGCTCCGGCCGCCGCCCCCGCGTCACCGTCACCCTGCGCGCCGAGGCGGGCGAGCTGCTGATACGGGTCGCCGACAACGGCCCCGGCGTCGCGCCCGAGGCGGTCGACGAGGTCTTCCGGCGGGGCTGGACCACCAAGGCCGGGCAGCCGCAAGGCACCGCCGTGCACGGCCGCGGCCTCGGGCTGGCGCTCGTGCGGCAGGCGGCCCGGCGCAACGGCGGCACGGTCGCGGTCGCCGACGTGCCGGACGGGGGAGCGGAGTTCACCGTACGGCTGCCCCTGCGCGTACGCGAGGAGGCGGTCTCGTGAGCGGCCCGCAGCCGGCCGAGGGGCCGATCCGGGTACTCGTCGTGGAGGACGACCCCGTCGCCGCGGCCGCGCACGCGCTCTACGTACGGCGCGTGCCCGGGTTCACCGTGGCCGGGGTGGCGCACACGCGGGGCGACGCCTCGCAGTTCCTCAAGCGGACCCCCGTCGACCTCGTCCTCCTCGACCTCTGTCTGCCCGACGGGCACGGCTTCCAGCTCATCCGCGCGCTGCGCTCCGCCGGGCACAGCGTGGACGTCATCGCGGTGACCTCGGCACGTGACCTGGCGGTCGTCCGCGAGGGCGTCTCGCTGGGTGTCGTGCAGTACGTCCTGAAGCCGTTCACGTTCGCGACCCTCCGCGACCGGCTCGCGCGCTACGCGGAGTTCCGGGCGGTCGTCGGCGAGGCCAGCGGTCAGGAGGAGGTCGACCGCGCGCTGGCCGCCCTGCGCGCGCCCCAGCCGGCCGCCCTGCCCAAGGGGCTGAGCCCGGCCACGCTCCAGGCGGTGACGGCGGCGATCCGCGAGGCGGGCCCGGAGGGCGTGTCGGCGGGCGCGGCGGCGACGGCGCTGGGCATCTCGCGGATCACGGCGCGCCGCTATCTGGAACACCTCGTCCACACCGGCCGCGCGGCCCGCGCGCCGCAGTACGGGCAGGTGGGGCGCCCGGAACTGCGCTACCGCTGGCTGACGCGGTAAGGGTCCGCCGGGTGCGGGGCGCGCTTCCGGGGCGGGTCCGGTGGCGGCGTCCCGGTTCGGGGAGGGGCGGGGCGGGGAAAACACCGCACGCGTGCCGCAACCCCCGCCCTCCCGTAGGAGGTACCGTGCGCCCCACCACCCCCACGCTCCTCGCCCTCACCACCGTCCTCGCCCTCGCGCCCCTCGCCGCCTGCGGCGGGAGCCACAGCGACCCCGACACCGTGAAGGTCGCCTACCAGCGCACCACGGACAACAAGAACCGGATCATGGACGACTATCTCGCCGGCGTGAAGAAGCAGTTCGAGCGCGAGCACCCGGGCAAGAGGATGCGCCTGATCCCCGTGCAGGCCGCGCAGGCCGACTACTACTCCAAGGTGCAGCAGATGATGCGGTCCGCGAAGACCGCCCCGGACATCGTGCGCGAGGACACCTTCGTCATCAACTCCGACGCCAAAGCGGGCTACTTGAGACCGCTCGACGACAAGCTGACGGGCTGGCGGGACTGGTCACGCTTCGCGCCGTCCGCGAAGGCCGCGGTGCGGGCGGAGGACGGCAGGACGTACGGCGTGCCCGACGGCACGGACACCCGGGGGCTCTGGTTCGACAAGGAGCTCTTCGCCAAGGCCGGCCTGCCCACCGACTGGCGGCCGCGCACCTGGCGGGACGTGCTCGACACCGCCCGCACGCTCAAGCACGCGCTGCCCGGCGTGATCCCCCTCAACGTCTACACCGGCAAGGGCCCCGGCGAGGCCGCGACCATGCAGGGCTTCGAGATGCTGCTGTACGGAACCGCCGCGGCCGGGAAGGACCCGCTCTACGACGCGGGCACGAAGAAGTGGATCACCGGGAGCCAGGGGTTCAAGGACGCGCTGGAGTTCGTCAGGACCGTCTACGCCGAGAAGCTCGGGCCGGACCCCTCGGACGCGCTGGACCCCAACGTCGACACCCATGTGGCCACCGAGTGGCTCCCGTCCGGCAAGCTCGCCATCGACCTCGACGGCAACTGGCTGGGCAAGAACTGGCTGCCGTCCGGCGGCAAACCGTGGCCGCGCTGGTCGCGGGTGATGGGCCAGGCGCCGTTCCCCACCCAGAACGGCGCGGCGCCCGGCGCCGTCAGCATGTCCGGCGGCTGGGCGTGGTCGGTCACCGCGAAGTCGCAGAAGGCGGATCTGGCCTGGCAGGCCGTCGAGACGCTCCAGACGAAGGACAACGCGGTGACATGGGACGTGCGGGACGCGGGGATCGCCGTGCGGGACGACGTCGCGGCGGATTCCACCTACCTCACGTCGATGCCGGGCATCCGCTTCTTCACCGGCCTGGTCAAGGACACGCACTACCGGCCCGCGCTGCCGGTCTACCCCCAGGTCTCCAGCGCGATCCGGGAAGCCATGGAGTCGGTGACGACGGGCGACGCGACGGCCGCGCGGGCCGCCGCCCGCTACGACGACGCGCTGAAGTCGATCTCCGGCGTGAGCGTCGAGGAGCGCTGAGGTGGCGGGCGCCGGATCCGCCGCGCCGCGCCTTCGCCACCGCCGGAGGGGAGCCCTCCGGTGGTGGCCGATCGCCCCGGCGACGACTCTGCTGCTGCTCTTCCTCGCGGGCCCCATCACGTACTGCGTCTATCTCGCCTTCACCGACACGCAGTTGACCGGCCAGGCGTCCGCGTCCTTCGTGGGGCTGGCCAACTTCCGGCGCGCGTTCGCCGACGACGCCTTCCGCAACGCGGTGTTCCTGACCTTCGTCTTCACCGTGCTCTCCTCGATCGTCGGCCAGAACACCCTGGGCTTCGCGCTCGCCGCGCTGATGCGCCGGGCGTCGCGGCCCGTACGCGCGCTGACCGGTTCGATCGTGATCGGGGCGTGGGTGCTCCCGGAGATCGTGGCGGGCTTCCTCCTCTACACCTTCTTCAACCGCCGCGGCACGCTGAACGCCGTCCTCGACTGGCTCCATCTGCCCACCCAGAACTGGCTGTTCACGCTGCCGGTCCTCGCGGTCTCCTTCGCCAACGTGTGGCGCGGCACCGCCTTCTCCATGCTCGTCTACTCCGCCGCCCTGGCCGAGATCCCGCGCGATGTCACGGAGGCGGCGGAGGTCGACGGCGCGAGCGGCCTCCGGCGGTTCTGGCACATCACCCTGCCCATGATCCGCCGCTCGATCGCCACCAACCTGATGCTCAACACGCTCCAGACGCTGTCGGTCTTCGGCCTCATCTGGGCGATGACGCGCGGCGGGCCCGGCGACCGCAGCCAGACGCTGCCGGTGTTCATGTACGACCAGGCGTTCCTGAAGTCCCTGATCGGCTACGGCACGGCGATCGCCCTGCTCCTGCTGCTGGTGGGGGCGCTTTTCTCTGTGGTGTACCTGAGGCTGATGCGGGAGGAGGTCTGAACCGTGTCCCCTGAATGCCGGGAGCGCGCGCGTGTCCGCGGGATCCGTGTGTTCATGGGTATGTGGTGTACGTCAGCCGGGGCCGCCGCCGGGCGTCGCGCGCCCGACGCGGGCTCGTCGGGGTGGCGTCCGTGGTCGCGGCCGGGCTGATCGCCTGGCTCGCCATGAGCTACTTCGAGATACCCCCCTTCACGGACAAGGGGGATCCCGTCAGCTACGGCGCGGCCGAGGAGCGGGGCGTGCCGCCCGCCGACTCGGGCACGCTGATGCCGACCGGCCCGGCCGCCGCGTTCGCGAACGTACGGACGCTGGACGACGGCACCCACATCAGCGTCGTCACGCTGGAGGGCCGGAAGTCCGGCTTCAAGGGCAAGGTGTGGGTCTGGGCGCCCAAGGAATACACGGACGACCCGAAATTCGCCAGGAGCGGCTTCCCCGTGATGATCGCCCTGCCCGGCGGTCCCGGATACGGCACCAATTACTGGATGGGCGGCTTCAAGCTCCAGGAGAACATCGCCCAGTGGTACGACGAGGGCAAGAGCAAGCCGTTCCTGCTGGCCATGCCGGTGCTCAATCCGGGGCCGGACGACAAGGGGATCTACTGGGACGGCAGTGACATACCCGGCCAGCCGAAGATGGGCACCTGGCTCACCGAGGACGTCCCGGACTTCATGAAGGCGAACTTCCGCACCCTGAAGTCGCGGGACGGCTGGGCGTTCATGGGGTCCTCCACCGGTGGCTTCGCGGGCCTGAAGGCCGTGCTGAAGCACCCCGACACCTTCAAGGCCGTCATAGCCAACGGCCCGGACATCGTGCCCGACTCCCCGCTGTGGCGCGGCCACGAGAAGGAGATGCGGGAGAACAACCCCGAGGTCCTCGCGAAACGGCTGATCGCCGCCAAGGGGCCGGACGTCTATCTCGCCTTCCAGGTCGGCACCCGGGAGAGCAACAAGAAGACGATGCCCAACGTCCGGAATTTCATGGCCACTTACGGCAAGGGCCCCATTCACACGTATCTGCACGTGATAGAGGGCGGCAAGCACGACGGCGCGTCGTACGCCCCCAATCTGGGCCGCGGTCCGATCCAGTGGATCAGCGAGCGGATGGCGGGGCCGACGCCGTCGGCGGGTGACTGACCGGGTCGCCCGCCGTCCTCAGGCGAGCGCTCCTCAGGCGAGCGGGGAGACCGCCACGCAGGACGCCGGCGCCGAGGCGTCCTGCGATGTCTCGGACGTGAGGACCTTGCCCTTGTGGGTGATCCGGCAGGTCACCTCCGCGGCACCAGTGGCCTGGACCGTGGGGGCCGCGATGCCCTTGAGGGTGACCGTCTTCCTCCACGGCAGCGCGGCGTCCGTGACGGTCTCCAGCCGGGGCTCGTTCGCCGTGCCCTTGCCCGCGTTGAAGTCGACGGTGGCGGTGCCGGACCCGGTGATCTCGTACGTCACCTCGTACGTCTCCTTGACCGCCTTGTCGACGCTCTCGGTCACCTTCTCCTCGGCGGCGCCGCAGGCGGCGAGGGCCAGGGCGGAGCCGGTGACGGCCAGGGTGGCCAGGGCGTTGCGGAGGGTGCGGTGCACGGGGGTTCCTTCGACGGTCGGAAAAGCCGAGGTCATCCAATCGCAAAGGGGAGGTAAAGGCAAAGGCGGGCCGGGCTACGGCAGGCGGGCCACCAGCGCCGCCGCCTCGTCCGCGGGCAGGCCCGACGCCGTCAGCGTCGTGATCGCCGCCGAGCGGCCCGCCTCCTCCGGGGCCAGGACGCCGTCGTTGACGGCCTGCATCAGGCCGAAGACCACCTGCTCGCGCACGTATGTGAGGGCCTCCGGCGGCAGGGGGGAGGTGAAGCGGCCCTCCTTCAGGCCGCGGCGCAGCTGTGCCGCGCCCGCGCGCCGCACCGGTTCCAGGCGCTTGAGGATGCCCTCCATCGTGACGCTGCGCTGGGCGAGGGAGATGAGCAGGCGGTAGCGGTCGGCGATCTCCCAGACGCCGAGGATCGAGCGGGCGAGTGCCTCCGCCGGGTCGGTGACGCCGCGCATGGCCGCTGCGTGCGCGGCCCCCACCGCCTCGGCCGCGTCGTCGATGAGCGCGCCGACCAGCGCCTCGCGGCTGGGGAAGTGGCCGTAGACCGTGCGCCGGACGACCCCCGCCGCGCGGGCGATCTGGTCCATGCTCGCGTCCGGGTCGCGCAACAGCTCGGTGAGCGCGACGTCCATGATGCGGCGTCTGTTGGCGTCCGCTCTCCCGGCCATGGGTTCTCTTCTCGGTCAAGGGGGTGTGTCGAGGGGTGCGCGGCACGGCCCCGGCCCTCATTTTGCACACCGCGGCCCACGGGCGTAAATTGCACACTGGTGTGTAATTGCACAGTGGTGTGCAGATCTGGAAAGGAGGACCGATGGGCCTCGCGATGTCGACACCGGTCGACAAGATGGACGGTCCGTACAAGAGGCGCTGGGCGGCGCTCGGCGTTCTCTGCCTCAGCCTGCTGATCATCGTCATGGCCAACACATCCCTGACGGTGGCGGCCCCGGACATGGTCAAGGACCTCGGCCTGGGCAGCTCGGACCTGCAATGGGTCATCGACGGCTACACCGTGCCGTACGCCGCGCTGATGCTGATCCTCGGTGCCGTGGGCGACAAGTACAGCCGCCGCGGGGCGCTCGTCCTCGGCCTGCTCGTCTTCGGCGCGGCCTCCGTCGCCGGGTCGCTGGTCGACAGCTCCACCGGCGTCATCGCAGCCCGTGCCGCCATGGGCATCGGCGCGGCCATGATCATGCCGGCGACCCTGTCGCTGCTCGCCGCGACCTTCCCGCGCGAGGAGCGTGCGAAGGCCATCACCATCTGGACGGCCACCGCCGGACTCGCCATCGCCGTCGGCCCGTTGGTCGCCGGCGCGCTGCTGGAGGACCACGGCTGGGCCTCGACGTTCCTCATCAACGTGCCGATCGCCGCCGTCGGTATCGTCGGCGCGCTGCTGCTCGTGCCGCCGTCCAAGGCGTCGGGCGTCGACACGATCGACTACGTCGGCGGCCTGCTGTCCGTCATCTGGGTCGGCTCCCTGATCTACATGATCATCGAGGGCCCGCACTTCGGCTGGGGCACCGGCGCGATCGTCGCCGCCGTCGTGGCCGGCCTCGGCCTGGTCGGCTTCGTCGTCTGGGAGTTGCGCCACCCGCGCCCGGTCCTCGACGTCCGCCGCTTCGCCGAGCGAGCGTTCGCGGGTTCCACGCTGGCCGTGGCCCTGTTCTTCCTCGCCGTCTTCGGCACGTTCTACTACCTGACCCAGCACCTCCAGTTCGTCCTCGGCTACTCCGCGCTTGACACGGGCATCCGGATGCTGCCGCTGGCCGGTGCCGTCTTCGTCGGCGGCGCGCTGACCGCCCTGCTGACCCCCAAGGCCGGTATGAAGGCCACCGTCGGCCTCGGCATGACGGTCGGCACGGTCGCGATCGCGCTGCTCACCCGGGTCGACGCGCACTCGACGTACGACGACTTCGTCCTGCCGCTGGTCATCCTGGGCCTGGCCATCGGCCTGTCCCTGTCGCCCTGCACCAACGCCATCATGGGCTCCTTCCCACAGGGCAAGCTGGGCGTCGGCGGCGCGGTCAACAGCACCTCCATCGAGCTGGGCGGCTCCCTGGGCATCGCCATCCTCGGCACGGTGCTGGCCAAGACCTACTCCTCCAACCTCGCCGACGCCGCCGGGAAGGCGGCCGCCGCGGGCGGCCCCAAGCTTCCGGAGAAGGCCCTCTCCGCCGCCCAGGACTCGGTCGGCGCGGGCCTCTATGTGGCCAAGGAGGCCGGCAGGCAGGTGGCCGCGGGCGCCGCGCCGAAGATCGGCGCGGAGAAGGCGGCCGCGCTCGGCGCCGAGCAGGCGCGGGCGGTGGTCTCGGCCGTGCACAAGGCTTTCGCCGACTCTGTCGCTCATACGAGTGTGGTGGGTGCGGTGATTCTTGGCGTGGGCACGGTTGTGGTGGCGCTGTTGCTGCCGCGGCGGGGGCCGTCTTCTCCGACCGGTGCGTCGGCTGAGGCCGAGGCGAAGGTGGACGAGAAGGTCTGACGTCTGCCTTGGGCGCCTGCGGCGGGCTTTCCCCTACCCGCCCCTTCCCGAAACTGGGGGCGATCCCCCAGACCCCCTGCAACACGGCTTCGCCGCGTTGTCCTCAATCGCCGGGCGGGCTGAATATTCAGCCCGCCCGGCGATTGAGGACGCGCCCGAAGGGCGCTCCCGCCGCAGGCGGCAACGGATCCGCAGCCGGGGGTCTGGGGCACGCGCCCCAGTCGGGAAGGGGCGGGGCTGGGGAAAGAGCCCGCCGCAGGCGTGACCGCCCGCTACACCCCCCGCCACCACACCGTCGCCAACGGCGGCAACGTCACCGTCACACTCGCCGGCCGCCCATGACACCGAGTCGCCTCCGTCTTGACGGGGTCCGGGGAGACCACCCCGCTCCCCCCGTACCGCTCGGCGTCCGTGTTGAGCACCTCCACCCAGGCCGTCGGCTGAGCCGGCACCCCCAGCGGGTAGTGGTGCCGCACCACAGGGGAGAAGTTGGAGACGGCGAGCAGCGGGGAGCCGTCCGCGTCGTAGCGGAGGAAGGCGAAGACGTTGTCCTCGCTCGCGTCGCCGAGGACCCACTCGAAGCCCTCGGGCGCCGTGTCGCGCTGCCAGAGCGCGGGCGTGTCGAGGTAGACGCGGTTGAGGTCGCGGACCAGGTCGCGCACGCCCCGGTGGTCGGCCTCCGCGGAGTAGGAGGGGTCCAGCAGCCACCAGTCCGGGCCGTGGGTCTCGGACCACTCCGCGCCCTGGGCGAACTCCTGCCCCATGAAGAGGAGTTGCTTGCCGGGGTGGGCCCACATGAAGCCGAGGTAGGCGCGGTGGTTGGCGCGCTGCTGCCACCAGTCGCCCGGCATCTTCGAGACCAGCGAGCGCTTGCCGTGCACCACCTCGTCGTGCGAGATGGGCAGCACGTAGTTCTCGCTGTAGGCGTAGATCATGGAGAAGGTCATCTCACCGTGGTGGTACTTCCGGTGGACCGGCTCCTTGGAGACGTAGACCAGGGAGTCGTGCATCCAGCCCATGTTCCACTTCAGGCCGAAGCCCAGACCGCCGAAGCCGCCCGGCCCCACGTGGTGGGTGGCGCGGGTGACACCGTCCCAGGCGGTGGACTCCTCGGCGATGGTGACGACCCCGGGGCAGCGGCGGTAGACGGTCGCGTTCATCTCCTGGAGGAAGGCCACCGCGTCGAGGTTCTCCCGCCCGCCGTGGACGTTGGGCGTCCACTGGCCCTCCTCGCGGGAGTAGTCGAGGTAGAGCATCGAGGCCACGGCGTCCACGCGCAGCCCGTCGATGTGGAACTCCTGGCACCAGTAGACGGCGTTCGCCACCAGGAAGTTGCGGACCTCCGTGCGGCCGTAGTCGAACTCCAGCGTGCCCCAGTCCGGGTGCGCGGCCCGCAGCGGGTCCGCGTGCTCGTACAGCGGCCGTCCGTCGAACTCGGCCAGCGCCCAGTCGTCGCGCGGGAAATGCGCGGGCACCCAGTCCATCAGCACCCCGATGCCCGCCCGGTGCAGCGCGTCGACCAGGTACTTGAAGTCGTCGGGCGTGCCCAGCCGGGCCGTCGGCGCGTAGAAGCCCGTGACCTGGTAGCCCCACGAGCCGCCGAAGGGGTGCTCCGCCACCGGCATCAGCTCGACGTGCGTGAAGCCGAGGTCCTTGACGTACGCGGGCAGCTGCTCGGCGAGCTGCCGGTAGGTGAGGCCCGGCCGCCAGGACGCCAGGTGCAGCTCGTAGACGGAGAACGGCGCCTCGTGCACCGGCCGCTGGCCGCGCCGCTCCAGCCACGCGCCGTCCGTCCACTCGTGGTGCGACGCGTGCACGATCGAGGCGTTGGCCGGGGGCGCCTCGGTGCGCCGGGCCATGGGGTCCGCGCGCATCGTGTGCGAGCCGTCGGGGCGGGTGATCCGGAACTTGTAGAGCGCGCCCTCGCCGAGGTCCGGCACGAAGAGCTCCCACACCCCCGCACCGCCCAGGGAGCGCATCGGATGGCCCGTGCCGTCCCAGTAGTTGAAGTCCCCGACCACCTGCACGCCCCGCGCGTTCGGCGCCCACACGCTGAAGCGGGTGCCGGGGACGCCCTCGTGGGTCATCGGCTCCGCGCCCAGCGCCCGCCACAGCTCCTCGTGCCGGCCCTCGCGGATCAGGTGCAGGTCCAGCTCGCCGAGCGCGGGCAGGAAGCGGTACGGGTCGTGGACCTCCACCTCCGCGTCGTCGTACGTCACCAGCAGGCGGTAGGCGGGGATCTCCGGGAGGGGGAGGACGCCCGCGAAGAGGCCGTCGCCCTCGGCGTGGAGCGCCGCCCGCAGACCGTCGGCGACGATTTCCACCGAACGGGCGAACGGGCGCAGCGCCCGGAACGCGACACCACCCGGCACGGGGTGCGCGCCCAGCAGCGCGTGCGGGTCGTGATGGGCGCCGTGCAGCAACCGCCCGCGCTCCTCGTCCCCGAGCGGCTCGGCGGGGCGCCCCGCGGGGGCGGGAGCGGCCGGGCCCGGGAGCGAGCCCGCGATACGGGCCTGGGCGCGCCGCCCGCCCGCCCCCAGGGCCGGGCCGCCGCCCGTACGACCGCTGCCGGGACCACCGCCTGAGGCCGCCGGGCCGCCGGTGCTCGTGGGCGCTGCCGGGTCGCCGGTCGTGTGGCTCCCGCCGCCCGGCTCGCGACCTGGTGCCGCGTCCGTCGCCGGGCCGCCGCCCGTACGACCGCTGCCGGGACCACCGCCTGAGGCCGCCGGGCCGCCGGTGCTCGTGGGCACTGCGGGGTCGCCGGTCGTGTGGCTCCCGCCGCCCGGCTCGCGACCTGGTGCCGCGTCCGTCGCCGGGCCGTCGGCCGCGTGACCGCTGCGGGGGTTGTCACCCGAGGCCGCCGGGCCGCCGGTGTTCGTGGGCGCTGCCGGGCCGCCGGTCGTGTGGCTCCCGCCGCCCGGCTCGCGACCTGGTGCCGCGTCCGTCGCCGGGCCGTCGGCCGTGCCGGGCCTGGCCCGTGCGTCGCCCGAGGCCGCCCGGGGGACCTCGCCCCGCGGGGTGCCCCTGCCGGACGTCCCCGCGCGGGCCCGGCCCGGGAGGAACGTGGCCGGGATCCCGGACGGGGCCGCGGGGCGGCCCGCTCCCGGGTCGGGTGCGGGGCTGCTGGACGGGGGACGAGCGGTCACGGGGCGGTCCTCCTCGGGCTTCCCCCGGCGGCGGCCGGAGGGCGGATCTGCGGTGCTGGGCTCCGGTTCGTCACGCGGAGGTTCTCACGCGGAGAATCGGCATGCGGAGGTTCGTCATGCGGGCGTCCCGCTCCCCGGCACGGGTCCGGTGACGCCTTCGTCCGCCACGGCTGCTCCCGCGACAGCCTCGCCCGCCGCCGGGGATTCCGCCAGCCGGCGGATCGCCGACATCGGCACGGGCAGCCAGTCCGGGCGGTGGCGGGCCTCGTAGAGGACTTCGTAGACGGCCTTGTCCGTCTCGTGGGCGCGCAGCAGCTGGGGGTCCTCGCGGGGGTCGCCGCGCACCGTGGCGTAGCCCTCGCAGAAGGCCGCGCGGGCGCGCGCGGACCAGGTGCTGCCGCTCGCGCGCCCGACGGCGGCCGCGTAGTCGAAGGAGCGCAGCATGCCCGCGACATCCCGGGCCGCGGGCTGCGGCCGGCAGCGCTCGGCCAGCGGGCGGGCGGGCTCGCCCTCGAAGTCGATGAGCGCCCAGCGGCCGTCCTCGGCGGTGCGCAGCGCCTGTCCGAGGTGCAGGTCGCCGTGGATGCGCTGGGCGCGCCAGGTGCGCCCGGCCCGGCCGAGCGCGGCGAGTTCGTCGTACGCGGCGCGCAGCGCGGCCCGGTAGGGGCGCAGGGCGGGCACGGCGTCGGCGGCGGCGTCCAGGCGGCGGGTCATCGCGGCGGCGAGGTGCTCCAGCTGGGGGCGGCGCAGCACGACGGTGGGCAGCGCTTCGGCGAGCGCGCCGTGGACCTCGGCGGTGGCGTGCCCGAGCGCGCGGGCGGAGGCGGTGAAGTCGGCCCGCACGGCGAGCGCGCTGAGCGCGAGCTGCCAGCCGTCGGCGGAACCGGTCAGATAGGGCTGGAGGACGCCGAGCGTGAGGGCGTCGGCGTCCGGTCCCGGCGGCTCGGCCTCGAACCACGCGGCGGGCGCCGGGACCCGGTTGCAGCCGCTGGCGGCGAGCGCGCGGGGCAGTTCGAGATCGGGGTTGGTGCCGGGGCAGACGCGGCGGAAGAGCTTGAGGATATACGTTTCGCCGTAGATCACCGAGGAGTTGGACTGCTCGGCGGTGAGCAGCCGGGGGGTCAGCCCGGCGGGGATGACGGCGCCCTCCTCGCGCGTGAAGCGCAGCGGTCCGAGGCGGCCGGGCGTCCGCAGCCGCTCCAGGAGGAGGGCGGCGAGCCGGGGGTCGGCGAGGCCCTCGTAGACGGTGCGGCCGTGCAGGGGGCCGCCGGTGGGGCGGCCGATGAGCGTGGCGGCGAGATGGGGCGGCAGCACGTCCTGGATGCCGAGCAGGAGTTGATAGCAGTCGTCGCTGCCCGTGTGCACGGCGGGGCCCGGTGCGTCGAGGGGGCCGGGGCGGGCCGTGGGAGAGCCGGTCTGGTGGGCCCGTACGAGCAGGTGCAGCAGGCCGGGCGCGGTGCTGCCGGGGACGTGCGGGAGCAGCTCGGTCGCCGTGACGAGCGTGAAGCCGGTGATCGGACGCCCCTTGCCCGCGAACCACCGCTGCCGGGGCAGCCACTCCGCGAGCAGCGGCACCAGGGAACTCAGCAGTCCCGCCCCGGCGGCGTCCGTCCGCGGCGCGGCGTTGGCCGAGGCGGCACGGACCGAGGACAACAGAGGTCCGGGGGTCGTCCCCCGGCGGGTGGTCCCGCGGTGGGACGGTGCAGCGTCCGACATGGCGTCGCGTCCTTTCCCCGGGCACACGACAGATTGGGCAAAGTGTCCCGGATTGCGGCTTTGACCGGTGTGCGGTGCGGGACGTGTCGGGCGAGGATCGTCCGTACGGTCAGCCCCGGCGGCCACGGGTGGCCCCCTGCGTTCGGTGCGTGCGATCGTTGCGGTGCGTGCTGTCGGCCCGTGAGGAGAAGGGGCCTCGGCGGCGGAATCGATCAGTTCGGTCCGGCCCGTGCGTAGTAGTGAGGGTTCCCAGGCTTCGCGGGGGAAAACCGCCCGTGCGCGCCCGATCGGGCCCGGACGCGCACGGGCGCGGCTCAGTGTCCCGGCGGCGGGGGCGCGCTCTGCCGCAGCCGGAACCAGTAGAAGCCGTGACCCGCGAGGGTCAGCAGGTAGGGCAGCTCCCCGATGGCCGGGAAGCGCACCCCGCCGATGAGCTCGACCGGATGCCTGCCGTTGAAGGCCCGCAGATCGAGCTCGGTCGGCTGTGCGAAGCGCGAGAAATTGTTCACGCACAGGACCAGGTCGTCGTCCCGCTGCCCCGGCACCCGCACCTCGCGCAGGAAGGCCAGCACCGCGGGATTGCTGGAGGACAGCTCGGTGTAGGAGCCGAGTCCGAAGGCCGGGTTCTGCTTGCGGATCTCGATCATCCGCCGGGTCCAGTGCAGCAGCGAGGACGGGCTGCTCATCGCCGCCTCGACGTTGGTGACCTGATAGCCGTAGACCGGGTCCATGATGGTCGGCAGATACAGCCGCCCCGGATCGCAGGAGGAGAAGCCCGCGTTGCGGTCCGGCGTCCACTGCATCGGTGTCCGCACGCCGTCGCGGTCACCGAGCCAGATGTTGTCGCCCATGCCGATCTCGTCACCGTAGTAGAGGATCGGCGAGCCGGGCAGCGACAGCAGGAGCGCGGTGAACAGCTCGATCTGATTGCGGTCGTTGTCGAGCAGCGGGGCGAGCCGGCGCCGGATGCCGATGTTGGCGCGCATCCGCGGGTCCTTGGCGTACTCCGCGTACATGTAGTCGCGTTCCTCGTCCGTGACCATCTCGAGGGTGAGCTCGTCGTGGTTGCGGAGGAAGATGCCCCACTGGCAGCGCGCGGGAATGGCCGGGGTCTTGGCCAGGATTTCCGAGACCGGATAGCGGGATTCCCGCCGTACGGCCATGAAGATGCGCGGCATCACGGGGAAGTGGAAGGCCATATGGCACTCGTCGCCGCCGTCGGCGAAGTCGCCGAAGTAGTCGACGACGTCCTCCGGCCACTGATTGGCCTCGGCGAGCAGCACGGTGTCGGGGTAGTGCGCGTCGATCTCGGCCCGCACCCGCTTGAGGAACTCGTGACTGCGCGGCAGGTTCTCGCAGTTGGTGCCCTCCTCGGCGAAGAGATAGGGCACGGCGTCGAGCCGGAAGCCGTCGATGCCGAGGTCGAGCCAGAACCGCAGCGCCGCCAGGATCTCCTCCTGCACGGCGGGGTTCTCGTAGTTGAGGTCCGGCTGGTGGGAGAAGAAGCGGTGCCAGTAATACTGCTTGCGGACGGGGTCGAAGGTCCAGTTCGAGGACTCGGTGTCCACGAAGATGATCCGCGCGCCCTGGTACTGCTTGTCGTCGTCGGCCCAGACGTAGTAGTCGCCGTAGGGGCCTTCCGGATCCGCGCGGGACTGCTGGAACCACTCGTGCTGATCGCTCGTATGGTTCATGACAAAATCGATGATGACGCGCATACCGCGCTGGTGCGCCGCGTCCACGAACTCCACGAAGTCGGCGAGGTCACCGAACTCGGGCAGCACCGAGGTGTAGTCCGAGACGTCGTAGCCGCCGTCGCGCAGGGGTGACTGGAAGAACGGCGGCAGCCACAGGCAGTCCACGCCCAGCCACTGCAGATAGTCCAGCTTGGCCGTCAGACCCTTGAGGTCGCCGATGCCGTCGCCGTCGCTGTCCTGGAACGACCGGACGAGCACCTCGTAGAAGACGGCGCGCTTGAACCAGTCCGGATCCAGATCCTTCGCGGGGGTGTCCTCGAACGTGTCGGGGACGGGCTCGTTGACGATCATGGTGTGGGTGACCCTCCGATCGGTGAGGACGGTCGCAGCGAGAACACGTGCGCGGGCGCGATGGAACGGCCCGGCTCCAGGCGCACATAGTTGTCCCTGCCCCAGTGATAGGTCTCTCCGGTGAGCTCGTCGCGCACCGGGACGGACTCGTGCCATTCGAGGCCGAGTTCCGGCATGTTCAACGAGACCGTGGCCTCCTGGGTGTGGTGGGGGTCGAGGTTGACGACCGTCAGCACACAGGAGCCGCCGGGGCCGCCGGCCCGCTTGGAATAGGCGATGACGGCGTCGTTGTCGGCGTCATGGAAACGCACGTTGCGCAGCCGGCGCAGGGCGGGCTGCCGCCGCCGCAGCCGGTTGAGCACGGTGAGCAACGGCGCGAGGCTGCGCCCCTCGCGCTCCGCCGCGGCCCAGTCGCGCGGCCGCAGCTGATACTTCTCGGAGTCCAGATACTCCTCGCTGCCCGCCCGCACCGGGGTGTTCTCGCACAGCTCGTAACCGGCGTAGACACCCCAGGAGGGGGAGAGCGTCGCGGCGAGCACGGCCCGGATCTCGAACGCCGCGCGGCCGCCGTCCTGGAGATAGGCGTGCAGGATGTCGGGGGTGTTGACGAAGAAGTTCGGCCGCATGCACGCCGCGCTCGCGTCCCCCGCCAGCTCGGTGACGTAGTCGGTGAGCTCCTGCTTGGAGTTGCGCCAGGTGAAGTAGGTGTACGACTGCTGGAAGCCGATCGCCCCGAGCGTGCGCATCATGGCCGGCCGGGTGAACGCCTCGGCCAGGAACACCACATCGGGGTCCGTGCGGCCCACGTCGCCGATGACCTTCTCCCAGAAGGACACGGGCTTGGTGTGCGGATTGTCGACCCGGAAGATCCGGATCCCGCGCGCCATCCAGAAGCGCAGCACCCGCAGCGTCTCCCGGACGAGCCCGTCGAAGTCCGCGTCGAAGGCCAGCGGATAGATGTCCTGGTACTTCTTCGGCGGGTTCTCGGCGTACGCGATGGTGCCGTCGGCGCGGTGGTGGAACCACTCGGGGTGCTTCTCCACCCACGGGTGCTCCGGGGAGCACTGGAGCGCGAAGTCGAGCGCCACCTCCATGCGCAGCTCGCGCGCCCGCGCCACGAAGTGGTCGAAGTCCTCGAAGGTGCCGAGGTCCGGGTGGAGGGCGTCGTGCCCGCCGTCGGCGGAGCCGATCGCCCAGGGGCTGCCCACGTCGTACGGGCCCGCCGTGAGGCCGTTGTTGGGGCCCTTGCGGAAGGCGGTGCCGATGGGGTGCACCGGCGGGAGGTAGACCACGTCGAAGCCCATGGCCGCGACGGCCGGGAGCCGCTCGGCCGCCGTCCGGAAGGTGCCGCTGACCGGCGGCCCGTCCTTGGGCAGCCGCGCGCCCTCGGAGCGGGGGAAGAGCTCGTACCACGAGCCGAACAGCGCCCGTTCGCGCTCGACGAGGACCGGCACCGGCCGGCTGCTGGTGACCAGCTCGCGCAGCGGGTGGGCGGCCAGCGCCGCCGTGACGTCGGGGGCCAGCGCGGCGGCGAGCCGCCCGGCGGGCGGGCGGCCGGCGTCCCGCAGGCCGTCGACGGCGGCGAGCACCGCCTCCCGGCCGTCGTTCTTCGGCACCCCGGCGGCGGCCCGCTCGTGGAGCAGCGCGCCTTCCTCCAGGACCAGTTCGGAGTCGATCCCGGCCGGGATCTTGATCCGGGCCTGGTGCCGCCAGCTCTCCACCGGGTCGCTCCACGCCTCCACCGCGTACGTCCAGCGGCCCTCCGCGTCCGGGGTGACCTCGGCGCCCCAGCGGTCGGTGCCGGGCGCCAGCTCCCGCATCGGCGTCCACGGCCCGGAGCGGCCCGCGGGCCCCCGCAGCACCACGTTCGCGCCCACCGCGTCATGGCCCTCGCGGAAGACGGTGGCGGTCACCTGGAAGGACTCGCCCGCCACGGCCTTGACCGGTCTGCGGCCACAGTCCACGAGCGGGCCGAGGTCCAGGACGGGGATGCGACCGATCATGGGATCACCTGGAGGTTCGACGGAATCGGGAGGTCTGGCGGTTCTGTTCTTTCTATCGGCTCCGCCGGTTCTCGGCCGGGCGCGGGCATGACTGCTCCTGCCCGCGTTCACCCGGGTGGACGCGGAGGAATTGCGCCGGATACGGAGCCGTGGACGACGGGGTGGTGACGCTGACTTCCGTGCATACCGTGTGAGCTTTCCCATCGGCACCTGGCGAGCATGCCCGTCCCGTGGGACCTACCGGTGCGTAGTTCCCGTGGCACCGCGAGGGGAGGACGGTCGGCATCCCGTCACCCGTAGGAAGTCTCCCCGCTGGGCCGATCGTGTGCAATGTTCCGCAAGGGGATAGGCGGCGGCCGGACGGGGTACCGCGGGGCCCGCGGCCACCACATGAGCCGTAGGGTCGCCCGGCTGCCGGAGCGCTTGCTGTACGCGTGACGTATTCGGCGCTCGCACGTGTGCTGTAGGCGGCGGAGCCCGCTGGGCTGAGAGGGCCGCCGTGGCAGCGCCGCCACCGGCCCGCTCCACAGGTATATCCACACACCCGTCCGGCACCACGGGGCGCATTCGCCGCACGCTCCCGGCCGCGGCGGGCAGTGTCCCCGACAACCCGGAATCGGGAGCGCCACGGCGCTACCGTCGTGACAGTGAAGGCCATTCGTCGATTCAGTGTGCGCCCCGTCCTTCCGGAGCCCCTACGACCGCTCAGCGAGCTGGCGCGCAATCTGCGCTGGTCCTGGCACCCCGAGACGCGCGAGCTCTTCCAGTCCGTCGACCCCGACGGCTGGCGGGCCGCCGCCGGGGACCCCCTGCGGCTGCTGGGGTCCGTCGCCGCCGACCGGCTGGCGGCCCTCGCCGAGGACCGCCGCTTCCGCCGCCGCCTCGCCGCCGCCTCCGACGATCTGCACGACTACCTCACCGGCCGCCGGTGGTATCAGGAACAGCCCGCGGGACTGCCCGCCGCCGTCGCCTATTTCTCCCCCGAGTTCGGCATCACCGCCGCCCTCCCGCAGTACAGCGGCGGCCTCGGCATCCTCGCCGGCGACCACCTCAAGTCCGCCAGCGACCTCGGCGTCCCCCTCATCGGCGTCGGACTGCTCTACCGCCACGGGTACTTCCGCCAGTCCCTCTCCCGCGAGGGCTGGCAGCAGGAGCACTACCCCCTGCTCGACCCCAACGAGCTCCCGCTGCGGATGCTCCGCGAACCCGACGGCACCCCCAGCCGCGTCTCCCTCGCCCTCCCCGGCGGCCGCTGTCTGCTCGCCTACATCTGGCAGGCCCACGTCGGCCGCGTACCCCTGCTCCTCCTCGACTCCGACGTCGAGGAGAACGGCCCCCGCGAGCGCGACGTCACCGACCGGCTCTACGGCGGCGGGGGCGAGCACCGGCTGCTCCAGGAGATGCTCCTGGGCATCGGCGGGGTGCGCGCGCTGCGTACGTACTGCCGGCTCACCGGCCACCCCGAGCCCGAGGTCTTCCACACCAACGAGGGCCACGCCGGATTCCTCGGCCTTGAGCGCATCCGCGAACTCGCAGAACGGGGCGCAGACTTCGACGCCGCGCTGGAGAGCGTGCGCGCCGGAGCCGTCTTCACCACCCACACGCCCGTGCCCGCCGGCATCGACCGCTTCGACCGCGAGCTCGTCGCCCGCCACTTCGGCCCCGCCGGGGAACTCCCCGGCATCGACGTCGAACGCGTCCTCGAACTCGGCCTGGAGAGCTACCCCGGCGGCGAGCCCAACCTCTTCAACATGGCGGTCATGGGCCTGCGCCTGGCCCAGCGCGCCAATGGCGTCTCCACCCTCCACGGCCAGGTCAGCCGCCAGATGTTCGCCGGCCTGTGGCCCGGCTTCGACGCCGAGGAGGTGCCCATCACCTCCGTCACCAACGGCGTCCACGCCCCCACCTGGGTGGCCCCCGAGGTCATGCGGCTCGGCGCCCGGCAGGTCGGCGCCGGGCGCGCCGAGGACGCCCTCACCGTCGGCGGCTCCCGGCGCTGGGACGCCGTCGACGGCATCGCCGCCGCCGACATCTGGGAACTGCGCCGCACCCTGCGCGAACAGCTCGTCGAAGAGGTGCGGAGCCGGCTGCGCGCCTCCTGGCGCGAGCGCGGCGCGGGCACCGCCGAACTCGGGTGGATCGACGGCGTCCTCGACCCCGACATCCTCACCATCGGCTTCGCCCGCCGCGTCCCGTCGTACAAGCGCCTCACCCTGATGCTCCGCGACCGCGACCGGCTGATGGAACTGCTGCTCCACCCCGAGCGGCCGATCCAGATCGTCGTCGCCGGCAAGGCCCACCCGGCCGACGACAGCGGCAAGCGCCTCGTGCAGGAGCTCGTGCGGTTCGCCGACGACCCGCGCGTGCGCCACCGCATCGTCTTCCTGCCCGACTACGGCATGGCCATGGCCCAGAAGCTCTACCCCGGCTGCGACGTCTGGCTGAACAACCCGCTGCGCCCCCTGGAGGCGTGCGGTACCTCCGGCATGAAGGCCGCGCTCAACGGCTGTCTCAACCTGTCCGTCCTGGACGGCTGGTGGGACGAGTGGTACGAACCCGACTTCGGCTGGGCCATCCCCACCGCCGACGGCGCAGCGACGGACGAGGACCGGCGCGACGACCTGGAGGCGACCGCCCTCTACCGGCTGCTGGAGGAGCGCGTCGCGCCGCGCTTCTACGACCGGGGCGCGGGCGGGCTGCCCGGCCGCTGGATCGAGATGGTCCGCGGCACGCTCACCACCCTCGGCCCTAAGGTGCTGGCCGGGCGCATGGTCAGGGAGTACGTGGAGCGGCTCTACGGGCCCGCCGCCGAGGCCCAGCGCGCGCTGGGCCCGGAGGCCGCCAGGGAGCTGGCGGAGTGGAAGCGGCGGGTGCGCGACGCGTGGCCGGGGGTCGCCGTCGACCACGTCGAGGCGGTCGCGGACACCGCGCTCAACGGCACGGCGGAGCTGGGCTCCACGGTCTCCCTGCGGGTGAGCGTCACCCTCGGCGGGCTCGAACCCGCGGATGTCGAGGTGCAGGCGGTCGCCGGGCGCGTCGACCCCGCGGACTGCCTGAGCCGCACGTCGACGTTCCCCCTGAAGCCGACGGGGGCGCCGGGCCTCGACGGCCGCCGGCTCTACGAGGGCCCGCTGACGCTCGACCGCACGGGACCGTTCGGCTACACGGTGCGGATCCTGCCGGCCCACCATCTGCTGGCCAGCGGTGCGGAGATGGGGCTGGTGACCCTGCCGTCGGAGGCGACGGGGGAGGGGGCGGGGGTGCTGCTGCGCTAGCGCCCCGCGAGGAGATGACAGACGCCGCCCGGGGGAGTCGAGCTCTCCCCGGGCGGCGTCCGGACCGTGCGCTAGAAGCTGAGCCGCCAGCTGTTGAGGGTGCCGCTGTCACCCGCGTACACGTCCTGGACCTGGAGCTTCCACGTGCCGGTGGCCGAGGAGCCGGAGGTGTCGACCGTGTACGTCTCCTTGACGTCCGCCGCGGAGTCCCACGTGTCGGAGTCCTTCAGCCGCCACGACTTGCCGTCGGGCGCGATCAGGTCGATCCGGAGGTCACCGCGGTAGGTGTGCGTGATGTTCACGTCCACCTTCAGCGCGGACGAGCCGTTGCCGCTGCGCGTCACGACGATCGGCGAGGTGACGGCCGCTCCCGCGTCGGGTATCGCCACCGGGGTGGTGTTCTCGAAGACGCTGCCGCCGCCCGTGGTGTTCACGGTCCACTTGAAGGTGGCGGTGCCGGTCCTGCCGCCCGTGTCCTTCACCGTCACGGTCACCGTGCTGGTGCCGGTCGCGGTCGGCGTGCCGGAGATCAGACCGGTCGAGGCGTTGATCGACAGCCCGGCGGGCAGCCCGGAGGCCGAGTAGGTCAGCGCGCCGGCCGTCGAACTCGTCGCCTTGATCTGGAGCTGGACCGCCGTGTTCACGATGCTGGTCTGGTCGCCGGGGGCGGTGACGGTCACGCCGGACGAGACCCGGCTGCCGACGCTGATGGCGGCCCACGCGTTGGCGACGTTGTTGTACGTCTCGCTGCCGACGCCGAACAGCTCACCGGCGGCCCACAGCGTCGCGTCCCGCGCGCCCGTGTAGTTCGTGTTGGACTGCATGCGCTGGCTCAGCGCCTTGAACCAGATCTTCGCGGCGTTGTCCCGGCCGATGCCGGTGACCGGCAGCCCGTCGGCGGTCGGGCTGTCGTAGTGCACGCCGTTGATGTCCTTCGGGCCGCTGCCCTCGGACGCGAGGTAGAACCAGTGGTTGGCCGGGCCCGAGGAGTAGTGCACGTCGAGTCCGCCGAGGCCGGAGTACCACGCGTCCTTGGAGCGGCCGTCACGGCTCGGCTTGTCCTGGTAGCGCAGCGGCGTGCCGTTGCCGTTGATGTCGATCTTCTCGCCGATGAGGTAGTCACCCGGGTCGCTCGGGTTGTTCGCCCAGAACTCCACGGCGGTGGCCATGATGTCGGACGTCGCCTCGTTCAGCCCGCCGGACTCCCCGCTGTAGGTGAGGTTGGCGGTGGCGGCGGTGACGCCGTGCGTCATCTCGTGCGCGGCCACATCGATCGCGGTCAGCGGCTTGGCGTTGCCCGACCCGTCGCCGTAGGTCATGCAGAAGCAGCCGTCGTCCCAGAAGGCGTTGACGTAGCTGTTGCCGTAGCGGACCCGGCTGTACGCGCCCTGGCCGTCGCCGCGGATGCCGGAGCGGCCGTGCACGTTCTTGTAGTAGTCCCAGGTGAGCTGGGCGCCGTAGTGCGCGTCGGCGCCGGCGGTGGCCGGGTCGCTGTTGCTGCCGCTGCCCCACACGTCGGTGGAGTTGGTGTACAGCGAACCCGTGCCGGACGAACCGTGGTTCAGGTTGTACGTCTTGTGCCCGCCGCGCGTGCCGTCGTTGAGGGTGTACGAGCCGCCGGACTGCGTCGTGCCGAGGCTGACCTGGCCGCTGTACTGGGTGTTGCCCGTGCCCGTCTTGATGCCCTGGTACTGGAAGAGCTTCTTGCCCGTCTTCGCGTCCGTGACGACGTGCAGCTGGTTGGGCGTGCCGTCGTCCTGGAGACCGCCGACGACCGTCTCGTACGCGAGGACCGGCGTCCCGTTCGCGGCCCAGATCACCTTGCGCGGCGCCGCGTCGGCCTTGGTGGCCTTCGAGCCCTGCGCGTTCGCGGCCTTCACCGCGTCCTTCTCGGCGGCGGAGGCCGCCAGCGACGGCGTGGTGGTGGCGACCGCCAGCCGGGCCTTGGTGGCCTTGGCGACGGTCTTGACCGTGCCGCTCCCGGTCGCGTCGACCACGAGGTCCCCGCCGAGCACCGGCAGGCCGTCGTAGGTGCGCTCGTAGCGGGTGTGGCTGGTGCCGTTGACGTCCTTGCCGACGTCCTTGACGACCAGCTGTTCCTTGGCGCCGAGGCCGAGCGTCCGGGCGGTGCGCGCCTTGGTCGCGTTGGCCTCGCGCATCAGCTCGGCGCGCTGCGAGGGGGTGAGCTTGGCGGGCAGCGCGCCGGGGTCGGCCTTGGCGACGACCTTGCGGCCCGCGGTGCCGTGGTCGGACTTCGCGGTGGCGGCGCCGGTCTGCGCGCCGACGGCGAGGACCGCGGTGACGGCGACCAGTGCGCCGGTGGCGACTGCGCGCCTATGGGGGGTGGGTCTCACACTGACTCCTTCTGCGATGGCCACGGTGGGTGGCCGAAGGGCGGCCGGGCGGCCGAGTCGGCCGCGCGGACAGAGCGAGGGGGAAAGCGATGCGTCAGTGGGGGGAAGCCGATGAAGGAAAAGGGATCACACGACGCCCTGCCGAGAATCCTGTGGGGGAGCTGTGCGTCGGTGGAGGGAAGAGTGCCACCGCAGGCATGTACGTGTCAGGAGCGTGGCGGCAAGTTGGCCGGATAGCGTCCGTTGACGAACAAGCGGGGTCCGCATAGCGGATCGGGAAGGATGCGGGGTGGGGGACCCTTGAACTCCGCCGCGGGGGCCGTCGGATGGGACGGCCGGAGGGTGCCAGCGCGACCGGAAATGGTGCAGTCCAATGACGGGCGGCCCCCGCCGGGGACCGCCCGATCTCAGACCAGGCTGTCCCGCCAGGCCCGGTGGAGGTCCGCGAAGCGGCCCGTGCCCGCGATGAGCTCGGCCGGTGTGCCGTCCTCCACGACCCGGCCGTCCGCCATGACCAGCACCCGGTCCGCGATCTCGACCGTCGACAGACGGTGCGCGATCACCACCGCCGTCCGCCCGCGCAGCACCGTGCGCATCGCGGCCTGCACCGCCTGCTCGCCGGGGATGTCCAGCGAGGACGTCGCCTCGTCGAGGATGAGGACCGCCGGGTCCGCGAGGAGCGCGCGGGCGAAGGCGATCAGCTGACGCTGGCCCGCCGAGATCCGGCCACCGCGCTTGCGGACGTCCGTGTCGTAACCGTCCGGCAGCGCGGTGATGAAGTCGTGCGCGCCGATGGCCTTCGCCGCCCGCTCCAGCTCCGCGCGCGTCGCGTCGGGGCGGCCGATCGCGATGTTCTCCGCGACCGTGCCGGAGAACAGGAACGACTCCTGGGTGACCATGACGACCCCGCGGCGCAGCTCCGGCACGGCCAGCTCGCGCAGCGGGACGCCGTCGAGCCGCACCTCGCCCTCGGTCGGGTCGTAGAACCGGGCGAGCAGCTTGGCCAGCGTGGACTTGCCGGCGCCGGTGGAGCCGACGACGGCCACCGTCCGCCCGGCGGCCAGGGTCAGGCCGAAGCGGGGCAGCACCTCGCCGCCCGTGCGGTAGGCGAAGCGCACCCCGTCGAAGACCACCTCACGGCCCGGAGCGCCCGCGGGCCGCTCCGGCAGCGTCCTGGGGTGCGCGGGCTCGGGGACGGAGGGGCGCTGGGCGAGCAGACCGGCGATCTTCTCCAGGGACGCGGCGGCCGACTGATAGGTGTTGAGGAACATCCCGAGCCGGTCGATCGGGTCGTACAGCCGCCGCAGGTAGAGCACCGAGGCCGCGAGCACGCCGAGCGCCAGGCCGCCGGAGGCCACCCGGTAGGCACTCCACAGGACGATCGCCGCCAGCGCGACGTTGGCCACCATCCGCGACGAGAAGATGTAGCGGGCCATCTCCAGCGTCGCGGCCGCATTGGCCGTCCGGTGGCGGGAGTTGAGCTCGGCGAAGTGCGCGTCGTTGGCGCGTTCCCGGCGGAACGCCTGCACCGGCCGGATGCCGTTCATCGTCTCGGTGAACTTCACGATGACGGCCGCGATCGCCGTGGACCGCTCGCCGTAGACGACCAGCGCGCGCCGCTGGTAGGAGCGCACGAAGAGATACAGCGGCGCGAAGGACAGCAGGGCCGCGCCCCCGATGCCGAGGTCGAGCCAGAGCAGCGTGGCCGAGACGTACACCACCGACAGGGCGACGGCGATGAGCTCCTGGAGGCCGTCGTTGAGCAGCTCGCGGATCGACTCGACGTCGGAGGTGGCGCGGGAGATCAGCCGGCCGGAGGTGTAGCGCTCGTGGAAGTCGATGCTGAGCGACTGCGCGTGGCGGAAGATCCGGCCGCGCAGGTCCAGGAGCATGTCCTGGCCGATACGGGCGGACAGCCGCACGAAGGCCAGCTGGAGCAGGCCGGAGGCCAGCGCGCACAGGGCGTAGCCGACGCCGACGGCGAGCAGCGGGCCGTGGTCGCCGTGGCGCACCGCGGGCACCCCGCGGTCGATGGCGTACGCCACCAGCAGCGGGCCCGCCTGGACGGCGGCCTGCTGGAGCAGCAGGACGACGACGGCGAACCGGACGGCGCCCCGGGCGGGGGCGAGGAGCGAGCGCAGCAGCGCGCGGGAGGCGCCCCTGGGCGCGGGCAGGACGTCCCGGGTGACCGGGTCACCGGCGTCCGCCGGCCCGGCCTCCTCGGCCTGCTCCCCGGAGACGGTGGTGGTCATCGTCCCGGCCCTCCCTGAAAGGCGTGGTCGTTCCGGCCGGACATCAGTGACGCGTACTCCTCGTTGCCGTGCAGCAGTTCGTGGTGGGTGCCGACCGCCGTGACGCGCCCGCCGGAGAGCAGGGCCACCCGGTCGGCGAGCAGGACGGTGGACGGGCGGTGGGCGACCACCAGGGCCGTGGTCGTGGCCAGCACCTCGCGCAGCGCCGCCTCCACCAGGGCCTCGGTGTGGACGTCGAGTGCGGAGAGCGGGTCGTCGAGGATGAGGAAGCGGGGCGAGCCGACGACCGCGCGGGCCAGCGCGAGGCGCTGCCGCTGCCCGCCGGACAGGCTCAGCCCCTGCTCGCCGACCTGGGTGGCGGGGCCGTCGGGCAGGGCGTGCACGAAGTCGGCCTGGGCGACCGACAACGCCCGTACGAGATCGCCCTCCTGGGCGTGCGCGGCGCCCATCAGGACGTTCTCGGCGACGGTGGCCGAGAAGAGCGTGGGGTCCTCGAAGGCGACGGAGACGAGCTCGCGCAGCCGCTCGCGGGGGAGCGTCGCGATGTCCCGGCCGTCGAGGGTGATCCGCCCGGCGGTCGCCTCGTGGAGGCGCGGGATCAGCGCGGTGAGGGTGGTCTTGCCGCTGCCGGTGGTGCCGACGAGCGCCATGGTCTCGCCGGGTCTGATGTGCAGGTCGATGCCGCGCAGTACGGGCGGGGACCCGGCGGGCGCGTCGGGGTAGCGGAACTCGACGCCTTCCAGGCGGATTCCGCCGCCCCGCGGCCGGGCGGGCACCGGCGCGTCGGGCGCCTCGGGGACGTCCGGGGCTTCGGGAGCTTCGGCGGGCGGCTCCGTGTCGAGCACCTCGAAGAAGCGGTCGGCGGCCGTCGCCGACTCGTTCGTCACCGCGAGCAGGAAGCCGATCGACTCCACCGGCCAGCGCAGCGCGAGCGCCGTCGAGAGGAACGCCACCAGGGTGCCGGCCGACAGCTCGCCGTCGGCGACCTGCACCACCCCGAGCAGCAGCGCCGCCCCGATCGCCAGCTCCGGCAGGATCATGATCAGCGCCCAGAGCGTCCCCAGCAGGCCCGCCTTGCGCAGCTCTGTCGACCGCAGCCGGCCCGAGAGCGCCATGAAGGCGCGCTCCTGGCGGTGGTGCCGCCCGAAGCCCTTGATGATGCGGATGCCGAGGACGCTCTCCTCGACGGCTGTCGTCAGATCGCCCACCTGGTCCTGCGCGGTGCGCGCGGCCCGGGAGTAGCGCTCCTCGAACGTCCAGCAGAGCGCGACCAGCGGCACCACCGGTGCCAGCAGCACCAGGCCCAGCAGCCACTGCTGCATCAGCAGAATGACGAAGCCGACCACGATGGTCACCCCGTTGACCAGCAGGAAGGTCAGCGGGAACGCCAGGAAGATCCGCAGCAGCATCAGGTCGGTCGTGCCGCGCGAGAGCAACTGCCCCGAGGGCCACCGGTCGTGGAAGGCCACCGGCAGCCGCTGGAGGCGGGCGTAGAGGTCCGCCCGCATGTCCGCCTCGACGCCGGCCAGCGGGCGGGCGATCAGCCGGCGGCGCGCGGTGAACAGCACCGCCTCCACGACGCCGAGGGCCAGCAGCAGGGCACCGCCCAGCCAGACGCCCGACGGGTCGCGGCCGGCGATGGGGCCGTCCACCATCCACTTCAGCACCAGGGGGAAGGCGAGACCTATGCAGGACGCGACGACCGCCACGGCTGCCGCGAGGAACAGGCGGGTGCGGACGGGGCGGACGTAGGGCCAAAGTCGCAGCAGCGACTTGGCAGTTGAGTGGGGCACTTCTCGGGTGGCAGTCATCAGGAGTGAGGGTACGGTTGACTGCTTACCGTGCCCACGTCTTTTTCTCGGTGCGGGTTGCCGGCGCCTGCGGCGGGCTTTTCCCCTACCCGCCCTTTCCCGGCTGCGTCTGATGTGCGGCTCCGCCGCGTGGGGGGCTTCGCCCCAGACCCCGCAACACGCTTCGCGCGTTGTCCTCAAACTCCCCCAGCTACCTCCCCCAGACTCCGTCCGGGGGTGCCCCCAGAGGTGCCCCCAACGGGCTGGATATCCAGCCCGTCCGGCTTTTGAGGACGCGCCCGCAGGGCGCTGGGGTCCGGGGTATCCCCGGTTTCGGGAAGGGGCGGGGTAGGGGAACAAAGCCCGCCGCAGGCGGTCAGGGGCAGGCGCGCGGTGGGGAAGGAGCCGCCGGCACGGCCCGCAGGAGGAGGACCGAGCGTGGGCGGACAGCCACCGGCGTACCCCCCACCCGCACCACCCCCGGCGCCGAAGCCTGCGCCTCCAGCGCCGTGTTCACGAGGAGCTCGTACGCCGAAGCCCACGGCGGCCCGGGCAGCGTGAAGCGGACCGGCCCGGCGCCCGCGTGCAGAATCGTCAGGAAGCTGTCGTCGGTGACCGGTTGACCGGAGGGGTCGCGCCGCGGGATGTCCCGGCCGGAGAGGAACATGCCGAGCGTGGCCGTCGGCGCGTACCAGTCGGCCTCCGTCATCTCCGTGCCGTCCGCCGTGAACCAGGCCAGGTCCCGCAGCCCGTCCGCGGCCTGGGGGCGGCCGGAGAAGAAGGAGCGGCTGCGCAGCACGGGGTGGGCGCGGCGCAGGGCGAGGAGCCGGCCGGACAGCTCGGCGAGCGCCCGCCAGCCGGGGTCCTCCAGGAGGGACCAGTCGACCCAGCTGGTGTCGTTGTCCTGGCAGTACGCGTTGTTGTTGCCGCCCTGCGTGCGGCCCATCTCGTCACCGGCCACCAGCATCGGCACGCCGGTGGACAGCAGCAGGGTGGTCAGCAGGTTCCGGGCCTGCCGCCTGCGCAGCGCGAGGACGGCCGGGTCGTCGGTCTCGCCCTCGGCGCCGCAGTTCCAGGACCGGTTGTCGCCGGTGCCGTCGCGGTTGCCCTCGCCGTTGGCCTCGTTGTGCTTCTGCTCGTAACTGACGAGGTCGCGCAGCGTGAATCCGTCGTGCGCGGTGACGAAGTTGACGGAGGCGTACGGCCTGCGCCCGCCCCAGGCGTAGAGGTCGCTGGAGCCGGACAGGCGGTAGCCGAGGTCCCGTACGTCCGGCAGCGCGCCCCGCCAGAAGTCGCGCACGGCGTCGCGGTAGCGGTCGTTCCACTCCGTCCACAGCGGCGGGAAGGCGCCCACCTGATAGCCGCCCGACCCCACGTCCCACGGCTCGGCTATGAGCTTGACCCGGCGCAGCACCGGGTCCTGGGCGATGACCGCGAGGAAGGGGGAGAGCATGTCGACGTCGTGCATCGACCGGGCGAGCGCCGCCGCCAGGTCGAAGCGGAAGCCGTCGACGCCCATCTCGGTCACCCAGTAGCGCAGCGAGTCGGTGATCAGCCGGAGGACGTTCGGCTGCACCACATGAAGGGTGTTGCCGCAGCCGGTGTAGTCGGCGTAGCGGCGGGCGTCGTCCTGGAGGCGGTAGTAGCGGCGGTTGTCCACGCCGCGCAGCGAGAGCGTCGGCCCGAGCTCGCCGCCCTCCGCCGTGTGGTTGTAGACGACGTCGAGGATGACCTCGATGCCCGCCGCGTGCAGGGCCCGCACCATCCGCTTGAACTCGCCGACCTGCCGCCCGCGCGTCCCGGTCGCCGCGTAGCCGGCGTGCGGCGCGAAATAGCCGATGGAGTTGTAGCCCCAGTAGTTGCGCAGCCCGCGCCGCAGCAGGTGCTCCTCGTGCGCGAACTGGTGGACGGGCAGCAGCTCGACGGCACTCACCCCGAGGCGCACCAGGTGATCGACGGCCGCCGGGTGGGCGAGCCCCGCGTAGGTGCCGCGCAGCCGCTCGGGGATGCCGGGGTGGCGCATGGTGAAGCCGCGCACGTGCAGTTCGTAGATGACCGAGTCGGCCCACGGCGTCTTCGGCCGGTGGTCGTCCGCCCAGTCGTCGTCGTCCGCGACGACGACGCCCTTGGGGACGAACGGGGCCGAGTCGCGGTCGTCGCGCACGGTGTCGGCGACATACTGCTGCGGCCAGTCGCGGACGTGTCCGTAGACCTCGGGCGGGAGGGTGAAATCACCGTCCACGGCCCGGGCGTAGGGGTCGAGGAGGAGCTTGGCGGGGTTCCAGCGGGCGCCGGTCCAGGGGTCCCAGCGGCCGTGCACGCGGTAGCCGTAGCGGCGGCCGGGGCGTACGCCCGGGACGAAGCCGTGCCATATCTCGTGCGTCAACTCCTCCAGGAGCAGGCGGGTTTCACGCTCCCGACACGGCGCGCCCTCGGCTCCCGGGCCCGGTTCGTCGTCGAACAGGCACAGCTCGACGGCCTCCGCCCCGCCGGCCCACAGGGCGAAATTGGTCCCCGCCACCCCGTCGGCGCCCACGCGATAGCGCGCGCCCAGCGGCTCCGAGCTGCCCGGCCGCACCGCCGGGCGGGCCGGGGCCGGCGGCCGCCGGTGGCCGTTGACGGCGGACACGGCGGGCGGCGCCGCGCCGCCCTCCGTACAGGGCAGGGCGGGGGCGCCCGCGAACCGGTCGTCCCGCCCGTCCTGTTCCGCCCGTTGCTCGGGTGCGCTCGACACGTCTTCGCCTCCGGCGGCTCTCGACCAGCGCGCCGGGCACCCGGCTTCCCGTGCCGGATGTCGGCGGTCCTGTCCTTCCCCCAGTTCTGCCCAGATCCACGCATGCGCTCACCCGTGTGATCGGACCCGACACCTGTGCGGGAGCTGTGCGGGCGCGGCCCCGCCGGATGGTCAACGGCGGGTCTGTGGCCGGTTTAAGATGCCTCGATTCGGCCACAGCTCACTCCTCACGCGTATGCCTCGTACCACCGTTCCCATTTGCTGCGGAACGGTGACATTCGCGAGCCATGCACGGTCGGTGGCATGTGGTTATCTATCGCCATGCGCGTGCTGACGCGCTCAGGGGGCGCCGCGTGGCCGCGGGCCGTGCGAAGGGGAGACAACCGTTGTGAACACGCAGCTGATATCGAGAGGGCGCGCCGGCCGCAGGGGCCTGTTCGCGCTGCTGCTCGGGGCGCTGTTGTTGCTGGTCACCGCCTGTGGTGGGGACGATGACACCAAGAAGGACGGTGCGCGGAAGGACGACGGCAAGCCCTCGCGGGCCGTGGTGACGATCGCGCCGCAGGACGGCGCGAAGGACGTCGCGACGAGCGGCGCGCTCAAGGTCACCGCGGACAAGGGCACCCTGACCTCCGTCAAGGTCGCCGACGCCAAGGGCACCGCCGTGGACGGCAGGATCGCCGACGGCGGCGCGTCCTGGGAGCCGACCGCTCACCTGGCCGCCTCCACGAAGTACACGGTGGACGCCCTGGCGAAGGACAAGGACGGCCGCACGTCCGCCAAGCACGCGACGTTCACCACCCTCATCCCGCAGAACACATTCGTCGGCTACTTCACGCCGGAGGACGGCAGCACAGTGGGCGTCGGGATGCCCGTATCGCTCACTTTCAGCCGCGGCATCGAGAACGCCAAGGCCGTCGAGCAGGCCGTGAAGGTGACCGCCGAGCCGTCCGTGCCCATCAAGGCCCACTGGTTCGGCAACGACCGCCTCGACTTCCGCCCCGAGAAATACTGGGCCGCGGGCACCAAGGTGACGCTGGAGATGCACCTCAACGGCGTCGAGGGCCGCACCGGGGTCTACGGCACGCAGGACAAGACCGTGAAGTTCACCGTCGGCCGCAGCCAGGTGAGCACCGTGGACGCCGCCAGCCACCAGATGACGGTCGAGCGGGACGGCAAGACGCTCAAGACCATCCCGATCTCCGCCGGCGCCCCGGGCCACTCGACGTACAACGGCCAGATGGTCATCAGCGAGAAGTACGACGTGACGCGGATGGACGGCAACACGGTGGGCTTCGGCGGCGAGTACGACATCGCGGACGTGCCGCACGCCATGCGCCTGTCGACGTCCGGCACCTTCATCCACGGCAACTACTGGTCGGGCGAGGGCACCTTCGGCTCGGAGAACGCGAGCCACGGCTGCGTGGGCCTGTTCGACCAGCGCGGCGGCGGCGACCCGTCGACCCCGGCCGCGTGGTTCTACGACAACTCGCTCATCGGCGACGTCGTCGTGGTCAAGAACTCCAATGACAAAACGATCCAGCCGGACAACGGGCTCAACGGCTGGAACATGCCCTGGTCCGAGTGGACCGCCGGGAGCTGACGCCCCCACCCCCTGACGGCCGGGCGGCCCGGTGCGCTTGTGTGACCAAGTGCACCGGGCCCGCCGCCGTGCCGGGAAATTCCAGCGCTTTTGGCGAAATGGGGCATAGGGG
>NZ_JBVHLW010000006.1:139344-196978 GCF_055558795.1 Streptomyces sp. NPDC025618 | reverse complement strand
GGGACAACCTGGCCGGGGGGACAGGAGAGACCACCCGTTTTTGGGGGGGGGGGGGGGGGAGGAGGGGGGGGGGGGGGGGGGGGGTGGGGGGGTGGGGGGGTCGCCCCCCCCCCCCCCCCCCCCCCCGCTGTCCGGCCGCCGCGCGGGGCAGACCCCCGCGAGGCCCTGAAGCTAACCTGCTGTCATGACTGTGCATCTTGAGGCCGCCGAGGGCGTCGGGACCATCCGGCTCGACCGTCCGCCCATGAACGCGCTCGACATCGCCACCCAGGACCGGCTCCGCGAGCTCGCGGAGGAGGCGACCCACCGCGCGGACGTGCGGGCCGTGGTGCTGTGGGGCGGGGAGAAGGTGTTCGCGGCCGGCGCGGACATCAAGGAGATGCAGAGGATGGACCACGCGGCCATGGTGGCCCGCTCCCGTGGCCTCCAGGACGCCTTCACCGCCGTCGCCCGCATCCCCAAGCCCGTCGTCGCCGCCGTCACCGGCTACGCGCTCGGCGGCGGCTGCGAGCTCGCGCTCTGCGCCGACTTCCGCATCGCCGCGGACAACGCCAAGCTCGGCCAGCCGGAGATCCTGCTCGGCCTGATCCCCGGCGCGGGCGGCACCCAGCGGCTGGCCCGGCTCGTCGGCCCGTCCAAGGCCAAGGACCTCATCTTCACCGGCCGTCAGGTGAAGGCCCCCGAGGCACTGGAGCTCGGCCTCGTCGACCGGGTCGTGCCGGCCGCGGAGGTCTACGAGCAGGCGCACGCGTGGGCCGCGAAGCTCGCCGCCGGCCCCGCGCTCGCGCTGCGCGCCGCGAAGGAGGCCGTGGACACGGGTCTGGAGACCGACATCGACACCGGGCTCGCCATCGAACGCAACTGGTTCGCGGGGCTGTTCGCCACCGAGGACCGGGAGATCGGGATGCGCAGTTTTGTCGAGGACGGGCCCGGCAAGGCCAAGTTCGTCTGAAAATCGACGGGTTGGGCATGAGTGGCACGGGGGTCGCCGAACAGTCGGCGGCCCCTTCGCCGTTGCCCCGGCACACCCGGCCGGCATGCCGGGCGGTTGCCTCTTGTGGGGGAATTCCCCGAGGTGTGCGAACCCCTCGAAATGACCTTGTTCCATGCGCTGAGCGATCATCTGTGCACCTGCGGTCACCGCAGGTCAGTCCGCATTTTCTAGACGACCTGCTGCCCATGGCATATGTCGCCGAACGGTGTTGGAGGAGCGAATTCCGCTCCGGCGAATCCCTTGGTTCCAGCCCACGGCGTCTTTACGGCGGCCATGATGGGGTGCATGGCGGGCCTGGAAGGAACGGATCAGCCGCGGCAGCGAAGTGGCACGGCCGCTGTGCGCTGGATGCCGTCCGCAGAGGATGAACTGGCGCTCAAGGCGCTCGACCTGTTCGGCGACCCCACACTCGGCGAAGTCCAGCTGCCCTCCCGCCCGGAGTCGGCGCTCGCCGCCCGGCGGCTCACCCAGTCCGTCGTCCTGCGGCACTGGGGACTCTCCCCCCAGCTCGCCGAGCACGCCGTGCTGCTGGTCTCCGAGCTCGTGGGCAACGCCGTCCGGCACACCGGGGCGCGCTGCTTCGGGCTGCGGATGCTGCGCCGCCGCGGCTGGCTGCGCATCGAGGTGCGCGACCCCTCCCGCGGGCTGCCGTGCCTGATGCCGGTGCACGAACTGGACACGAGCGGGCGCGGGCTCTTCCTGGTCGACAAGCTCTCCGACCGCTGGGGCGTGGATCTGCTGGCCCGCGGCAAGACGACGTGGTTCGAGATGAGGGTCGCGGACCGCTGAGCCGCCCCGGCGCGGCGTCGCGGACCCCTGAACCGCCCCCCGGCGCGGCCGGGAAACGCAGAGGCCCCCATCCGTCGGTATGCGACGGGCCGGGGGCCTCTGCGTGCGGCCGCGGAGAAAGGGGTGTGTTCCGCGGCCGGAAGAACGACCTGGCCCGGGTCAATGGGGGTCGTGGCATCGACTATGGCAGACAGTCGCGTGCCAGCCAAAGCGGCTATCAGGGCAGATCCGGGCAATTCAGGAGAGATATCTCGTTAATCAAAGGTGAGTTGTGACACCCGCCTTACATTCCATGAATGAACCAGCGGTGAACCCCTATTTTTATGCGGAGCCCATGTCGGTCCTTGCGGGCCGGGCCGTTCTGGAGTGTCATGTCCCCGCCGGGCTGCCGACCGGTGTGCCCGCCATCCGGGAGCCCCCCATGGACGAAGACACCGCCACCACCCCCTATCCCCCCACCCACTGGATACCGGCGAACAGCGCCAACTACACGGTCTCCAGCCGCCCCTCCGCGCACCCGGTCGACTTCCTCGTGATCCACGTGACCCAGGAGACCTTCGGCGACGCGATGAGGATCTTCCAGGACCCCACGGCCAGGGTCTCGGCGCACTACATGGTCGCCTCCGCGGACGGCTACATCGGCCAGTTCGTCCGCGAGAAGGACATCGCCTGGCACGCCGGCAACTGGGACTACAACACCCGCAGCATCGGCATCGAGCACGAGGGCTGGATCGACCGCCCCGAATACTTCACCGACGCGATGTACCGCTCCTCGGCCCGGCTCGCCGCCGCCGTCTGCGCCCGCTACGGCATCCCGCGGACCCGCGACCACATCATCGGCCACGTCGAGGTGCCCGGCTCCACCCACACCGACCCCGGCCCGCACTGGGACTGGGACCGCTATATCGGCCTGGTGATCAGCGGCGGCTAATGTGTGCCGGTCACACCAGCACACAAGGGGAGGCCCACATGGCCGACAACGCGACGCGCGAGGCCGAAGCGCGCAAGGCTTTCGAACGGTTCGACGCCGACGGGGACGGTCTGATCACCGCCGCCGAGTACAAGAGCGTGATGGCTCAGCTCGGCGACTTCAACGTCACCGAGACCGTGGCCCAGGCCATCATCAACAAGAAGGACGCCAACGGCGACGGCGTGCTGTCCTTCGAGGAGTTCTGGGCCTCCCTCAACGGCTGACCCGGCTCCCGCACGGCTCCCGGCGGGTCAGCGCCAGCCCCTGCGCTGCGCACTGGCCCGCCGCCTGCGGTCGTTGCACAGCAGGCACCGGCCCCAGCCCGGCGGCAGCGGGTCGTCCTTGTCGCCGTGGAGCGGGTCCACGGGCCCCTTGGGGTGCTCCGCGCACGCCGTCGCGCCCAGCCCGGCGCCCAGGGCACCGGCCGCGGTCAGCGCCCGGCGCAGGGCGTCGAGAAGCTGGTCGGCCTCATGGGGGGCCGGGGCGGCGTCGAGGGCGAAGGCGATGTCCGAGGCGGTGCTGAGCGCGCTCTGGAGTTCGCGCAGGTCTGCGTAACTCATGCTGGAGAGCGTACGCGCCACCACTGACAACGCCCGCCCCCAGGAAGATCAGACCGCGGTCAGCGCCCAGCTCCGCTCCGCCCGGAGCGAGGACGCCACGTCACGCACCGGCCGCACCCCCTCACCCGCCGCCGTCCGGACCCCGTTCGCGCGGCGCGAATCCTGCGCCCAGACGCGGCCGTCGGCCTCGGACGTCACCTTGCGCAGACCGCCCGCACCGGCCGGAGCGGTGCGGAACCGCTGCTCCGGCGCCTCGGTGTCGCACAGCGCGGTGACCAGCAGCGAGCCCTTCCGGTCGATGCAGTGGTAGGGCTCGGCCACCGACGAGAACTGATGGGTGGCCGCGCTGTAGAGCCAGGACTGCCGGGCCGGAGTCGCCGCGTCGCACGTCTCCAGCGCCACCAGCCTGGGCCGGGCCGCGCCCCGTGGGTCGCGGTAGCCGGCCCCCTCCGCCGTCAGGCAGCCGCTGTACGCGCCGTTCTGCAGCCGTACGGCCGAGGACGGTACCGCCGGGGGCGCGGCGACGGCGGAGGGCGCCGCGAGACCGAGGGCGGCGGTGACGGCGCCGAGGATCGCGGCAGTGGCGCGGGCGTGGTGGCGCATGGCGGGGCTCCTCGCGTGGAACGGCCGACGAGGAGCCGACACTACTTCCGGAGGTCACCCGGTGACACGATGTTTCCGGCCATGATCCCCGAGCGGGAGCGCCCGTTCAGCACTCGATGACGTTGACCGCGAGCCCGCCCCGCGCCGTCTCCTTGTACTTGACCTTCATGTCCGCGCCCGTCTCCTTCATGGTCTTGATGACCTTGTCGAGGGAGACATGGTGGCGGCCGTCGCCGCGCAGGGCCATGCGGGCGGCGGTGACGGCCTTGGCCGCGGCCATGCCGTTGCGCTCGATGCAGGGGATCTGCACCAGGCCGCCGACCGGGTCACAGGTCAGGCCCAGGTTGTGCTCCATGCCGATCTCGGCCGCGTTCTCGACCTGCTCGGGCGAGCCGCCGAGGACCTCGGCGAGGCCGCCGGAGGCCATCGAGCAGGCGGAGCCGACCTCGCCCTGGCAGCCGACCTCGGCGCCGGAGATCGAGGCGTTCTCCTTGAAGAGCATGCCGATCGCGCCCGCGGCGAGCAGGAAGCGGACGATGCCGTCCTCGTCCGCGCCGGGCACGAAGTTCATGTAGTAGTGCAGCACGGCCGGGATGATGCCCGCGGCGCCGTTGGTGGGCGCGGTCACGACGCGGCCGCCCGCGGCGTTCTCCTCGTTGACGGCCATGGCGTAGATCGTGATCCACTCCATCGCGCGGGCCTGCGGGTCGCCCTCGGCGCGCAGCTGGCGGGCGGAGTTGGCCGCGCGGCGGCGCACCTTGAGGCCGCCGGGGAGGATGCCCTCGCGGGACATGCCGCGGGAGACGCACGCCTGCATGACGCGCCAGATCTCCAGCAGACCCGCGCGGATCTCGGACTCCGTGCGCCACGCCTTCTCGTTCTCCAGCATCAGGGCGGAGATCGACAGGCCCGTCTCGCGGGACATCCGCAGCAGCTCGTCGCCCGTGCGGAAGGGGTACTTCAGCACGGTGTCGTCCAGGACGATCCGGTCCTCGCCGACCGCGTCCTCGTCCACGACGAAGCCGCCGCCGACGGAGTAGTAGGTCTTCTCCAGCAGGGGCGCGCCGGCCTCGTCGTAGGCGAAGAGGGTCATGCCGTTCGCGTGGTACGGCAGGGAGCGGCGGCGGTGCAGGATCAGCTGGGTGGACTCGTCGAAGTCGATCTCGTGCGTCGAGCCGATCTCCGCGCCGAGCAGCCGCAGCCGCTTCGAGGAGCGGATGCGCTCGACCTCGTCGTCCGCGGTCTCCACGTCGACCGTGCGGGGGGAGTGGCCCTCCAGGCCGAGCAGCACGGCCTTGGGCGTGCCGTGGCCGTGGCCGGTGGCGCCCAGCGAGCCGAAGAGCTCGGCGCGCACGGAGGTGGTGTGGGCCAGCAGGCCCTCGTTCTTCAGCCGGCGCGTGAACATCAGCGCGGCCCGCATCGGGCCGACCGTGTGGGAGCTGGACGGGCCTATGCCGATCGAGAAGAGATCGAAAACGGAGATGGCCACGGTGGCGCTCCCTCGGGTCGGTGGTACGGGGTGTGACGCGGGCGGCCGGGCCACGGTCGGTGCACACGGGGTGCCACGTGAGTGATCCGGCGTCCCGCCACGTGGTGCGGGGCACCGGGCTCACCTTCCAGTGTGCCCAGTGCCCCGTACCAGCGGGTGAATCGGGTCCTGCTCGGTTACTTCAGACCGGCGTACAGCGGGTGCTTGTCCGCCAGGGCCGTGACGCGGGAGCGCAGGGACTCCGCGTCGTAGGACGGCTTCAGCGCCGCGGCGATGATCTCCGCGACCTCGCGGAAGTCCTCGGCCTGGAAGCCGCGCGTGGCCAGCGCGGGGGTGCCGATCCGCAGACCCGAGGTGACCATCGGGGGCCGCGGGTCGTTCGGGATGGCGTTGCGGTTGACCGTGATGCCGACCTCGTGGAGGCGGTCCTCGGCCTGCTGGCCGTCCAGCTGGGAGTTGCGGAGGTCCACCAGCACCAGGTGCACGTCCGTGCCGCCGGAGAGGACGGACACGCCCGCCTCGGCGACATCGGCCTGCACCAGACGCTCGGCCAGGATCTTCGCGCCTTCCAGCGTACGCTGCTGGCGCTCCTTGAACTCCTCGCTCGCCGCGACCTTGAAGGAGACGGCCTTGGCCGCGATCACGTGCTCCAGCGGGCCACCCTGCTGACCGGGGAAGACGGCGGAGTTGATCTTCTTGGCCAGCTCGGCCGTGGAGAGGATCACACCACCGCGGGGGCCGCCCAGCGTCTTGTGGGTGGTCGTGGTGACGACGTGCGCGTGCGGCACCGGGGAGGGGTGCAGCCCGGCGGCGACGAGACCCGCGAAGTGGGCCATGTCGACCATCAGATACGCGCCGACCTCGTCCGCGATCCGGCGGAAGGCCGCGAAGTCCAGCTGGCGCGGGTAGGCCGACCAGCCGGCGACGATCAGCTTCGGGCGGTGCTCCTTGGCGAGGCGCTCGACCTCGTCCATGTCGACCAGGTTGGTCGCCTCGTCGACGTGGTACGCGACCACGTTGTAGAGCTTGCCGGAGAAGTTGATCTTCATGCCGTGGGTCAGGTGCCCGCCGTGGGCGAGGTTCAGACCCAGGATGGTGTCGCCGGGGTTGAGCAGCGCGAACATCGCGGCCGCGTTCGCCTGCGCGCCGGAGTGCGGCTGGACGTTCGCGTGCTCGGCGCCGAAGAGCGCCTTGATCCGGTCGATGGCGATCTGCTCGACGACGTCGACGTGCTCGCAGCCACCGTAGTAGCGGCGGCCCGGGTAGCCCTCGGCGTACTTGTTGGTGAGGACCGAGCCCTGGGCCTCCATGACGGCGACCGGAGCGAAGTTCTCCGACGCGATCATCTCGAGGGTGGACTGCTGGCGGTGGAGTTCGGCGTCGACAGCGGCGGCGACGTCGGGGTCGAGCTCATGGAGGGAGCTGTTCAGAAGCGACATGAGTTCTTCCTGGACTTCCTGGGCGGGAGGAGGAGGGGCGGGTTCAGCCTGCGGTGAAGGCCGTGTACTCGTCGGCGGAGAGGAGGTCCGCCGGCTCGTCCGTGATCTTCACCTTGAACAGCCAGCCGCCCGCGAAGGGGGCGGAGTTCACCAGCGCGGGGTCGTCCACGACGTCCTGGTTGGCCTCGGTGACCTCGCCGGTCACCGGGGAGAACAGGTCGCTGACCGACTTGGTCGACTCCAGCTCGCCACAGGACTCACCCGCGGTGACCGTGTCACCGACCGCCGGGAGCTGGGCGAAGACGACGTCACCGAGCGAGTTCGCGGCGAACTCGGTGATGCCGACCGTGGCCACGCCGTCCGCGTCGACGGCCGACAGCCACTCGTGCTCCTTGCTGAAGCGCAGCTGCTGGGGGTTGCTCATGGCTAGATTCTCCTGGATGCGCGAGGGTGCTTGTGCAACGGGTATTGACAGGTGAGATGAGAAGGGGTCAGCGCTGCCGCTTGTAGAAGGGCAGGGCGACGACCTCGTACGGCTCGTGGCTGCCGCGAATGTCCACGGATACGTCATTTGTACCGGGCGCGGAGTGGGCGGCGTCGACATAAGCGATGGCGATCGGCTTGCCGAGCGTGGGCGAGGGAGCACCGGAGGTGACCTCGCCGATGATCCGGCCGCCGGAGACGACCGGATATCCGGCGCGCGGCACCCGGCGGCCCGTCGCGATCAGGCCGACCAGCTTGCGCGGCGGGTCGCTCTCGGCGCGCTCGGCGGCGGCCGCGAGCGCCTCGCGGCCCACGAAGTCGCCCTCCTTGTCGAACTTCACGACCCGGCCCAGGCCCGCGTCGAAGGGGGTGGTGGCCGTCGTCAGCTCGTGCCCGTAGAGCGGCATGCCCGCCTCCAGCCGCAGCGTGTCGCGGCAGGAGAGGCCGCACGGCACGAGGCCCGCCTCGGCGCCCGCGTCCGTCAGCGCCTGCCAGAGCTTCTCGGCGTCGGCCGGGGCGACGAAGAGCTCGAAGCCGTCCTCGCCGGTGTAGCCGGTGCGGGCGATCAGCGCGGGCACGCCCGCCACGGTGCCCGGCAGGCCCGCGTAGTACTTGAGGCCGTCGAGGTCGGCGTCCGTCAGGGACTTCAGGATGCCGGGGGACTCGGGGCCCTGGACGGCGAGCAGCGCGTAGTTCTCGCGGTCGTCCCGGACCTCCGCCTCGAAACCGGCCGCGCGCTCGGTCAGGGCGTCCAGCACCACCTGGGCGTTGGAGGCGTTGGCGACGACCATGTACTCCTCGTCGCCGAGGCGGTAGACGATCAGGTCGTCCAGGATGCCGCCCCCAGCGTCGCAGATCATGGTGTAGCGGGCGCGGCCGACGGCCAGCGCGGAGAGGTTGCCGACCAGCGCGTGGTCGAGCGCCCGGCCCGCGCCCGGGCCGGTGAGGGTGATCTCGCCCATGTGGGAGAGGTCGAAGAGACCGGCGCGGGTGCGCACCGCGACGTGCTCGTCGCGCTCGCTGCCGTAGCGCAGGGGCATGTCCCAGCCGGCGAAATCGGTCATCGTGGCGCCCAGCGCGCGGTGCAGCGCGTCGAGGGCCGTTCGGCGAGGGGCATCAGTCATGGTGTGGGCTCCCAGGCATGGCAGTGAGGACGTCCTCCCCATCTGTCATCGGAACCTGAGAGGTTCACCGGGAGCGGTCGGCGACGAGCGCGTCCTCGGCTTGCACCTTGGGTGGGGCCGCGTGGTGCGGCCCGCTTTTCAGATCTGCCTCACCCACGCGGTACGGGGCCTGAGAGATTCAAGGGAGGAACTTGCTCCTTCGGCGCCCAGCTCAATGGCTGGAACTCTCCCGCGTGGATTCGAGCGGCCGGTATGGAGTTGGGTACGCAGTTGGCGCGCACATCATTGCACGGACCGGCGCGTGAGGAACCGCCCACCGGCCTCTCAATTGGATTACCTTTTCTTTACGTTTCATGGGTACGGGGCAGGCCGGGTACGGGGGAGGGCGATCGGGTGCGGACGCGAAGCACGGAGGCGGGGCGGGCGGAGCCCGCGCCACGCGAACCGGCGGCGCCCGGGCCGCCGTCGGGCGTCGTCGACCTGCGCGGCGGCCCGGCGCGCGCGGAGCTGCGCTATCCGGCCGGGCATCTGGTGATCGTCTCCGGGCTGCCCGGCAGCGGGAAGTCCACGCTGATGCGGCGGGCGGTGCCCGCCCTGGACGGCGCGGGCGAGGTCGTGTGGTGCGTCGATTCGCAGGACACCCGCGAGCGGCTGGAGCGGCGCGTGCCACGCCGCCTGCCGTACGGCGTCTACCGGCCGGCCGCGCGGGTCCTCCACTACGCCGCGCTGCGGCGGGCGTTGCGGTCCGGGTCGAGCGTCGTCGTGCACGACTGCGGGGAGCGGGGCTGGGTGCGGCGGTGGGCCGCGCGCGCCGCGCGGCGGCGCGGGGCCGGGGTGCACCTGGTGGTGCTGGACGTGGACGCGAGGACGGCGCTGGCGGGCCAGCGGGCGCGCGGGCGGGGGGTCTCGGCGTACGCGTTCCGCAGGCACCGGCGGGCGATGGGCCGGCTGCTCGACGCCGCCGCCGCGGGGGAGGTGCCGCGCGGTGCCGCGTCGGTGGTGCTGCTGTCCCGGCGGACCGCCGACGGGCTCGGCCGGCTCGCGTTCGGCTGACCGGTGCCGCTGTGTGGCGGGTGGTGGTCCTGTGCAACCCGATGCCCGCTGCGAGCGTCGTTCCCGGTGGGGGAGGAGCCTCCTCCTGATTCCTCCCCCGATTCCACCCCGATCCGTCCTGACCTGGGACATCGGTGCCGATTCCGGAAGCCGACGGGAGCGGACGGGGGTGCAGCCGTTAGGGTTCGGTTGCGGCTTTGTCGATACGGTGGTTGGACGGCGTTGGGCGAGTTGGACGAGATGAGCATCCCCGAGCAGTACGGTCGGCCCACGGCCCCGGCCGGTGCCCCCCTGGGCGGCCTCCCCGAGGGCTGGCCCGCCAATGAACTCGAAGCGGTGCTCGCCGCCTCCCTGGGCGTGCCCGGTGCCGGTGCCCGCATCGTCGAGGTGCTCGGCCGCAGCCACCTGTGGGTGCCGCTGCCGAACGGCGGCGGGCCCGACAGCCCCGACCTCGACATCCCCACCCTGGAGCTGGACGGCGCCGCCTACGTACCGGTGTTCAGCTCCGAGGCGGAGTTCCTGCGCGTCGTCGGCGACCGGATGTCCTTCACCGTGGCGCCCGCCGTCGAATTCGCCCGCGGCCTGCCCCCGCAGGTCGGCATCGCGGTCAACCCCGACGGCGCCGTCGGCGCGCCGCTCCCGCCGCCCGCCGTCGCCGAGCTCTGCCGGGCCGGCCGCACGGCCCTGGACGGCGACGCCACCGGCGGCCGGGTGCGGCTCTTCGAGCCGGACTGGCAGGACGAGCCCACCGCCTTCCTCGCCGCCGCCGGGCTGGAGTTCGCGGCCGCCCAGGTCGTCCGGACCGCGCGCCGGACGCTGGCCAGCGTCGAGGGCGGCGACCCCGCGCTCTTCATCGGCGTCGAGCTCGACCTGCCCGACCCCGGCAGCCGCGCCGCCACCCTGGACGCCCTCGGCCGGGCGCTCGGCACGGCGCCCGTGGCCTGGCCCGTGCAGCTCGTCTTCCTCGATGTCGCGCGGGACCCGGTCGGTGACTGGATGTCGGCTCGGATCCGCCCGTTCTACGACCGTGACCTGTGACTCCTCCCGTGCCCGCCGCCGCGGGCTCGTAAGCTGGTTGGATGACCGGACCGGGGGCGCTGCCGCGCCCCGGGGCACCGAAGTGGGCGGCCGGGAGACGGCCGAGAGAAGAGGCGGACCCAGGTGAGCGCGGGCGCGGAGAGCGGCGTGGAGCAGATGCTGCGCCAAGTGGCGCCCGGTCGGTACGACACGTACGAGGCGCTGCTCCAGGCCCTGGCCGAGGGCAGTGTCTGGATGCTGCTCTGGCACGGCCAGGCGGGCTCGCCCGACGCGCAGTACGGCAACATGGAGATCGACGGCCTCGGCTACGCCCCGTGCGTCACCTCCGCCCAGGAGCTCGCCGCCAGTGGCTGGAACCGCGCCCACGCCGTCGTCCCGGGCCGCGCCGTCGCGGGCTCGCTCTACCCCGACCGCTGGGGCCTGTGGCTCAACCCGCACGCCCCCGGCGGCGGCGTCGGCGTGCCCTGGCTCGACCTGCGGCGGATCGCGACCGGACTCGACCGGCTGCCCGCCGGGCCGCTGCGGCTCTGTGAGCCGTCCCTGGAGCTCCCGCAGTTCTACGCCCTGCTCGGGCAGAACGCCCACCGCACCCCCGCGGTGCGGGCGCTGCGCCGCGCCTGGGTGCAGCCCGCGCTGGGCACCCCCTATCTCGCCATCGGCCTCGATCTGTACGACAGCTCGCAGGCCGCCGTGGAGTCGGTGCGGTCGATGATGCGTCAGTCGGTCGGCGCGGTGCCCGAGGGGCTGCCGGTGTCCACGGTGGCGATGTCGGACGAGCACGACCCGGTCGCGATGTGGATGAGGGCCAACACCCGTCCCTTCTTCGACCGTGACGCACACGGCGGCGCCCCCGCCGGGGGCTACGGCTATCCGCCGGTCGGCTATCCCGGCGGCACCTCCCAGGGCCGGCAGCCGGGCGCGGCGCCGCAGGCGTACTGACCGGGGCGGTTCCGCGCCGGCCCCAATATGCTTGCAGGCAGCACGAGTTGCCGTCCGGCAGACAGTCGACCGCTCATGGGACCCCGGCGTTCGGATAACGGAAGCCGACTGGTCATATCACGGTTGCGCATCCATTCCCGGCCAGGGCTGGCGGGTGATCGCAGCCCCGTTGAAGACTCCCGCTCCAAGGGACGTCGCTCCTGCGTACGGGCCCCCTTTTGTGACCTTCCGCTCCACCGGTACCAACTGCACCAGTCTGCACGTGTACATGTGAGATCCAAGCCGCCTCCGGCGGCGGGCGTGGGCCGGTCACCCCCGGCCGAGAGGGGTCAAAGGCACTGTGACCGCACCTATCGAGACCACCGGGGCGGCTGCCGGAGCGCAGCCCGAGGCCGTCCTCGCCGGGGCCAAGAAGAGCCAGATCGAGGGGCGTTCGCTCACCCAGATCGCCTGGATCCGCTTCAAGCGCGACAAGGTCGCCGTCGCCGGCGGTGTCGTGGTGGTGCTGCTGATCCTGCTCGCCGTGCTGGCCAAGCCGATCGAGTCGGTCTTCGGACTCGATCCCAACCAGTTCCACCAGGACCTCGTCGACCCCGAACTCCTCGCTCCCAAGAGCGGGTTCGGCGGAATGAGCTGGGAGCATCCGCTGGGCGTCGACCCGCAGTACGGGCGCGACATCCTGGCCCGCATCATCGAGGGTTCCTGGGTCTCCCTGATCGTCGCCACCGGGGCCACCCTGCTCTCCGTGGTGATCGGCACCGTGCTCGGCGTCGTCGCGGGCTTCTACGGCGGCTGGGTGGACAGCGTCATCAGCCGCATGATGGACACCTTCCTGGCCTTCCCGCTGCTGCTGTTCGCGATCTCCATCTCGGCGGCGCTCCAGGACGGCGCCTTCGGGCTCTCGGGCCTGCCGCTGCGCATCTGTGTGCTGATCTTCGTGATCGGCTTCTTCAACTGGCCCTACATGGGCCGCATCGTGCGGGCCCAGACGCTCAGCCTGCGGGAACGGGAGTTCGTCGAGGCGTCCCGCAGCCTCGGCGCGCGCGGCCCGTTCATCCTCTTCCGGGAGCTGCTGCCCAACCTGGTGGCGCCGATCCTCGTCTACTCCACCCTGCTCATCCCGACGAACATCCTCTTCGAGGCCGCGCTCAGCTTCCTCGGCGTCGGCATCGCCCCGCCGCAGGCGTCCTGGGGCGGCATGCTCACCAGCGCGACGGACCTCTACCAGGCCGATCCGCAGTACATGTTCGTGCCAGGGCTCGCCATCTTCGTCACGGTGCTGGCATTCAACCTGCTGGGCGACGGGCTGCGGGACGCCCTCGACCCCCGCAGCAAGTGATCCGCGGCGACCTTCCGTCCACCGCGCCACAACCATCGACAGAGGGGGTTTTCCTCAGGTGAAGACAAGAAAAGCGACGGCGGTGCTCGCCACCGCCGTGGTGCTGACGCTGGGGGCGTCCGCGTGCAGCAGTTCGAAGAGCGATGGCGGCAAGGGCGGCGGGGGCAAGAACGCGGTCGCCGACGCCGCCCTCACCTCGGTCGTCAACAAGAGTGACAAGAAGGGCGGTACGGCCACCTACGAGGTCTCCGACGTGCCCGACTCGCTCGACCCGGGCAACACCTACTACGGCTGGGTGCAGAACTTCTCCCGCCTCTACGGCCGCACGCTCACCAGCTTCAAGCCCGCCGCCGGCAAGGAGGGCCTGGAGGTCGTCCCCGACCTCGCCGAGTCCCTCGGCAAGCCGAGCCCGGACGCCAAGACCTGGACGTACAAGCTGCGCCCCGGCCTGAAGTACGAGGACGGCACGGCGATCACCTCCAAGGACGTCAAGTACGCGGTCGAGCGCAGCAACTTCGCGCCCGCCGCGCTGTCCAACGGCCCGACGTACTTCAAGGCGCACCTGGAGGGCGGTGACAAATACGAGGGCCCGTACAAGGACACGTCGCCCGACGGGCTGAAGTCCATCGAGACACCGGACGACCAGACGATCGTCTTCCATCTCAAGGACGCCTTCGCCGACTTCGACTACCTCGCGACCTTCTCGCAGACCGCCCCCGTGCCGCAGAAGGCGGACAAGGGCGCCGAATACGTGAAGCACATCATCTCCTCCGGGCCGTACAAGTTCTCCTCGTACGAGGAGGGCAAGAGCGCCACGCTGGTGCGCAACCCGCAGTGGGACAAGAAGACGGACGCGATCCGCCCGGCCCTCCCGGACAAGATCTCGATCAAATTCAAGATCCTCCAGCCGACCATCGACAACAATCTGCTCAACGACAGCCTGACGGCCGACGCGGCCGGCACCGGCGTCGCCCCGCAGACCCAGCCGAAGGTCCTGAGCGGCAAGTACAAGAAGCAGACGGACAGTTCGTACGCCGGTGCCAGCTCGTACATCGGTCTGAACGTGCACGTGAAGCCGTTCGACAACATCCACTGCCGCAAGGCGGTCCAGTGGGGCATCGACAAGACGTCCGTCCAGCAGGCCCAGGGCGGCGACCCCAAGGGCGACGTCGCCTCGACACTGCTGCCGCCGACCGTCAACGGCTACGCGAAGTTCAACCTCTACGAGACGCCGAACAGCGCCGGTGACATCAACAAGGCCAAGGACGAGCTCAAGCAGTGCGGTCAGCCGAACGGCTTCACGACCAACCTGACGGCGCGCTCCGACCGCCCGGCGGAGATGGCCATGGCCACCGCGGTCCAGGCGTCGATGAAGAAGATCGGCATCACGGCGAACATCAAGACGTTCCCGACCGGCAAGTACTTCACCAACTTCGTGGGTGTGCCGGACTACGTCCACAGCCATGACCTCGGCATGATCATGACCGCCTGGGGTGCCGACTGGCCGACCGGCTTCGGCTTCCTCGACCAGATCGCCAACGGCTCGGCCATCAAGCCCTCCGGCGGCAACAACGTCCAGGAGCTGGACGACCCGCAGATCAACAAGGCGCTCAACGACGCCATCGGCAACACCGACGCGGCCGCCCGCACCAAGGCGTGGGGCGACATCGACAAGATGATCGTCGACAACGCCTCCGCGGTGCCGCTGATCTATCGCAAGAACCTGCTCTTCCGGCCCGACTCCGCGACCAACGTCACGGTCACCCAGGCCTACCTCGGCATGTACGACTACCTGCTGATGGGCTCCTCCAAGTAGCAGCGGGCCAGCCCGCCGTAGATTCTGGAAAGGCAGGTGAAGGTGCCGGCGTCCGCCGGGCCGGAACACCTCCGGCCCGCGGCCGCCGGTGCCGCACAGCTGTGGCTGCGTACATCATCCGACGCCTGTTCGCCGCGGTCCTACTGCTGCTGGTGGTCAGCGCAGTCACGTTCGCGATCTTCTTCCTCGTCCCCCGTATCGCGGGCCAGACGGTCGACCAACTCGCCACCCAGTACGTCGGCAAGGACGCCAACGCCGACTCGATCGCCGCGGTCAAGAAGAACCTCGGCTTCGACCAGCCGATCTACGCCCAGTACTGGCACTTCATCAAGGCCATCGTGGCGGGCGCGAACTACAAGTTCGGCCCGGACGCCTCGCACTGCGCCGCGCCCTGCTTCGGCTACTCCTTCAAGAGCCACGTCGAGGTCTGGCCGCAGCTGACCTCGCGCATCCCGGTCACCCTCTCGCTGGCGATCGGCGCCGCCGTGATCTGGCTGGTGTCGGGTGTGGCCGTGGGCGTGCTCTCCGCGCTCAAGCGGGGCACCTTCTTCGACCGCTTCTTCATGGGCGTGGCCCTGGCCGGCGTCTCCCTGCCGATCTTCTTCACCGGCATGCTGGCCCTGAGCGTCCTCACCGTCCAGTGGCCGGTGTGGGGCAGCGGCATCAACTACGTGAGTTTCACCGACAATCCGGCGCAGTGGGCCTGGAACCTCCTGGTCCCCTGGTGCAGCCTCGCCTTCCTCTACTCCGCGCTCTATGCCCGGCTCACCCGCGCCGGGATGCTGGAGACCATGAGCGAGGACTACATCCGCACGGCCCGCGCCAAGGGCCTCAAGGAGAGCAAGGTCGTCGCCAAGCACGGACTGCGCTCCGCCCTCACCCCGATCGTCACCATCTTCGGCATGGACTTCGGCCTGCTGCTCGGCGGCGCCGTCATCACCGAGACGGTGTTCTCGTTCAAGGGCATCGGCGAATACGCCGTCAAGGGCATCCAGGACAACGACCTGCCCATCGTGATGGGCGTGACCCTGGTGGCCGCCTTCTTCATCGTCCTGTGCAATCTGCTGGTGGACCTGGTCTACGCGGCCATCGACCCCAGGGTGAGGTACTCGTGAGCGAGCTCGACAAGGAACAGCCCGTGACCGGGGGCGCGGCCGTGGGCGAGCCCGTCGCCACCCCGCCGGCCGCGGGCCCGGACGCCTTCCTCTCCGTGCGCGACCTGCGCGTCCACTTCGACACCGACGACGGCCTGGTGAAGTCCGTCGACGGCGTGAGCTTCGACGTCCAGGCCGGGAGGACGCTCGGCATCGTCGGAGAGTCGGGCTCCGGGAAGTCCGTCACCTCGCTCGGCATCATGGGCCTGCACCGCACGGTGCGGGCCCGCATCTCCGGCGAGGTGTGGCTGGACGGCGAGGAGCTGATCTCCGCCGACCCCGACCACGTACGCACCCTGCGCGGCCGGAAGATGGCCATGATCTTCCAGGACCCGCTCTCGGCCATGCACCCGTACTTCACCGTCGGCGCGCAGATCGCCGAGGCCCACCGGGTGCACCACACCTCCGACCGGAAGACCGCCCGCAAGCGCGCCGTGGAGATGCTCGACCGCGTCGGCATCCCCGAGCCGCACCGCCGCGTCGACGACTACCCGCACCAGTTCTCCGGCGGCATGCGCCAGCGTGCCATGATCGCGATGGCCCTGGTCAACAACCCCGAACTGCTGATCGCCGACGAGCCGACGACCGCCCTCGACGTCACCGTCCAGGCGCAGATCCTCGACCTGATCCGTGATCTGCAGAAGGAGTTCGGCTCCGCGGTCATCATCATCACCCACGACCTGGGGGTCGTCGCCGAACTGGCCGACACCATCCTCGTGATGTACGGCGGCCGCTGCGTCGAACGCGGCCCCGCCGAGAAGGTCTTCTACGAACCCCGCCACCCCTACACCTGGGGACTGCTCGGCTCCATGCCGAGGATCGACCGCGACCAGACCGACCGGCTGATCCCCGTCAAGGGCACCCCGCCCAGCCTGATCAATGTGCCGTCCGGCTGCGCCTTCAACCCCCGCTGCCCCTACGCCGACATCCCCGAAGGCGGCATCACCCGCACCGAGCGGCCCGAACTGCGGCTGGTCTCCGGCGAGGGCGACGGGCGGCACGTCGCCGCCTGCCATATGTCCCTGGAGGAGCGGACCCGCATCTGGACCGAAGAGATTGCGCCCAAGCTGTGAAGGACGACACCGTGCCGGAGCGAGACGTGACCATCCCCGGGCAGCAGGCGGCACCCGAGCGGGCCGAGCCGCTGCTGAAGGTGGAGGGCCTGGTCAAGCACTTCCCCATCACCAAGGGACTGCTGCGCCGCCAGGTCGGCGCGGTGCAGGCGGTCGACGGCATCAGCTTCGAGGTGCGCCCGGGGGAGACCCTCGGCGTGGTCGGCGAGTCCGGCTGCGGGAAGTCGACCATGGGCCGGCTGATCACCCGGCTGCTGGAACCCACCGGCGGCAGGGTCGAGTTCCAGGGCAGGGACATCACCCACCTCGGGGCCTCCGGGATGCGCCCGATGCGCCGCGACATACAGATGATCTTCCAGGACCCGTACTCCTCGCTGAACCCCCGGCACACCGTCGGCACGATCGTCGGCGCCCCCTTCAAGCTCCAGGGCGTCACGCCCGAGGGCGGGGTGAAGCGGGAGGTCCAGCGGCTGCTGGAGCTGGTGGGCCTCAACCCCGAGCACTACAACCGCTATCCGCACGAGTTCTCCGGCGGCCAGCGGCAGCGCATCGGCATCGCCCGCGCGCTCGCCCTCAACCCCAAGCTCGTGGTCGCCGACGAGCCGGTCTCCGCCCTGGACGTCTCCATCCAGGCGCAGGTGGTCAACCTGCTGGACGACCTCCAGGACGAGCTGGGCCTGACCTACGTGATCATCGCCCACGATCTGTCCGTCATCCGGCACGTCTCCGACCGGATCGCGGTGATGTACCTCGGCAAGCTCGTCGAGCTCACCGACCGCAAGTCGCTCTACGAGAAGCCGATGCACCCGTACACCAAGGCGCTGCTCTCCGCGGTGCCGGTGCCCGACCCCAAACGGCGCGCCAAGCGGGAGCGGATCCTGCTCAAGGGCGACGTGCCGTCGCCCATCTCGCCGCCCTCGGGGTGCCGCTTCCACACGCGGTGCTGGAAGGCGACGGAGGTGTGCTCCGCCCAGGAGCCGCCGCTGCTCGAACTGGCCACCGGACACCGGGTGGCCTGCCACCACCCGGAGAACGCCCCGGAGCCGGCCGCGGTCTCCTCCTGACCGCCCGGACGGGCCGGTTCGTCCGGCCCGTCCGGTTTCGAGGGCCGTGGGCGGAGGGCGGAGCGTGCGTTCGAGTAAGAATGTCGCGTGCTCACCGATCTGTTCAGCCCCTCCGTCCAGCATCTGCTGGACATCGCCGGGATCTTCGTCTTCGCGATCTCCGGCGCGCTCCTCGCCGTGCGCAAGAACTTCGACGTCTTCGGCATGGCCGTGCTCGCCGAGGTCACGGCGCTGGGCGGCGGGCTGTTCCGGGACCTGATCATCGGCGCGGTGCCGCCCGCGGCCTTCACCGACCTCGGCTACTTCCTGACCCCGCTGTTCGCCACGCTGATCGTCTTCTTCCTGCACCCGGAGGTCGAGCGGATCACCAAGGCCGTCGGGGTCTTCGACGCCGCCGGGCTCGGGCTGTTCTGCGTGACGGGCACGATGAAGGCGTACGCGCACGGGCTCGGCCTCACCTCCTCCGCCACCCTCGGCCTCGCCACGGCCGTCGGCGGCGGAGTGCTGCGCGACATACTCGCGCACGAGGTGCCCTCGCTGCTCCGCTGGGACCGCGACCTCTACGCCGTGCCCGCGATGGTCGGCGCGGCGATGGCCGCGCTGCTCATCCGCTTCGACGCGCTCGACGCCACGACCAGCGCGCTTCCCGTGCTGACGGCCTTCGTGCTGCGGCTGCTGGCCATGCGCTACCACTGGCGGGCGCCGCGCGCGTGGCACCGCAGGAGCGCGGCGGCGGAGGAAGTCTGACCGCTCCCGCCACCGACTGACCTACCCATCAGTAACTTCTCGGTGTATTTTCGGCCCATGGCTCTGGGAACCATCGGCAACAGCGAATTCGACCGCGACACCGCCCTGTCGCCGCGTGAGCGGGACGGCCGGCGCGCCGACTACGACGCGGACCTCTCCGCCGGGTGGACCGTCTTCGGCGCGGTCAACGGCGGCTACCTCCTCGCCCTGCTCGGCCGCGCCCTCGGCGCCGCGCTGCCGCACCCGGACCCCTTCTCCGTCACCGCGCACTATCTCTCCGCCTCCCGGCCCGGCCCCGCCGTCGTACGGACCGAGCTGATCCGCACCGGCCGTACGCTCTCCACCGGGCAGGCGTCGCTGGTCCAGACCGCCGAGGACGGCACCGAGGTCGAGCGCATCCGGGTGCTCGCCACCCACGGCGACCTCGGCGCCCTCACCGACGACATCCGCACGACGGCCAAGCCGCCCGCCATGCCGCCGTACGAGCACTGCCTCGGCAAGGAGGACGGCCCGGCCGGCGGCCTGGCCCCCGAGATCTCCGGGCGGCTCGACATCCGGCTCGACCCCGCCACGGCCGGCTGGGCCGCGGGCGCGCCGAGCGGGCGGGGCGAGATGCGCGCCTGGTTCGGACTGGCGGACGGGCGGCCCGCCGACGCGCTCTCGCTGCTGCTGGCGGTGGACGCGCTGCCGCCGACGGCCTTCGAGATGGGCCTGAACGGGTGGGTCCCCACCGTCGAACTCACCACCCACGTCCGCCGCCGCCCCGCTCCCGGCCCCCTCCGCGTCTCCATCACCACGCGCAACCTCGCGGGCGGCTTCCTGGAGGAGGACGCGGAGGTCTGGGACAGCGAGGACTGCCTGGTGGCACAGTCGCGCCAGCTGGCGCTGGTACCGCGGGGGGTATGAGGCGCGCGGTCGCCTGCGGCGGGAGCGCCATTCAGCCCGTCCGGCGATTGAGGACAACGCGCGAAGCGTGTTGCTGGGGGTCTGGGGGCTTGCCCCCCACGCGGCGGAGCCGCACATCAGATGCAGCCGGGAAGGGGCGGGGCAGGGGAACAAAGCCCGCCGCAGGCGCGAACCGCCCCGCCCCCGCCAACCCCCACCCACAAGGGAACCGCCAAGCGCGGCGCCTCGTAGAATCGTCCCCACCATGGCCTACCTCGACCACGCCGCCACCACCCCGATGCTCCCGGAGGCGGTGCAGGCGATGACCGCCCAGCTCGCCCGCACGGGCAACGCCTCCTCGCTGCACGCCGCCGGGCGGCGGGCGCGCCGCACCGTCGAGGAGTCGCGCGAGTCCCTCGCCGCCGCGCTCGGCGCGCGCCCCAGCGAAGTCGTGTTCACCGCGGGCGGCACCGAAGCGGACAACCTCGCCGTCAAGGGGCTGTACTGGTCCCGCCGCGCCGCCGACCCGGCCCGTACGCGCGTCCTCGCCAGCCCCGTCGAGCACCACGCCGTGCTCGACGCCGTGCACTGGCTCGGCGAGCACGAGGGCGCGACCGTGGAGTATCTCCCCGTCGACGCCCACGGCCGGGTGCACGCCGACGCGCTGCGCGAGGCGATCGCCCGTGATCCCGGCGACGTGGCCCTCGCCACCGTGATGTGGGCCAACAACGAGATCGGCACGGTCATGCCGGTCCGTGAACTGGCCACGGTGGCGGCCGAGTTCGGCATACCCCTGCACGCCGACGCCGTGCAGGCGTTCGGCCAGCTCGACGTCGACTTCGCCGCCTCCGGGCTCGCCGCGATGACGGTCAGCGGCCACAAGGTCGGCGGGCCGTACGGCATCGGCGCCCTGCTGCTCGGGCGGCAGTACGCGCCCGTACCCCTGCTGCACGGCGGCGGCCAGGAGCGGCACGTGCGCTCCGGGACGCTCGACGTGCCCGCAGTCGCCGCCTTCGCGGTGGCCGGCACGCTGGCCGCGGAGCGGCGCGCGGACTTCGCGCGCGAGATCGGGGCCCTGCGGGACGACCTGGTCGCCGCGGTACGGGCCGCCGTGCCGGACGCGGTGCTCGGCGGCGACCCCGACCCCGCCGGGCGGCTGCCCGCGAACGCGCACTTCTCCTTCCCCGGCTGCGAGGGCGACTCCCTCCTGCTGCTCCTGGACGCACAGGGCATCGAGTGCTCGACGGGATCCGCGTGCACGGCGGGCGTGGCCCAGCCCAGCCACGTGGTGCTCGCCACGGGAACCGACCCGGCCCTCGCGCGGGGGACGCTGCGCTTCTCCCTGGGACACACGTCGACGGAGGCGGACGTGGCCGCGGTGGCGAAGGCGATCGGCCCGGTCGTCGAGAGGGCCCGGACGGCCGGCCTGAGCTGATCCGGGGCCCCTTGCGGTGCGGGCCGGTGGGCCGGTTGTGCCCACCCGTTCCGCCGTGCGGAACGCCTGCCCACAACCGGGATGACGAGATGGGCGCCGCGGTGCCGGGCGCCCCGACAGGGGCGCGGGGAACTGCGCGAACGGCCCCCACCGGGCCCGCAGCCGCGCGCGGAGCGCAAGACGCACCCCAAGAGGCGCACCAGGCGATCGAGGGGCCGCCGGAGATCACCGCCAAGCCCGCGGCCGGCGCCCCGTACCCTGGAAGGGTTATGACTGACTTCCCCGGTGCACCCGACCCGAAGGCCCCCCGCACGGGCCCGCTGCGCGTACTCGCCGCCATGTCCGGCGGCGTCGACTCCGCCGTCGCCGCCGCCCGCGCCGCGGAAGCGGGCCACGACGTGACCGGCGTGCACCTCGCGCTGTCCGCGAACCCGCAGTCGTTCCGTACGGGCGCGCGCGGCTGCTGCACCATCGAGGACTCGCGCGACGCCCGCCGCGCCGCCGACGTCATCGGCATCCCGTTCTACGTCTGGGATCTCGCGGAGCGCTTCCGTGAGGACGTGGTCGAGGACTTCATCGCGGAGTACCAGGCGGGCCGTACGCCCAACCCCTGCCTGCGCTGCAACGAGAAGATCAAGTTCGCGGCGCTGCTCGACAAGGCCCTCGCGCTCGGCTTCGACGCGGTGTGCACCGGCCACTACGCCACCGTCGTCCTCAAGGACGACGGCACGCGTGAGCTGCACCGGGCCAGCGACATGGCCAAGGACCAGAGCTATGTGCTCGGCGTGCTGGACGAGCGGCAGCTGGCGCACGCGATGTTCCCGCTCGGTGACACCCTGACGACCAAGGAAGAGATCCGGGCGGAGGCGGAGCGGCGCGGCCTGGCCGTGGCGAAGAAGCCCGACAGCCACGACATCTGCTTCATCGCGGACGGCGACACCCAGGGCTTCCTGGCCTCCCGCCTGGGCAGGGCCGACGGCGACATCGTCGACGAGTCGGGCACGAAGCTGGGCACCCACGAGGGCGCCTTCGGCTACACCATCGGCCAGCGCAAGGGCCTGCGCATCGGCCACCCGGCGCCGGACGGCAAGCCGCGCTACGTCCTGGACATCTCCCCGGTGAACAACACGGTCACGGTCGGCCCGGTGGAGGCCCTCGACGTCTCGGCCCTGACCGCCATCAAGCCCCGCTGGTGCGGCACGGCCCCGACGGGCCCCGGCACGTACACGGCCCAGCTCCGCGCCCACGGCGGCGAGACCCCGGTCACGGCCGAGCTGATCGACGGCGAACTCCGCGTCACCTTCGAGGAGCCAGTCCGGGGCGTGGCCCCGGGGCAGGCGATCGTGCTCTACGACGAGACACGGGTGGTGGGGTCGGCGACGATCGCTTCGACGGAGCGGACGGCCGCGCGGGTGGCGGCTCAGTAGGTGTAGAGGGCTGTCGTGTCGAGTTCGGTGTCGATGGGGGCGCCGATCGGCACCGGGTCGCCGAACTTGCTCTCCACCCGGGACCGGTAGTGGTCATCCTCGGGGAGTGAGTAGAGGAGACACCGGCCCTCGATGGGGTTGACGATGAGGTAGTACGGGATACCGGCCTGCGCGTACTTCCTGACCTTGCGGTGGGTGTCGTTCTCCGGGTTGGAGACGGAAACGACCTCGCCGACGAGGATGATCTCGTCCGCGGCGAATTCCTGGTGATTCGTACCGCGATAGGACGGGTCGGCGGCGGAGAAGTCCGGGCGCAGGTACGTCGTCCCGTGCCAGCCGTCGTAAACGGTGTTGACCTCTGTCATGACGAACCATTTCGACAAGAGCTGGGAGGCGATGGTCATGACCATGTTCCCGTGAGCACTGGTAACCACGGTCTCGATGCAGACCTCTCCGTCGATCATCTCGGCATGAAGATCCGGAAATGCCGCGTCGATCGCTTCGAACCTCTGCATTTCCACAGTCGTCACCGGGCGCTCCAGCTGAAGTGTCATGGTGTGGCCCTCCCCTCTTGGTCCTGGCCACTGCCAGGTTAGCGACGTGATGTCCACCCTGCCCGGGCGTCCGGCCGTCGGCCGTGGGTTCGGCAACGCGTCACTCGAAAGTGCAAGCTGCTCCCATGGGCGCCATGGCCTACCTGGAGGAGTCCGCCGGCCTGCGATAGGGCAGGGTGGAGGCATGGCTACACATCTGATCACCGGAGCCGGCTCGGGCATCGGCGCTGCGGTCGCTGACCGGCTGCTGGCGCGGGGCGACGAGCTGTATCTCTTCGCGCGGGACGCCGGGCGGGCCAAGGAGCTGGCCGCCCGCTTCCCCGGGGCGAAGACGCTCGTCGCCGACCTCTCCAACCCCGACCGGATCTCCTGGGCGCTCAGCCAGCAGACGCTGCCCGACCGCGTCGACTCGCTGCTGCACATCGCGGGCGTCTGCGACCTCGGCACCATCGGCGACATGACCACCCGCACCTGGAACAGCACGCTCGCGGCCAACCTGGTCTCCCCGGCCGAACTCACCCGCCTCTTCCTGCCCCAGCTGCGCGTCTCCCAGGGGCACGTCGTCTTCGTCAACTCCGGCGCCGGGCTCAACGCCCACGCCACCTGGGGCGTCTACGCGGCCAGTAAGCACGGCCTGAAGGCCCTCGCCGACGCGCTGCGCGCCGAGGAGCACGGCAACGGCGTCCGTGTCACCAGCGTCTACCCCGGCCGCACCGCGACCGCGATGCAGGCGAAGGTGCACCAGCAGGAGGGCAAGGAGTACGACGCCGCGAAGTGGATCGATCCGGACTCCGTCGCGCAGACCGTCCTGCTGGCGGTCGACCTGCCCCGGGACGCGGAGATCAACGACCTGACGGTCCGCCCCGGCCGCTGACGCCACGGCGGGCACACGAGGTCAGGGGCACCACAGCGGTCTCGTAGTCTTCCTGCGTGAGCGAGAAGAACGAGTTGAGCTGGGGCCCCGGAGTCGCCACCGGGGTCGGGTCGATGCCCGGTGGCGACGCCCGGGAGGCCGCCAAGACCGTGACGGGGTCGCTGGAGGCCCTGCCGTACCTCCCGGAGCTGCCCGACCGCGGCCCGGGCGCGGACATGATCGGGCGCACCGCCGGAATGCTGGTCGAGCTCTACGCCCATGTGGAGCCCAGCGGATGGCGGATCAGCGACCGGCCCGGCCGCGACACCAAGCGCGCCCGGTCCTGGCTGGGCGAGGACCTCGACGCCCTGGAGGAGTTCACGCAGGGCTACGAGGGCGCGCTCAAGGTCTCGGCCGTCGGCCCGTGGACGCTGGCCGCCGCGCTGGAACTGCGCGGCGGCGAGGCGGCCCTCGCGGACCCCGGGGCCTGCCGTGACCTCACGGCTTCGCTCGCGGAGGGCGTGCGGACGCACCTCGCCGAGGTGCGCCGCCGGGTGCCGGGCGCCCAGGTGGTGCTCCAGCTGGACGAGCCCTCGCTGACCCCGGTGCTGACCGGGCGCGTCCGCACCGCCAGCGGCTACCGCACCTACCGGGCGGTGGACCGGGCCGTGGTCGAGGGCGCGCTGCGCGAGCTGGTGACGGTCGCGCGCGAGGCCACGGGCACGGCGCCCGTCGTGCACGCGTGCGCCCCCGGCGTGCCGTTCGCCCTGCTGCGCCGGGCCGGCGTCGGCGGCGTCTCCTTCGACTTCTCACTGTTCACCGAGCGTGAGGAGGAAGCCGTCGGCGAGGCCGTCGAGGCGGGCACGAAGCTGCTCGTGGGCGTGGTGCCGGGTGTGGACGGCCCATTGTCAGACCCTGCCGGTAGCGTCATGGGTGTCAGGACGCTGTGGCGCAGGCTGGGGCTGTCGCCGGGGAGCCTCGCGGAGTCCGTGGTGGTCACCCCCACGTGCGGACTCGCGGGCGCTTCGCCCGCATATGCCCGCACCGCGCTCGCCCACTGCGTCCGGGCGGCGAGATCACTCGCGGACAACCCTGAGTGACGGCGCTCATGGGCTCGCCCATGGATCAACGGGAGGACGAGACGGTGGCTGGCGGACAGCACGGCGAAGAACAGCTCGCGGCGGAGGCTGCGCTTGTCGTGGCACCCGCGGAGGTACGGGAGCAGCACGCGCGGCTCGCCGAGCAGATCGAGGAGCACCGCTTCCGGTATTACGTGAAGGACGCCCCGGTCGTCAGCGACGCCGAGTTCGACCGGCTGCTGCGCTCGCTGGAGGCGCTGGAGGAGCGGTATCCGGCGCTGCGCACCCCCGACTCGCCCACCCAGAAGGTCGCCGGGGCGTACGAGACGGAGTTCACGGCCGTCGAGCACCGCGAGCGCATGCTCTCCCTCGACAACGCCTTCGACGACGAGGAGCTGGCCACCTGGGCCGACCGGCTGGCCAAGGAGGTCGGCGAGGGCGCGTCCTATCACTTCCTGTGCGAGCTGAAGGTCGACGGCCTGGCCGTCAATCTGACGTACGAGCACGGCCGCCTGACCCGCGCCGCCACCCGCGGCGACGGCCGCACCGGCGAGGACATCACGCCCAACATCCGGACGATCGACGAGATCCCGGAGCGGCTGAAGGGTGAGCGGGTCCCGGCGCTGGTCGAGATCCGCGGCGAGGTCTACTTCCCGATGGAGAAGTTCGAGGAGCTCAACGCCCGCCTGGTGGAGGCGGGCAAGCCGCCCTTCGCCAACCCGCGCAACGCCGCCGCCGGTTCGCTGCGCCAGAAGGACCCCAGGGTCACCCGGACCCGCCCGCTGCACATGGTGGTGCACGGCGTCGGCGCCCGCGAGGGCTTCGACATCGACCGCCAGTCGCAGGCGTACGAGCTGCTGCGCGAGTGGGGCCTGCCGACGGCCGCGCACGCCAAGGTCGTCGGCTCGCTCGCGGAGGTGCGGAAGTACATCGCGCACTACGGCGACCCGGAGGTCCGGCACTCGATGGAGCACGAGATCGACGGCGTCGTCGTCAAGCTCGACGAGATCCCCCTCCAGGGGCGGCTCGGCTCCACCTCCCGCGCGCCGCGCTGGGCCATCGCCTGGAAGTACGCGCCCGAGGAGGTCAACACCAAGCTGGTCGACATCCGGGTGGGTGTCGGCCGCACCGGCCGGGTGACGCCGTACGCGGTGGTGGAGCCCGTCACCGTCGCCGGCTCCGAGGTCGAGTTCGCGACCCTGCACAACCAGGAGGTCGTCAAGGCCAAGGGCGTCTTCATCGGCGACACCGTGGTGCTGCGCAAGGCCGGCGACGTGATCCCCGAGATCCTGGGGCCGGTGGCCGATCTGCGCGACGGCAGCGAGCGGGAGTTCGTGATGCCGGCCGAGTGCCCGGAGTGCGGCAGCGCCCTCCAGCCGATGAAGGAGGGCGACATCGACCTCCGCTGCCCCAACGCCCGCGCCTGCCCCGCCCAGATCCGCGAGCGCCTCTACTACCTGGCGGGCCGCAAGTGCCTCGACATCGAGAACTTCGGCTATGTGGCGGCCACCGCCCTCACCCAGCCGCTGGAGCCGGCCACTCCGCCGCTGCTGAACGAGGGCGACCTCTTCGACATGACGATCGAGGAGCTGCTGCCCATCAAGTCCTACGTCCTCGACATGGATTCCGGCCTGCCCAAGGTCGATCCGAAGACGGGGGAGAAGAAGGTCGTCACCTTCTTCGCGAATCAAAAGGGTGAGCCGAAGAAGAACGCCCTCGCGATGCTGGAGAACATCCAGGCCGCCAAGGAGCGCCCGCTGTCCCGCTTCCTCACCGGGCTCTCCATCCGTCACGTGGGCCCGGTCGCGGCCGAGGCCCTGGCCCGGGAGTTCCGCTCGCTGGACCGGATCGCCGAGGCGAGCGAGGAGGAGCTGGCCGCGGTCGAGGGCGTCGGCCCCATCATCGCGGAGTCCCTGAAGCAGTGGTTCGCCGAGGACTGGCACCGCGAGATCGTCGAGAAGTGGCGCGCCGCGGGCGTCCGCTTCGAGGACGAGGGGCACGGCGAGGAGGAGGGTCCCCGGCCGCTGGAGGGCCTCACCGTGGTCGTCACCGGCACGCTCTCCGCGTACACCAGGGACGGGGCGAAGGAGGCACTCCAGAGCCGCGGTGCCAAGGTGACCGGCTCGGTGTCCAAGAAGACGGACTTCGTGGTGGTGGGGGACAACCCGGGCTCGAAGTTCGACAAGGCGATGCAGCTGAAGGTGCCGGTGCTGGAGGAGGACGGGTTCGCCGTCCTCCTGGAGCGGGGCCCGGACGCCGCGCGCGAGGCGGCGGTGCCGGCACCGGAGTGAGCGCGGGGGCCCGGGGTGCCGGTGATGCCGGTCCTCCGCAGCCGCGAGCCCCTCGCGCCTGCGGAGGACCGCCGGTAGCGGGCCCGGGTCCCGCCCCCTGCGGCGCGTGCGTCCGCCCCGTCACACATGGGGCCCGGATCACTACCAAAACCCAGGTCGCCACCCCACCGGAGTAATGCCCGCATAGGCAGTGGGCATTACCCCTACAGCGCATACCAGATGGCTACAAGAGGTCGGATCCCAATCGGGCAACCGCTGCCGATCGCTGCCCGCCGTAGCCTTCTGCGGCCTACTGTTGAGATGTGCGCCTGCCGTGGCGCGGGCACCGCCGGCTGTGAGAGGGACGGGCATGAAACCCACCGACAGCGCCGAACCGGCATCTCGGCTGCGCCGGGTCCCTCCGCCCGCGCTGCCGACGGTCTGTGTCACCCTGGCCGGCCTCGCGCTGGCCGCCGGAATCGGTCGCGTACTCACCGAGGGCCACGCCCTCTTCCCCGGCCATACCGTGGGCGTGGCCCTCGCCGCCCTCACCGCCCTGATCGTCGCCCACCTCGTCGCCCTCGGCCGCGACCGCTGGTGGGGCGGCACCGGCTCCGGGGCCGCCCTCACCCTGGCCGTCCTGCTGCTCTACGGCTGGCTCCCCGCCGTCCTGATCAGCATCTCCGTCGTGGTGCTCGTGGCCACCGCCCGCCGCCACCGCTGGCGCCAGGCGTTACTCCACGGCGCGGTCGACATCCTCGGCATCGGGGCCGCGGGCCTGGCCCTGGCCGTGTGCCACATCGTCTCCAGCGTCGAGAACCCCTGGCTGCCCGACACCTGGCCGCTCACCGCGGTCCCCAAGATCGCCCTGGCCGCGTTCCTCTACCTCGTGGTCACCCGCGCCCTGCTCTGGTGTTCGATGGCCCCCCGCACCGGCCTGAGCAGCATCGCCCGCACCGCGCTCGTCCGCCAGGCTCTCGTCGGCGGCGCGCTGCTGGGCATCGCCCCGCTCATAGCCGTCGTCGCCGACCACGCGCCCATGCTGCTCCCGCTGTTCGCCGTGCCGCTCATCGCCCTGGACTCCACGCTCTGGATCGCCCGCGCCCGCGCCGAGGAGCAGCTCCGCGACCCGCTCACCGGCCTGCCCAACCGGCAGTGGCTGCTGGAGCGCACCTGGAACGCCCTCGACGAGGCCGAGCGCGCCGGCAACCGCGCCGCCCTCGTCCTCATCGACCTCGACCGCTTCCGCTCCGTCAACGACACCCTCGGCCACCTCGCCGGGGACCGGCTGCTGTTGCAGATAGCGGAACGGCTCCGGCTCGCCCTGCCGCGCGAGGCGGAGGCGGCCCGGCTCGGGGGCGACGAGTTCGCGGTCCTGCTCCCCACCGCCGACTCGCTCACCAGCGCCCAGCGCGTGGCCCGTTCCCTGGTCGCCGCCCTCGGCTCCCCGCTCGACCTGGAGGGGCTCACCCTCGTCCTGGAGGCCAGCGCGGGTGTGGCCGTCTATCCCGACCACGCGCTCGACGCCGGTGACCTGCTGCGCCGGGCCGACGTGGCGATGTATCAGGCCAAGCGCGACCGCAGCGGTGTCGAGGTCTACGAGGCCCGGCGCGACGGCAACACCCTCGACCGGCTCGGCCTGTTGGGCGACCTCCGGCGGGCGCTGGACGCCGGCGAGGTGGAGCTGCACTACCAGCCGAAGGTCGGCTTCGACGGCCACGTCGAAGGGCTGGAGGCGCTCGTCCGCTGGGTCCACCCCGAGCGCGGCAGAGTCTCCCCGGACGAGTTCATCGCCATCGCCGAGTCCTCGGGCCTGATGCCCCGGCTCACGGAGTACGTCCTGGAGACCGCGCTCGGCCAGGTCGCGAAGTGGCGGGCGATGGGGCTGAACGTCCCCGTCGCGGTGAACGTCTCGCCCCGCGACGTCCACACCCCCGGCTTCGCCGGCTCCGTCGCGGCGCGGCTGGCCCGGCACGGCGTGCCCCCGGGCGCGCTCCAGCTGGAGATAACGGAACACGTCCTCCTGGAGGACCCCCAGCGGGCCGCCGACACCCTCGCCGGGCTCACCGGCCACGGCGTGAAGATGTCCCTCGACGACTTCGGCACGGGCTACTCCTCCCTCGTCCACCTGCGGCGGCTCCCGGTGAGCGAGCTCAAGATCGACCGGTCCTTCGTGGCCCGGCTCGCCATCGACACCGAGGACGCGGAGATCGTGCGCTGCACGCTCGACCTCGCGCACTCGCTTGGCCTGCTGGTCGTCGCCGAGGGCGTCGAGGACGACGAGACGTGGGAGCGGCTGCGCGATCTCGGCTGCGACGCGGTGCAGGGGTGGCTGGTCGCCGCGGCGATGCCGCCGGACGAGACGACGGCGTGGCTGCGGCTGCGCGGCGAGAGCGGCTGGCACCGCGAGGTCGACCGCTTGCCGGTGGCACCAGTGGCTCCGCCGGAGGAGGCGGAGGTCACCTGAGCGGGCGGAGGTCCGTGGGCCTGTGCCGGACGCGGGGCCCTGACCGCGCTCCGCGCGGTGTCCTCAAGCGCCGGACGGGCTGAACATGGCTGGTGCGGCTGGGCGGTCAAGCCCGCAGGGTGCCTCCCGGCCCGTAGCCGGGAGAGCTTGAGCGCGCTCCCTGCCCCCGGCCGGAACCGCCCCCGGCAATATGCGTCGGCCGCCTCCTGGCGGAAGCCATAGGATTGGGCCATCAACCTGCCCAGAAACCGTCACGAACCCTGAGGATCGCCGCATGCCTGGCATCACGCGCGAGGAGGTCGCCCACCTCGCCCGGCTGGCACGTCTGGAGCTCAAGGACGAAGAGCTCGACCACTTCGCCGGACAGCTCGACGACATCATCGGCGCGGTCGCCCGCGTCTCCGAGGTCGCCGACCAGGACGTACCGCCGACGTCCCACCCGCTGCCGCTGACCAACGTCATGCGCGCGGACGAGATCCGTCCGTCGCTGACCCCGCAGGAGGCGCTGTCCGGAGCCCCGGCCCAGGAGCAGCAGCGTTTCAAGGTGCCGCAGATCCTGGGGGAGGACTGACCATGACTGCTGAACTGATCAAGCTGACCGCGGCGGAGATCGCCGCGAAGATCGCCTCGGGCGAGGTCACCGCCGTCCAGGTGACCGAGGCGCACCTGGCCCGCATCGAGGCCGTCGACGAGAAGGTCAACGCCTTCCTGCACGTGGACCGCGAGGGTGCCCTCGCGCAGGCCCGCGCCGTCGACGAGAAGCGCGCCCGCGGAGAGAAGCTCGGCCCGCTGGCCGGCGTGCCGCTCGCGCTCAAGGACATCTTCACCACCAAGGGGATCCCGACCACCGTCGGTTCCAAGATCCTCGAGGGCTGGATCCCGCCGTACGACGCGACGCTCACGCAGCGCCTGAAGGCCGCCGACGTCGTCATCCTCGGCAAGACCAACATGGACGAGTTCGCCATGGGGTCCTCCACGGAGAACAGCGCCTACGGCCCCACCGGCAACCCCTGGGACCTGACCAAGATCCCCGGTGGCTCGGGCGGCGGCTCCAGCGCCGCGCTCGCCGCGTACGAGGCCCCCCTCGCCATCGGCACGGACACCGGCGGTTCCATCCGTCAGCCCGCCGCCGTCACCGGCACCGTCGGCGTCAAGCCGACCTACGGCGCGGTCTCCCGCTACGGCATGGTCGCCTTCTCCAGCTCCCTCGACCAGGGCGGGCCCTGCGCCCGTACGGTCCTGGACGCGGCCCTGCTGCACGAGGCCATCGCCGGGCACGACCCGCTGGACTCCACCTCCATCGACGCCCCGGTCCCGCCGGTCGTCGAGGCGGCGCGGAACGGCGACGTCAAGGGCATGCGCATCGGCATCGTCAAGCAGTTCCGCGGCGAGGGCTACCAGGCCGGTGTCCTCCAGCGCTTCGACGAGTCCGTGGAGCTGCTCAAGGAGCTCGGTGCCGAGGTCGTCGAGGTGGACTGCCCCTCCTTCGACCTGGCCCTGGCCGCGTACTACCTGATCGCGCCGTCCGAGTGCTCCTCCAACCTGGCCCGCTTCGACGCCATGCGCTACGGCCTGCGGGTCGGCGACGACGGCACGAAGTCCGCCGAGGACGTCACCGCGCTCACCCGTGAGGCCGGCTTCGGCGACGAGGTCAAGCGCCGCGTGATCCTCGGTACGTACGCCCTGAGCTCCGGTTACTACGACGCGTACTACGGCTCGGCGCAGAAGGTCCGCACGCTCATCACGCGCGACTTCGAGAAGGCGTTCGGCGAGGGCGGTGTCGACGTGCTGATCTCGCCGACCACCCCGACCACCGCGTTCCCGATCGGCGAGCGCGCGGACGACCCGATGGCGATGTATCTCGCCGACCTGTGCACCATCCCGACCAACCTGGCGGGCAACGCCGCGATGTCGCTGCCCTGCGGTCTGGCGCCCGAGGACGGGATGCCCGTGGGCCTGCAGATCATCGCGCCCGCCATGGCCGACGACCGGCTCTACCGGGTGGGGGCCGCGGTCGAGGCCGCGTTCACCGCCCGCTGGGGACACCCGCTGCTCGAGGAGGCACCGTCGCTGTGACCGTCGAAAAGGCCGGGACCACCGGCAAGCTCGCGAAGGCCAAGGGCTTCAAGAAGTCCAAGCCCGGCACGTATCTGTCCATCGGCACCACGCTGTTCGGCGCGGTGAGCGTCGTGAAGCAGGCCAAGAAGGCCCGGGGCGAGCAGGACACGCTCCAGCTCGTGGACGCCATCGTCTCCGCCGCCGCCATCGCCACCGGCGTCGCCCTGCTCGTGCGCGAACTGCGCCGGATGAGCAGCGACGACGTTCTCGCGGACTGAGAGGTTAGTTTTCCGTGACCACCATCGACCTGGTGTCGTACGAGGATGCGCTGGCGTCCTACGACCCCGTCATGGGCCTCGAAGTCCATGTCGAGCTCGGCACCCGGACCAAGATGTTCTGCGGGTGCTCCACCGAGCTGGGCGCCGAGCCCAACTCGCAGACCTGCCCCACCTGCCTCGGCCTGCCCGGCTCGCTGCCGGTCGTCAACGCCGTCGGCGTCGAGTCCGCCGTGAAGATCGGTCTCGCGCTGCACTGCGAGATCGCCGAGTGGTGCCGCTTCGCCCGGAAGAACTACTTCTATCCGGACATGCCGAAGAACTTCCAGACCTCGCAGTACGACGAGCCGATCGCCTTCGACGGCTATCTGGACGTTCAGCTGGAGGACGGCGAGGTCTTCCGCGTGGAGATCGAGCGCGCCCACATGGAGGAGGACACCGGCAAGTCCACCCACGTGGGCGGTGCCACCGGCCGCATCCACGGCGCCTCGCACTCCCTGCTCGACTACAACCGGGCCGGTATCCCGCTCATCGAGATCGTCACCAAGCCGATCGAGGGCGCGGGCGAGCGGGCCCCCGAGGTCGCCAAGGCGTACGTCGCCGAGCTGCGCGAGCTCATCAAGGCGCTCGGCGTCTCCGAGGCCCGGATGGAAATGGGCCAGATGCGCTGCGACGTCAACCTGTCGCTGCGCCCGAACGGCACCGAGAAGTTCGGCACCCGCTCGGAGACGAAGAACGTCAACTCGCTGCGCTCCGTCGAGCGGGCCGCCCGCTTCGAGATCATGCGGCACGCGGCGGTGCTGTCCTCCGGCGGCACGATCGTGCAGGAGACCCGGCACTTCCACGAGGAGGACGGGTCCACCACGGCGGGCCGCATCAAGGACAACGCCGAGGACTACCGCTACTTCCCCGAGCCGGACCTGGTGCCGGTCGCTCCCTCCCGGGAGTGGGTGGAGGAGCTCCGGGCGCGGCTGCCCGAGCTGCCGCGCGTGCGCCGCAACCGGCTGCGCGAGGAGTGGGGCGTCACCGAGCACGACATGCAGTCGATCCTCAACGCCGGTGCCGTCGACCTGATCGTCGCCACCATCGAGGCCGGTGCCGACTCCGCCGCCGCGCGTAAGTGGTGGATGGGCGAGCTGGCCCGCCGGGCCAACGAGGCCGGTACGGACCTCGCGGCGCTGGAGATCACCCCGGCGCAGGTCGCGCGCGTGTGCGCGCTGGTCGCGGAGGGCTCCCTCAACGACAAGCTGGCCCGCCAGGTCATCGAGGGCGTGCTCGCGGGCGAGGGCGACCCGGACGCCGTCGTCGCGGCCCGCGGTCTCGCGGTCGTCTCCGACGACAGCGCGCTGGGCACCGCCGTGGACGAGGCCATCGCGGCCAACGCCGGCATCGCGGACAAGATCCGCGCGGGCAAGGTCGCGGCGGCGGGCGCGCTCGTCGGCGCGGTCATGAAGGCCACCCGAGGCCAGGCGGACGCGGCACGCGTCCGTGAGCTGATTCTTGAGCGGCTTGCCGCGAAAGAATAATCAGGCACAGTCTGGAGCGGCTGGGCGTCGAGGGCTGACCTCACGCACCACAGCTGTCACAGCCGTCAATGGCCGTCCCTCGCGTAAGGGGCGGCCATTGTCGTATAGCCGAATAACCGAATTCGGCCGCACTTAGCGGGAGTTGGCTGGATTTGGTCGGTGCGTCCGCCGGGTGTGGAAACGGTCCGGCATGATCGCGGGTTGCGGGCCCAGGGTGTGTCCGCGACCAGACGGCTGGGGGTTAGTGATGCGACGGTTGAGCAGGGCGCTGACGGCGCTCGCGCTGGCGGGGGCCGGGGTGACGGCGACGGCCGCCCCGGTCACCGCGGCCGACGGCGGCATGGGGGACACCGTGCCCGCCGTGCGCTGCGAGGCCGGCTGGGGAAGCCTCGCCAAGGTCGCCACGGACAGCGCCTACAAGTCGCTGCGGGACATCAGAACCGGACAGCACGACTGCTTCGACCGCATGGTCTTCGACGTCAAGGGCGGCGGCGAGCGTCCGATCGGCTATCGCGTGGCCTATGTCGACCGGCTGTATCAGGACGGTTCGGGCGAGCCCGTCCCGGTGGACGGCGGCGCGATCCTGGAGATCCGGGTGGCCGCGCCCAGCTATGAGCCGACCACGGGCCTGCGGACCTACCGCGGCCGGTTCGGGGAGCCGCTGCGGAACGTGGACCTCACGGGCTACCGGACCTTCCGGGACACCCGCTTCGCGGGCAGCTTCGAGGGGGACACCCAGATCGGTCTGGGCGTGCGGGCCCGGCTGCCGTTCCGCGTCTTCCAGTACGGCCACCTCGTGGTCGTCGACGTGGCCCACGCCTGGGAGCCCCTGCCGCCGCCGACGGCGGCGCCGCGCGTGCGGAGGTGACCGCCGGCCGGGGCCGTGCGGGCCGTGTGGGCTGAGTCACAAAGCGGACAAAGGATCTTTTTCGCCTGTCACAGTGGTGCGGAAGAGGCCCCCCACGCCGTCCGCGTGCCCGCGGCCTCCTCCCTTCCAGCTCCAGCGGTCGGAACCACGGGTCATCACCCGGCGAGGTCGACGCGATATCCGGGAAGCAGGGAATGACCTCACTTGCCCGGTGGTGCCTGCGCCGCCGCTTCGCCGTCATCGTGCTGTGGCTCGTCGCCCTGCTGGGCACGGGCGCGGCGGCCGCGTTCGCCGGTTCCGCGTACTCCGACGACTACGGCGTCCCCGGCACCGAGTCCGCCCGCGCCACCGCCCTGATGGAGAAGGCGTTCCCCCGCGAGGGCGGCGACGACACCATCGTCTGGCACACCGACTCCGGCACCGTCCGCGCCCCCGGCGTCGAGCAGCGCATGAGCTCCGTCCTGCGCGAGGTCGCCGAACTGCCCGGCGTCGCCGCGGTCAGCGGCCCGTACGGTAGTGACGGCGCGGCCCGTATCAGCCCGGACGGCCACACCGCCTACGCCTCCCTGAGCTTCGTGAACACCGCAGGCGACCCGGACAGGGCGCAGGTCCAGCGGGTCGTCGACACCGCGCGGGCCGCCGCCACGGACCACCTCCAGGTCGCACTTGGCGGCAGCTCCATCGGCACCACCGAGGCGTCGAGCGGCCACCTCAGCGAGATCATCGGCGTGCTGGTCGCGGCGGTCGTGCTCTTCGTCGTCTTCGGCTCGCTCGCCGCCAGCCTGCTGCCCATCGCCACCGCGCTCGTCGGCGTCGGCACCGCCGCCATGGGCACCGTCCTGCTCGGCCACGTCATGACGGTCGCCGGCTTCGCCCCGATGCTGGGCACCCTCATCGGGCTCGGCGTGGGCATCGACTACGCCCTCTTCATCGTCACCCGGCACCGCAAGGGCCTGCGGGCGGGCCTGTCCGTGCACGAGGCGGCGGAGCAGGCCGTGGCCACCACCGGGCGCGCCGTCGTCTTCGCGGGCGGCACCGTCTGCGTGGCGCTGCTCGGCATGCTGATCCTGCGGCTCGGCTTCCTCAACGGCGTCGCCCTCGCCGCCTCGCTCACCGTCGTCCTCACCGTGGCCGCTTCCGTCACCCTGCTGCCCGCGCTGCTCGGGCTGATCGGCCACCGCGCGCTCAGCCGCCGCGAACGCCGCGCCCTCGCCGAGCGCGGCCCCCGCCCCGAGCTGCCCACCGGGCTCGCCGCCCGCTGGTCGGCCTTCGTCGAGCGTCACCCGAAGCTGCTGGGCGGCCTCGCCGCGGCCGTGATGCTGATCCTCGCGCTGCCGGTGTTCTCCCTCCACCTGGGCACCTCCGACCAGGGCAACAACCCGGCGGCCTCCACCACCCGCCAGGCGTACGACATGCTCGGCAAGGGCTTCGGCCCGGGCGTGAACGGTCCGCTGACCCTCGTCGCGCCCCTCGACAGCGCCGCCGACCGGCTCGCCTTCAACCGCCTGCCCGACACCCTCCGCCACACCGAGGGCGTCGCCTCCGTGACCCCCTCGGCCCTGAACCACAGCGGCGACACCGGCGTGATCACCGTCGTGCCCACCACGTCACCGCAGTCCCGCGCGACCAGTGACCTCGTCGACCGGCTGCGCACCACGGTGCTGCCGCGGGCCACCGCCGGCACCGGCGCGGAGGTCCAGGTCGGCGGCATCACCGCGAGCTACGACGACTTCGCGGGCGTCATCCTGGGCAAGCTGCCGTTGTTCATCGGCACCGTCGTCGGCCTCGGCTGCCTGCTGCTCCTGCTGGCCTTCCGCAGCGTCGGCATACCGCTGAAGGCCGCCCTGATGAACATCGCCGCGGTCGCCTCCTCCTTCGGCCTGATCGTCGCGGTCTTCCAGTGGGGCTGGGGCAGCGAGACCCTCGGCCTGGGCGCGGCGGGCCCGATCGAGCCCTTCCTGCCGGTCGTCATGGTCTCGGTGCTCTTCGGCCTGTCCATGGACTACCAGGTCTTCCTGGTCAGCCGGATGTACGAGGAGTGGCGGGCCACCCGCGACAACTGCCGGGCCGTGCGCGTCGGCCTCGCCGAGACCAGCCGCGTCATCAACTCCGCCGCGGTGATCATGATCTCGGTCTTCCTCGCCTTCGTGCTGAGCGGCGACCGCGTGATCGCGATGTTCGGCATCGGCCTGGCCGCGGCGGTGGCCCTGGACGCCTTCGTGCTCCGCACGCTGCTGGTGCCCGCCCTGATGCACATGCTCGGCGGCGCGAACTGGTGGCTGCCGGCGTGGCTGGAACGGCTGCTGCCGCGCTTCAGCATCGAGCCGCCGGAAGCACCGGCGCCGCTGCCCGTCCCGCCGCCCCGCGCGGCGGAGCCCGTGCCGCAGCTCTGACGCCGCTTTCCCGGCGCGGCTACGGGGCGGTCCCGCTCAGCCGGCCTGCCGGGGCCGTATGACCACGTGCCCCGAGTCGAGGTCCACCGGGCCGCGGCCGGGGTCGCCGTCGCCGACGTCCTCCCGGGTCAGCTCCAGCCGGTTCTGCTCCTCGTCGGTGTGCTCACGCCCCGGTGTGAACAGTTCCTCGAAGACATTGAACATCTCAACTCCCGTCGCAGCGCTGCCTCTCCAGCATGCCAGACGCGCGTGCGAAACCCGGAGGAGTGCGCGGCGCCCTCAGGACACCTCCAGCCGCAGGACGCGGTCGTCCGCGTCCCCCGGCTTGCCCCGGCCGTCCGTATTGCTCGTCGTCAGCCACAGGCCGCCGTCGTCGGTCGCCACGACCGTGCGCAGCCGCCCGTACCCGCCCGTCAGGAACGGCTGCGGATCCGCCGCCGGAACGGCGCCCCGCAGCGGGATCCGCCACAGCCGCTCACCCCGCAGGGCCGCCATCCACAGGGACCCCTTCGCATAGGCGAGCCCGCCCGGGGACGCCTCGGAGGGTTTCCACTGCGCGACGGGGTCGCGATAGCCGGGGCGGCCCGCCCTGCCCTCCACGGCCGGCCAGCCGTAATCGCCGCCCGGCTCGACGAGATTGAGCTCGTCCCACGTGTCCTGGCCGAATTCCGACGCCCACAGCCGCCGGTCCGCGTCCCACGCCAGCCCCTCCACATTGCGGTGGCCCGAGGAATAGATCACCGAGCCGGCCCGTGGGTTGCCGGGCGCGGGCCGTCCGTCCGGCGTCATCCGCAGGATCTTGCCGCCGTACGATCCGGGGTCCTGGGCGCGCTCGCGCTCGCCGCCCTCGCCCGTGCCCGCGTAGAGCATCCCGTCGGGGCCGAAGGCGATCCGCCCGCCGTTGTGGATCCGCCCCTTGGGGATGCCCTGGAAGATCGTGTTCGGCGCGCCCAGCCGCAGCCCGTCGGGCTTGCCCGCGTCGTAGCGCAGCTGCGCGATCCGGTTGTCCGAGGCGGTGGTGAAGTACGCGTACACCAGGTGGTCCGTGGTGAAGCCGGGGGAGAGGGCCAGGCCCAGCAGGCCGCCCTCGCCCGCCGCCGCGACGCCCGGCACCGAGCCCACCTCGCTCAGCGCGCCGTCCTTCGCGGCCACCCGGACGATCTTCCCCGTGTCGCGGGAGCCGACCAGCAGATCACCGCCGGGCAGCGGGGCGACGCCCCAGGGGGAGGTGAGCTTGGTGGTGAGCGTGCGGACGACCTTCACCGAGCCCTCGGCGGGCGCCGCGGACGCGGAAGGCGCCCCCGAAGCGCCGCTCCCGCCAGGGGACTTGACGCCCGAGGGTCCCGGCCCCGGCCCGCCGCGGCCCGGCAGCCCCTCGCCGCCCGAACAGCCCGCGGCGCCGAGCAGCGCGCCCACGGTCAGCGCGGCCGTGACAGCGGCGAGGCGGGGGCGCGTCGCACGTCGTCGCATGGTGGGTTCCTCTCGCCGAGGCGGGGCAGCGTACCGGTCGGCCGCGGCACAGTTCCTTATACACGCTCCCGCCGGCGCGCCCCCTGCGGGGCGCCGCCTCAGTCCCAGGAACCCATGGCCTTCGGCAGGGCCGCGATCTCCGCGAAGTCCTCCGGCGTGAGCCGCAGTTGCGCGGCCGCCGCGTTCTGCCTCACCCACGCGGCCTTCTTCGTCCCCGGCACCGGCACCACGTGCCGGCCCTGCGCCAGCACCCAGGCCAGGGCGACCTGCGCGGCCGTCGCGCCATGGCGCCCGGCCACCCGCCGCAGCCCGGCCACTATCGGCTGGTTGGCCGCCATCATCTCGGCGGTGAAACGCGGGTGCCGCGCCCGGATGTCCTCCGGCTCGAAGCCCTGCCCCGGCGTGAGCGTGCCACTGAGGAAACCGTTCCCCAGCGGCATCGCCGCGATCAGCCCGACGCCCCGCGACGCGCACCACGGCACCAGCGCGTCCAGCGCCTCCCGGGACCACACCGACAACTCCGCCTGCACACAGCTCACCGGGAACACCTGCTGTATTCGCTCCAGCTGGCGGATCGTCGCGTCGTAGAGCCCGGCGCGCGACCGGCGGTGGGTCCGCGCGCCGATCGCGCACCACCCCAGGGACCGGACCTTGCCCGCCGAGACCAGCTCCGCCATCGCCCCCCAGGTCTCCTCGACCGGCACCTCGGGATCCGGCCGGTGCAGCTGATAGACGTCGATCACATCGGTCTGCAGCCGCCGCAGCGAGGCGTCGCACGCCCGCTTCACATAGCCGGGCCGGCCGTTGGCGACGATGTGCTGATCGCCCACCAGCAGCCCGCACTTGGTGGAGACGAAGGCTTCCGCGCGCCGCTCCCGCAGCACCCGGCCGACCAGCAGCTCATTGGTGAACGGCCCGTACATGTCCGCGGTGTCCAGCAGGGTCGTCCCCGCGTCGAGCGCCGCGTGCACCGTGCGCAGCGCGCCCTCACCGCTCTGCTGAGAGGCGGTGTAGGCCCAGTGCATGGGCATGCAGCCGAGGCCGATCGCGCCCACCTCGAGCGCCGCCGCACCGATTGTCCTGCGCTCCACCGGCCGTTCCCTCCCGTTCCTCGACCCCAAACTAACCTCTGCCGGGCAGGCGGCTTCGCATAGCCTCCTGGCATGAGTGCAGATCACAGCGGTTCCACCCGCCCCCTGGCCTGGCTGCCGATCCGCCCCGAGGAGATCGAGGGCCTGCCCGCGGCCCTGGACTACGCCTACTGGAACGGCGAACCCGACTACCCCACCGACCCCGCCCGCTGCGCCTTCTACGTCCCGCCCTATGTGACCAGCGGTGATCTGGTCGTGCGCCCGCTTTCCGCCATGACGGGCCTGCGGGTCGTCCAGACGCTCACCGCGGGCGTCGACCACATCCTGCCCGCCGTGCCGCTGCTGCCGTCGGGCACCCTGCTGTGCAACGCCCGCGGACTGCACGACACCAGCACCGCCGAACTGGCCCTCACGCTCACCCTCGCCGCGCTGCGCGACATCCCCGGCTTCGTGCGGGCGCAGGACGCGGGGGAGTGGGCGCAGGGTTTCCGCCCGGCGCTCGCGGACAAGAACGTGCTGATCCTGGGCTACGGTTCCATCGGATCCGCCATCGAGGACCGGCTCGCGCCTTTTGAGTGCGCGCGGGTCGTACGCGTCGCGCGCTCCCCGCGCGAAACGCCCCGCGGGCCTGTCCACCCCGTCACCGCGCTCCCGTCCCTCCTCCCCGCAGCCGACGTCGTGATCGTCGCGGCGCCGCTGACGGAGGGGACCCGCGGCCTGGTGGGCGCGGACTTCCTCGCGGCGATGAAGGACGGTGCCCTGCTGGTGAACATCGCGCGCGGCGCGATCGTCGACACCGAGGCGCTCCTGACCGAGCTGGGGAAGGGCAGGCTGCGGGCCGCGCTCGACGTCACCGACCCCGAGCCGCTGCCGCCGGGCCACCCGCTGTGGAGCGCGCCGGGCACCCTGATCACCCCCCATGTGGGCGGGCCCTCTTCGGCCTTTCTGCCCCGCGCCGAACGCCTCCTGCGTGATCAGCTGGCCAGATTCGCGCTGGACGCACCCCTGCAAAATGTCGTAGTCACTGCCCCCTAGTTGCCACGTAGAGGTACCGTTCGGCTGCACTCAGTGTTCATAACCCCGCTGCTGATTACGCTATGTATATGAGCTATGTCCCTGAGTGACGAGTCTGGTGTATCGTCCGGACCGGGGGCTGCGCCGGGCACCGTACGGCGCAGCGAAGTACCGGCACTGAGGGGGGCGACGGGCGATGCACGGCCACTGGACGATCAACCCGACGCGGCTCACGCACCGACCACGGCACCACCGCGCGGCGGCTCCACCGTCCCGCCCCCGGCCCCGGCCGGGCAGTCCGGGATGCCGGCGGCCTCATCTCTCCTTTCTCCGGGCCCACTTCGCCTGGCTCGGGGTCCCGCCCGGGGCGGCGACGCGGTGAGCGCCCCCGGAGCGACGCTGTCCCGCCGGCAGGCCGGCGGTTCCGGGCCCGCGTCCCAGCTCCTCCTCGCCCTGGTCTGCGGCGGCTATGCCACGGGCGCGGCCTTCGGCTGGGGATCGAGCGAGCTGGCCTCCGCCATGGGCGACTTCGGGCTCGGCGGCGCCGCGGCGCTCGCCGCGGTCTCCTGCTTCTGGTACGGCCGGACGCACAAGACGCGCTTCCGGCTCGCCTGGCTGCTCTTCGCGGCCTCCTCCGCGATGGCGGGCCTCGGCAACATCGTCTGGGGGTGGTACGAGGTCGTCCTCGACGAGCGCGTGCCCACCCCCTCGGCGGCCGACTTCTGCTTCCTGCTCTTCGCGCCACCGGCCATCATCGGCCTGCTCGTCCTCGCCAGGCGCCCCGTCACCCGGGCCGGCTGGGTCTGCCTGGCCCTCGACGCCTGGCTGACCGGCGGCTCCCTGCTGACCCTGTCCTGGAGCCTGGCCCTCGCGCACACCGCGCACTTCGAGGGCGAGACCGTGGCGCACGCGGCCCTCTCGCTCGCCTATCCGCTGCTGGACATCGCCCTGGTGTCGATGGTCCTCGCGCTGCACTTCCGGCGCTCCACGGCCAACCGCTCCGCCATCAACACCGCCATCGCGGCCCTCGCGCTGACCGTCCTGTGCGACGCGCTGTTCACCTCACCGCTGCTGCGCTCGCACTACCGCTCCGGCCAGATCCTCGACGCGGGCTGGTTCGCGGGCTATCTGCTGATGGCGTACGCGCCTTGGGTGGCCCGCGAGGAGGACGACGACGCGGCGCCCGCCCGCTCCGCCCAGCACCTGAACCACCCGAGCCGGCCCATCGCCGGCTCGCTCGCCGCCCTCACGCCCTATCTGGCCGCCGCGGTCTGCACCCTGGGGATCCTCTACAACGTCCTGGACGGCCACCACGTCGACCAGGTCGTGCTCTTCACCGGCTGCACGGTCGTCCTCGCGCTCGTCATCCGCCAGGGCATCATGCTGCTCGACAACATCTCCCTCACCCAGGAACTGGCCCAGAAGGAGAACCACTTCAGGTCCCTCGTCCAGGGCTCCAGCGACGTCATCATGATCGCCGCGCCCACCGGGATACTGCGCTACGTCAGCCCCGCCGCCGCGGGCGTCTACGGCCGCGAGGCCGAGGAGCTCGTCGGGTCCGAACTGGCCTCGCTGATCCACCCGGAGGACCTCGGCAGAGTCGTCCACGAAGTGCGCCGTTTCCTCGCGGCGCCGCCCGCCGAGGAGCCCACCACCCGGATCGAGTGCCGCTTCCGCTCCGGCACCGGCGACTGGCTCAACGTCGAGTCCACCGTCAACCGCCACCACGGCGGCCTCATCTTCAACAGCCGTGACGTCACCGAGCGGGTCCGGCTCCAGGCCCAGCTCCAGCACACCGCCGAGCACGACCCGCTCACCGACCTGCCCAACCGCGCCCTGTTCACCAAGAAGGTCCAGCAGGCACTCGCCGGCCGCAGAGCGACCGACGCGGGCACCGCCGTGCTCTTCATCGACCTCGACGGCTTCAAGGCGGTGAACGACTCCGTCGGCCACCAGGCGGGCGACGAACTGCTGGTCCAGGCCGCCCGCCGGCTCCAGGACTCGGTGCGCTCCGGCGACAGCACCGCCCGCTTCGGGGGGGACGAGTTCGCCGCGCTCATCATCGGCGACGGCACCCGCGACCCCGCGGCCCGCGAATACCGCATCCACGAGATCGCCGACCGGCTCCGGCTCACCCTCTCCCAGCCGTACAAGGTGGAAGGAGGCACCGAGGTCCGCGTGGCCGCCAGCATCGGCGTGGCCTTCGCGGAGCCCGGCATCACCCCCGGCGCCCTGATGCGCAACGCCGACCTCGCGATGTACCGCGCGAAGCAGGCGGGCAAGGGCCGCGTCGAGCTCTACGCACCGCAGATGCAGGCCGACGTGGTGCGCCGCGCCGAGCTGGCCACCCGGCTGCGCACCGCGCTGCACGAGGGTGAGTTCGCGCTGCTGCACCAGCCGGTGGTGGAGCTCCAGACCGGCCGCGTCACCGCGGTCGCCGCGCAGCCCCGCTGGCGCTCGGCCCAGGGGATACTGTTCACCCCCGCCGAATACCTCCGCGTCGCCGAGAGCGAGCGCGGCGACGAGGCCGCGCGCTTCGCCGAACTCGGCCGCTGGACGGTCGAGAAGGCCGTCGAGCAGGCCGCCCACCGCTGCCGCGCCGGCCACCCCGTGCCGGTCTACGTCCAGCTGTCGGCCACCCGTCTGATGGACAAGTCGCTGCCACCGAAGTACCTCGAAGGGCTGCTCATCCATCACGGCCTGCCCTCCGGCGCGCTCGTCCTGGAGCTGTCCGGCAGCGACCCCCGGGTCTCGCTGGACGAGTTGGAGCGGCGGCTGGTCACCCTGCGCCGCCTCGGCGTGCGGATCGCCCTGGACGGCTTCGGCAGCGGCTATGCCGCGATCAGCGCGCTGCGCAGGCTCCCCATCGACACGCTCAAGCTCGACCGCGGGCTGGTCGACGGCGTGGTGGAGTCCGCCCGGCTGCACAAGATCACCGCGGGGCTGCTGAGGATCGCCACCGACCTCGGGATGCAGTCCGTGGCCGAGGGCGTCGACGTGCCCGAGCAGGCGCTCGCCCTGCGCGCCATGGGCTGCACCCACGGCCTGGGCAAGGCGTTCGCGGGCCCGCTCGACGAACACCGGCTCCGCTACGCTCTCGACCGCGGCAGCTATCCGGTGCCCCGCCCCGCGGACGGCGCGAACGTGCTCGTCGGAGGCGTTCCGCCGGCCCCCGCGATCATGCCGTCGGGCGCCCGTTCGGGCGCGGCGGGCGGCGCGGGATCCCTCGCACATGCTCCATTGCGCTCAAATAATGAGACGCCCGTCCCACCCGCTTGACACCTCATATGCGGCGGGTGGAGGGTCGGAGCCATGCGCACCCGAATTCTCGTACTTGGAAAGCGCGTCGGCTGAAGCAGGCCACCCAGTAAGTCCTGCTGACCACTCCGGCGCGCTCCCCTCGCTTGCCTCACGGCACGAGGGGTTTTTTGTTGCATCGGATGCACGCAGACCCACCCAAACCGCCCACCGCCGAAGCTGTCGTAACCGTCGAATCCTTACCGTCGAATCCCTCGAGAAGAGAATGTCGATGACCGAGCAGGCCACCGGGGCCCACCATCCGCAGCCGCGGGCCCGAAGCGGCGCGGCGCAGCAGCCCGCCACCGTCGAGCACGTCACGGGGGCGCAGTCCCTCATCCGCTCGCTGGAGGAGGTAGGGGCGGAGATCGTCTTCGGCATCCCGGGCGGTGCGATCCTCCCGGCGTACGACCCGATGATGGACTCCTCCAGGGTCCGTCACGTCCTCGTCCGCCACGAGCAGGGCGCCGGGCACGCGGCCACCGGATACGCGCAGGCCACCGGCAAGGTCGGGGTGTGCATGGCGACCTCGGGGCCGGGGGCGACCAACCTCGTCACCCCCATCGCCGACGCCCACATGGACTCCGTCCCGCTGGTGGCGATCACCGGCCAGGTCGCCTCCAAGTCGATCGGTACGGACGCCTTCCAGGAGGCGGACATCTGCGGCATCACGATGCCGATCACCAAGCACAACTGGTTGGTCACCGACCCCGCCGAGATCCCGCGGACCATCGCCGAGGCATTCCACGTCGCCTCCACCGGCCGCCCCGGCCCGGTGCTCGTCGACATCGCCAAGGACGCCCTCCAGGCGCGGACCACCTTCAGCTGGCCCCCGCACACCGACCTGCCCGGCTACCGCCCGGTCACCAAGCCGCACGCCAAGCAGATCCGCGAGGCCGCCAAGCTGATCACCCAGGCCAGGCGGCCGGTGCTCTACGTCGGCGGCGGCGTGATGAAGTCCGGTGCCACCGCGGAGCTCAAGGTGCTCGCCGAGCTCACCGGCGCCCCCGTCACCACCACCCTGATGGCGCTCGGCTCCTTCCCCGACAGCCACCCGCAGCACGTCGGCATGCCCGGGATGCACGGCGCGGTCGCCGCCGTCACCGCCCTGCAGAAGTCCGACCTGATCGTGGCCCTCGGCGCCCGCTTCGACGACCGGGTCACCGGCAAGCTCGACTCCTTCGCCCCGTACGCCAAGATCGTCCACGCGGACATCGACCCCGCCGAGATCGGCAAGAACCGTGCCGCCGACGTGCCGATCGTCGGGGACGCCCGCGAGGTCATCGCCGACCTGATCGTCGCGATCCAGGCCGAGCACGCCGAGGGGCACACCCCGGAGGCCGCCCGAACGGGATATGCGGCCTGGTGGGCCGACCTCAACCGCTGGCGCGACACCTACCCCCTCGGCTACGACCAGCCCGAGGACGGCAGCCTCTCCCCGCAGCAGGTCATCCAGCGCATCGGGCAGCTCGCGCCGAAGGACACCATCTACGCGGCGGGCGTCGGCCAGCACCAGATGTGGGCCTCGCACTTCATCGACTACGAACAGCCCCGCACCTGGCTCAACTCCGGGGGCGCGGGCACCATGGGCTACGCCGTGCCCGCCGCGATGGGCGCCAAGGCCGGCGCTCCGGACCGCACGGTCTGGGCGATCGACGGCGACGGCTGCTTCCAGATGACCAATCAGGAACTGGTCACCTGCGCCCTGAACGGCATCCCCGTCAAGGTCGCCGTCATCAACAACGGCGCCCTCGGCATGGTCCGCCAGTGGCAGACCCTCTTCTACAACCAGCGCTACTCCAACACCGTCCTGCACTCCGGCCCCGGCGCCACCGGCAAGGAGGCGTGCGCCGGCACCCGGGTCCCGGACTTCGTCAAGCTCGCCGAGGCCATGGGCTGTGTGGGCCTGCGCTGCGAGGACCCGGCCCAGCTCGACGCCGTCATCGAGAAGGCCAACGCCATCAACGACCGCCCGGTCGTGGTGGACTTCATCGTCCATCAGGACGCCATGGTCTGGCCCATGGTCGCCGCCGGAACCTCCAACGACGAGATCCTCGCGGCGCGCGGCGTCCGCCCGGACTTCGGCGACACCGAAGACGACTGAGGCCAGGAGAGAGAAAGAGACCATGACCAAGCACACGCTCTCCGTCCTCGTGGAGAACACCCCCGGCATCCTCACCCGGATCGCCGCGCTGTTCGCCCGCCGCGGCTTCAACATCGACTCGCTCGCGGTCGGGGTCACCGAACACCCGGACATCTCCCGCATCACCATCGTCGTCAACGTCGAGTCGCTGCCGCTGGAGCAGGTCACCAAGCAGCTCAACAAGCTCGTCAACGTGCTGAAGATCGTCGAGCTGGAGGACAGCGCCGCGATCCAGCGCGAGCTGGTGCTGGTGAAGGTCCGCGCCGACAACGAGACCCGCTCCCAGATCGTCGAGATCGTCCAGCTCTTCCGCGCCAAGACCGTCGACGTCTCCCCGGAGGCCGTCACCATCGAGGCCACCGGCGGCAGCGACAAGCTGGGCGCGATGCTCAAGATGCTGGAGCCGTTCGGCATCAAGGAGCTCGTGCAGTCCGGGACGATCGCCATAGGGCGCGGCGCCCGCTCCATCACCGACCGCAGCCTGCGCGCCCTGGACCGCACGGCCTGACGGCCGGCCCTTCCGCATCACGAGACCCGAACACTTTTTCCCGCCCACCCGGCATACGGTGGGACGCACAACCGGAATCCCGGAAAACAAGGAGATACCTCAGTGGCAGCCGAGCTGTTCTACGACAACGACGCCGACCTGTCCATCATCCAGCGCCGCAAGGTCGCGGTCCTGGGCTACGGCAGCCAGGGCCACGCCCACGCGCTGTCGCTGCGCGACTCCGGCGTCGATGTCCGGGTGGGCCTGCACGAGGGCTCCAAGTCCAAGGCGAAGGCCGAGGAGCAGGGCCTGCGCGTGGTCACGCCCGCCGAGGCCGCGGCCGAGGCCGACGTCATCATGATCCTGGTGCCGGACCCGATCCAGGCCAAGGTCTACGAGGAGTCCGTCAAGGACCACCTCAAGGACGGCGACGCGCTGTTCTTCGGCCACGGCTTCAACATCCGCTTCGGCTTCATCAAGCCCCCGGCCGGCGTGGACGTCTGCATGGTCGCCCCCAAGGGCCCGGGCCACCTGGTGCGCCGTCAGTACGAGGAGGGCCGCGGCGTGCCGTGCATCGCGGCCGTCGAGCAGGACGCCTCCGGCAGCGCCTTCCAGCTCGCCCTCTCCTATGCCAAGGCCATCGGCGGCACCCGCGCCGGCGTCATCAAGACGACCTTCACCGAGGAGACCGAGACCGACCTCTTCGGCGAGCAGGCCGTGCTCTGCGGCGGTGCCTCCGCCCTGGTGAAGGCCGGCTTCGAGACCCTGGTCGAGGCGGGCTACCAGCCGGAGATCGCGTACTTCGAGTGCCTCCACGAGCTCAAGCTGATCGTGGACCTGATGTACGAGGGCGGCCTGGAGAAGATGCGCTGGTCGGTCTCCGAGACCGCCGAGTGGGGCGACTACATCACCGGCCCGCGCATCATCACGGACCAGACCAAGACCGAGATGAAGAAGGTCCTGGGCGAGATCCAGGACGGCACCTTCGCCAACAACTGGATGAAGGAGTACGAGGCGGGCCTGCCGAAGTACAACGAGTACAAGAAGGCCGACGAGGACCACCTGCTGGAGACGACGGGCAAGAAGCTCCGCAAGCTCATGAGCTGGGTGGACGACAAGTAGTCGGCCTCGGGTGCGGGTCCCCGTGTTCGTGGCGGACCCGCACCCCGTCACGCCGGGGTGACGTTTCTCCGCACGCGCCCGAGCGGGTTCCAACCCCCGATAGACTGCGGAGCATCAACGCGTCAGGCTCACAGCGTCGTGCGTCACACGCGGCTGCCCTTCACCGCCTTCGGCCGTCGGGACGGCCGTCCTCCCCCATCGCCTGAACGGCATGGGGGTAACCCCATGGACTGTGAGGACCACGTGAGCACTGCTTCGTCCCGTAAACCCGTCGTACTGATCGCGGAAGAGCTCTCGCCCGCGACCGTCGACGCCCTGGGCCCGGACTTCGAGATCCGGCACTGCAACGGCGCGGACCGCGCCGCCCTGCTGCCCGCCATCGCCGATGTGGACGCCGTCCTCGTCCGCAGCGCCACGAAGATCGACGCCGAGGCGGTCGCCGCCGCCAAGCGGCTGCGGGTCGTCGCGCGCGCCGGTGTCGGCCTGGACAACGTCGACGTCGCCGCCGCCACCAAGGCCGGTGTGATGGTCGTGAACGCCCCGACCTCCAACATCGTCACCGCGGCCGAGCTCGCGTGCGGCCTCCTGATCGCCACGGCGCGCAACATCCCGCAGGCCAACTCCGCCCTGAAGAACGGCGAGTGGAAGCGCTCGAAGTACACCGGCGTCGAGCTGTCCGAGAAGACCCTCGGCGTCGTCGGCCTCGGCCGCATCGGCGTGCTCGTGGCCCAGCGCATGTCCGCGTTCGGCATGAAGATCGTCGCGTACGACCCCTATGTGCAGCCCGCGCGGGCCGCGCAGATGGGCGTCCGGCTGCTGACGCTCGACGAGCTGCTGGAGACCGCGGACTTCATCACCGTCCACCTGCCGAAGACGCCCGAGACGCTCGGTCTCATCGGTGACGAGGCGCTGCACAAGGTCAAGCCGTCGGTGCGGATCGTCAACGCCGCGCGCGGCGGGATCGTGGACGAGGCGGCGCTGGCCACCGCCCTGAAGGAGGGCCGGGTCGCGGCCGCGGGCCTGGACGTCTACGCCCAGGAGCCCTGCACGGACTCCCCGCTGTTCGAGTTCGACAACGTGGTCGCCACCCCGCACCTGGGTGCCTCCACCGGTGAGGCCCAGGAGAAGGCGGGCATCGCGGTCGCCAAGTCGGTCCGCCTCGCGCTGGCCGGCGAGCTGGTGCCCGACGCGGTCAACGTCCAGGGCGGCGTCATCGCCGAGGACGTCAAGCCCGGTCTGCCGCTCGCCGAGAAGCTCGGCCGGATCTTCACCGCCCTCGCGGGCGAGGTCGCGGTCCGGCTCGACGTCGAGGTCTACGGCGAGCTCACCCAGCACGACGTCAAGGTGCTCGAACTGTCCGCGCTCAAGGGCGTGTTCGAGGACGTCGTCGACGAGACGGTGTCGTACGTCAACGCCCCGCTCTTCGCGCAGGAGCGTGGCGTCGAGGTGCGCCTGACCACCAGCTCCGAGTCGGCCGAGCACCGCAACGTGGTGACCGTGCGCGGCACGCTCTCCGGCGGCGACGAGATCTCCGTCTCCGGCACGCTCGCGGGCCCCAAGCACCTCCAGAAGATCGTCGCGGTCGGCGACCACGACGTGGACCTGGCGCTCGCCGACCACATGGCCTTCCTCCGCTACGGCGACCGCCCCGGCGTCGTCGGCACGGTCGGCCGGATCCTCGGCGAGGCGGGCATCAACATCGCCGGCATGCAGGTCTCCCGCGCCCGGGAGGGCGGCGAGGCCCTGGTCGCGCTGACCGTCGACGAGTCCATCCCGGCCCCGGTCCTCGCCGAGATCGCGGAGGAGATCGGCGCGGTGTCGGCGCGTGCGGTGAATCTGACGGACTGAGGCACAGCGCTGCACGGGGCCGGGCCCAGGGGTCCGGCCCCGTCCCGTACCCGGAGCGGTCGCAGACCGTGGTCGTGTCGCTCGTACGAATTCCACGGCGGTGCGCGAATGCGTGAACGTTCCTGCCGGGTAGCCCTCGCACGGGGCCCGTTCGGGCCCCGTGCCGACAGGGGCCCGCGCGAGGAGCGGGGCCCTCGGAGAGGGGGATGCGGGATGAGGCTTTCCACGCGTACGGCCGTCGCCGCAGTGGCCGTGATCGCCGCACTCGGCGGCCTGGGCGCCGTCGCCACCACGGCCCAGGCGGCCGGTGACAGACCCGGAGCGATCGCGGAGCCGCAGCGGCCCATGGACAACGTGCCCGCGCCGAGCTGTTCCGACAACAACAACACCGTGCCGTGCTGGGAGTACCAGACCTGGTACTGGACGTACGACAACTGCAACAAGGCGGGCACCAGCGCCGTGAACGCGGACCCCGGCAAGTTCACCAACCACGTGTGCGCGCTCACCGGTAACGGCGTCGCCGTGGGGCTCTGGCTGCACAAGCTGCACGACTGAGCCGACGGCGAAGGTCGTGGACGGCGCCCGCACCCGGGCGCCGTCCCCGGCCTTGACGTCCGAACGGTCAGCGCTGCCGCGCGTGTTCGGGGGTGGGGGAAGGGGCAGGGCGGGAGCCGGCGCCGTCTCCACGCGTACGTATAGACAAGCGTCTTAGACGCCTGTCTAGTACGCGTGTATGGTCCGGCGCTAGGGTGCCGGCATGGGACATCGTGAAGACCTGCTGGCCGGCGCGAAGGCGTGCCTGCTCGAAAAGGGCTGGGTGCGCACCACCGCGCGCGACATCGTGGCGGCCTCCGGCGCCAACCTCGCCTCGATCGGCTATCACTACGGTTCGAAGGACGCGCTGATGATGACCGCGTTCGTCAAGATGACCGAGGAGTGGGGCGACGCGATGACCCGCGCCCTGGAGGCCGGCTCGCCCCCGGGTACCTCGCGGGCGGAGCTCTTCACCGCGAAGCTGAACACGCTGACGGCGGGGTTCGAGGAGAGCCGGCGGTTCTGGGAGCTCCAGCTGGAGGTGGTCGGTCAGCTGGGGAGCAATCCGGAGTTGAAGAAGTGGTTCGCCGGTGTGTTCCCGGAGGGCCGGGACGGCATGCTGAAGATCTTCGAGGGCCTCGACGGCAGCCATGTGAGCGAGGAGGCGAAGCGGACCACGGGCGCCTTCTACCACGCCCTGTTCATCGGGATGTGGGTCCAGTGGGTCATCGAGGCCGAGTCCGCGCCGACCGGCGCGGAGCTGGTCGAGGGGATGCGCCGGGCGCTGGCCGGCCAGTTCCTCGAGTCGCCGTCGCCCTTGGCCGACGGAACGCCGGGTGGCCGCGAGGACGCCTGAGCTCTGTCGTCCGGCACCCATGGGCGCCGGACCTCAAAGCTCACCGATAGGAAGTGATCAGCCTGGCCAGGTGCCGCCCGGCGATCACCAACGGCTCGTCGCTCCGCGCGACTTGAGCCGCCAGCTCCGCGCCCTCCAGCGTGTGGATCACCGTGTGCGCGAGCTCGTACGCGTCCTCCTCGGCGATCCCGCAGGCGCGGAGCTTGTCGGACACCAGCCCGCGCCAGCGCTCGAACGCCTCCGCCGCCGCCTGCTGGATGTCCGGCGCGCGCCCGGCCGTGCCCAGGCTCGTCGCCGTGACCGGGCAGCCGTCGATCCAGTCGGAGGCGCGCAGTTCGCCGGCGACGGCGCGGGCCACCGCGGCCACCGCCTCCGCCGGATCCTCCTCGCCGGCCAGCACCGACCGCAGGATGTCCGCGAACTCCCGGTCGCCGTGCCGGATCGCCTCCGTCGCCAGCTCCTGCTTGCCGCCGGGGAAGAAGTGGTAGACCGAGCCGAGCGTCGCCTCGGCCTCCCGGGAGATCTGCTTGATCCCGGTCCCCTCGTAGCCCTGACGCTGCATCAGCCGTGACGCGGCCCGGACGATCCGTTCGCGTGTGCCGAGAGCGTCCGCGCCCGCCTGCGTAGTGGTCTTCACCCGGCAAGGATATCGAATAGAGCGTTCGTTCCAGAGCGTGCTAGGTTCCTCTCTAGATAGAGCGTTCGTTCTAGCGGGGGGATCTCCCATGTCTTTTCAGAGCAAGCAGGCGTCTTCTCGGGGCAAGCAGGCCGTCACCGTCATCGGTCTCGGCCCCATGGGCACGGCGATGACCGAGGCGTTCCTGGCCGCGGGCCACCCGGTGACCGTGTGGAACCGCACCGCCGCCAAGGCCGACGCCCTCGTCGCCAAGGGCGCAGAGCGGGCGGCGACGGTCGAGGAGGCGCTGGGCGCCCATGAGTTGGTGGTGCTCAGCCTGACCGACTACGACGCGATGTTCGCGGTCCTCGGGCCCGCCACCGCGGCGCTGCCCGGCCGGGTCCTCGTCAACCTCAGCTCCGACACCCCGGCGCGCGCCCGCGAGGCCGCCGCCTGGGCCGAGGAGCACGGCGCGCGTCACCTCACCGGCGGGGTGCAGGTGCCGCCCTCGGGCATCGGCTCGTCCGAGTCGGCCACCTTCTACAGCGGCCCCCGGGACGTCTTCGAGGCCCACCGGCCCACACTGGAGGTGCTCACCGCCGCCGACTACCGCGGCGCCGACCCGGGCCTGGCCGCGCTCCACTACCAGCTCATGATGGACATCTTCTGGACCACGATGAGCGGCTGGCTGCACGCCGTCACCGTCGCCGAGGCGCACGGCATCACCGCCGAGGAGGTCCGGCCGTACGCCACCTCGATCGTGTCCTCGGTCCCGGGCTTCCTCTCCTTCTACACCCCGCGCGTCGACGCCGGGCAGCACGGCGGTGACGTCGACAGGCTCGCCATGTGCGCGGCCAGCGTCGACCACATCACGCAGACCGCCAAGGACGCGGGAGTCGACGCCTCACTGCCCGCCGCGGTCCTGGAGATCTTCCGCCGCGGACTCGGCCAGGGCCACGCGGACGACAGCTTCACCAGCCTGATGGAGACCCTCAGGAAGCCCGCGGCCTGACGCCCCGGGCAGTGCGGCCGTGCCATCGGGGGGTGGCACGGCCGCACCCGTGTGTGCGGACCTGTCCTGGAAGGCGTAGCGGTGTGCCGTATTCCGTCGTTGTGCGGGATGTGGCCGGATCGCGCGTAGCCGAGCGCTGCGGAGCGGCCTGCACTGGACGTACCGGCGGCCTGCGCCGAACCCGTCGTGACGACTTCACGGAACGGAAACCACCATGAGCACCTTCCGCATCTCCATCGACTCCGATCTCTGCGTCGGCTCGGGCCAGTGCGCCCTGACCGCGCCCGGCGTCTTCGCCCAGGACGACGACGGCTTCGGCACGGTGATCCCCGGCAATGAGGACGGCGGCGGCGACCCGTTGGCGCGCGAGGCGGTGCGCGCCTGCCCGGTCCAGGCGATCAGCGCCGAGGAGGACTAGCCCCCGCTCCTACAACCGGTCCGCCTTCAGGGCCATGTGGAGCAGCAGGCGGCCCTCGCCGTCGTCCAGGTCCAGGCCCGTGAGCTGCTCCACCCGGGAGAGGCGGTAGTAGAGCGTCTGCCGGTGGATGCCCAGCGCCGCCGCCGTGCGGCCCGCCTGGCCCGCGCAGTCGAGGAAGACCTCCGCCGTGCGGGCCAGTTCCGTGTGCGCCGGGGCCAGCAGCGGGCGTACGGAAGGGTCCGCCGCGGCCTGGGCCGGCAGCGCGGACAGCACGCGGTACGGGCCGATGCCCGACCACTCCGCCACCGGCCCCAGCCGCGCCTCCGCCCCGGCCGCCCGCGCGGCCGCCAGCGCCTCGCGCCAGGCGGCCGGCAGTTCCGCGAGCCCCCGGCGGGGAGCACCGAGCCCGGCCGTGGCCCGCACGGGGCGGCCGCCCGCACCGCCCGCACCGCCCGCGCGGGGCGAGCGCAGCAGCCGGTCCGCCGCCGTGAGCGCGGGCGCCGGGGCCGTCGTCGCCCGCAGCCGGATCAGCGCGGCCAGCGCCGCCGAGCCGTCCGGCAGGGCGTCCGGCACCGCGCACAGCGCCGCCACCCCCGACTGCCCGGCCAGCGCCGATCCCGCACCGGGCCCCTCCGCGTCCCCCGTCTCACCCGGCTCGCCCTCGGTGTCGCCCGCCGCCCGCCACGGCGCCACCGCGACCACCGCCAGCGGCCCGTCACCCGCCGCGCCCAGCGCGTCCCGCAGGGCGGCCCGCGCCGAGTCCCGGCCCGCGGGCCGCCCGGTCAGCAACTCCCGCAGCAGCTCGCCCAGCTCCGCGCCCGCGCGGGCCTCGGCGGCCAGCAGCGCCCCGATCCGGGTGGTTGTCTCCATCGCCTGCGCGAGCCGCGGGTCCGCCAGTGGCACCGAGAGGTCCAGCCCGGACAGGTGCTCGTCGTCCAGCAGCCACACATAGCCGAGCACCACGCCCCGGTGGCGTACGGGCAGACAGATGCGGCCCTTGAACACCCCCGCCGCGGGATCCGGCGGGATCCGCAGCGGAGCCTGGGCCCGCGCGATGCCGAACGCCTCGAACCACGCCCGGACGGCCGCGGTCGACCGGCGCTGGAGGATCGACCGGGTCCGCACCGGGTCCATCGTCAGCTCGACGTCGTCGTCACTGTCGTGGGCGCCGAAGGCGATCAGCCCGAAATCCCGGTCCTCCAGGGTCGCGGGCGCGCCGAGCGCGGCCGATATCTCGTCCACGAGCTGCTGATAGTCGCCGCGCATCGCCCCGCCGCGCTCCCTTCGGACCTGGGGCCCCTTCGTGTGGACCCGTTACGGCCCGATTTCGCCCCCCGGTTTCATGTGCCGCTCACTATTGTCATACATGTGTCTGAGATCCGGGCCACGGATGCGTGACAGCTGTCGATGGCCGAGGATCGCTGTGATCTCTAGTTTTCACGATGAGTTACTTATGCCGCCCCCGCCGTGGGGCCGGCCGTCATCGTGGAGGTGCCCAGTGCTGGGTCCTGTGCTGCTCGCCGCGTCCCGCAGCGACGCCATCCGCCGTCTCGTCTCGGCCGCGCCGGGCACCAAGCAGGTGGTCGCCCGCTTCATCGCGGGCGAGACCCTCGACCAGGTCATCCCGATCGTGAAGGACGCCGCGGCCGAGGGCCTGGAGGTCACCCTCGACGTCGTCGGCGAGGACATCACCACGGTCGAGCAGTCGTACGCCGCCCGCGACGCCTACCTCGCGCTGATCGAGCGCCTCAAGGAGCTCGGCCTCGGCACCAAGGCCGAGATGTCGGTCAAGCTCTCCATGTTCGGCCAGGCGCTGGAGGGCGGCCACGAGCTGGCGCTCGCCAACGTCCGCCCGGTCGTCGAGGCCGCCGCGGCCATCGGCACCACGGTCACACTCGACGCCGAGGACCACACCACCCTCGACTCGATGTTCGCGATCCACGAGGAGCTGCGGCGGGACTTCCCGCAGACCGGCTGCGTCATCCAGGCGTACCTCTTCCGCACCGAGGACGACGCCCGCCGCCTCGCCGCGGCCGGCAGCCGGGTGCGTATCGTGAAGGGTGCGTACAAAGAGCCCGCGTCCGTCGCCTATCAGGACAAGGCCGAGATCGACAAGGCGTTCGTACGCATCGTCAAGATCCTGATGGCGGGTGAGGGCTACCCCATGATCGGCTCGCACGACCCGCGGCTGATCGCCATCTCGCAGGAGCTGGCCCGGCAGGCGGGGCGCAAACTGGACGAGTACGAGTTCCAGATGCTCTACGGCATCCGCAGTGAGGAGCACGTCCGGCTGGCCGCCGACGGCCACCGGATGCGCGTCTACACGGCGTACGGGACCGACTGGTACGGCTATTTCATGCGCCGCCTCGCCGAGAAGCCCGCCAACCTGCTGTTCTTCGCCCGCTCCATCCTCACCAAGGGCTGAGCCGCCCGATCCCCCCTGACGAGCCCCGAAGGAGAAACGGAACCCATGGACGCCGTTACCCAGGTCCCCGCCCCGGTCAATGAGCCGGTGCACAGCTACGCCCCCGGTTCCCCCGAGCGCGCCCGTCTCGAGGCCAAGCTCAAGGAGCTGGCGGGCAACCCGGTCGACCTGCCGATGACGATCAACGGCGAGAAGCGGATGGGCGGCGGCGAGCCGTTCCAGGTCGTCCAGCCGCACAACCACGCCGCCGTGCTCGGCACCTTCAACAACGCCACGCGGCAGGACGCGCAGGACGCCGTCGACGCCGCGCTCGCCGCCGCCCCGGCCTGGCGCGCGATGTCCTTCGACGACCGCGCCGCGATCATCCTGCGCGCCGCCGAGCTGCTGGCCGGCCCCTGGCGCGAGACGCTGGCCGCCTCCACCATGCTGGGCCAGTCGAAGACCGCGCAGCAGGCCGAGATCGACACCCCGTGCGAGCTCGTCGACTTCTGGCGCTTCAACGTGCACTTCGCGCGCCAGATACTCGCCGAGCAGCCGGTCGCCAACGCGACCGGTGTGTGGAACCGCAGCGACCACCGGCCGCTGGAGGGCTTCGTCTACGCGATCACGCCCTTCAACTTCACCGCCATCGCCGGCAACCTGCCGACCGCCCCGGCCCTCATGGGCAACGTGGTCGTCTGGAAGCCGTCCCCGACGCAGACCCACTCCGCCGTGCTGCTGATGCAGCTCCTGGAGGAGGCGGGCCTGCCCAAGGGCGTCATCAACCTGGTGACCGGTGACGGCCTCGCCGTCTCCGAGGTGGCCCTGAACCACCCCGAGCTGGCCGGCATCCACTTCACCGGCTCGACCAAGACCTTCCAGTACCTCTGGAAGACGGTCGGCAACAACATCGAGAACTACCGTTCCTACCCGCGCCTGGTCGGCGAGACCGGCGGCAAGGACTTCGTCGTCGCCCACCCGAGCGCCGACCGCGGCATCCTGAAGACCGCGCTGACCCGCGGCTCCTTCGAGTTCCAGGGCCAGAAGTGCTCGGCCTCCTCCCGTGCCTACATCCCGCGCTCCATCTGGGAGGACGGCTTCAAGGAGGAGTTCGCGGCCGAGGTCGACGGCATCACCATGGGTGACGTCACCGACCTGTCGAACTTCATCGGCGCCGTCATCGACGAGCGCTCCTTCGCGAAGAACAAGGCCGCGATCGACCGCGCCAAGGCCGACCCGAGCTGCACGATCGTCGCCGGTGGCACGTACGACGACTCCGTCGGCTACTTCGTCCGCCCCACGGTCATCGAGTGCACCGACCCGGCGAACGAGGTCTTCACGACCGAGTACTTCGGCCCGATCCTCGCCGTGCACGTCTACGAGGACGGCGACTTCGACGCGATGCTGGCGCAGATGGAGTCCGTCTCGGCCTACGCCCTGACCGGCTCGGTCATCGCGCAGGACCGCGCCGCGGCCGCCGACGCGATGGAGAAGCTCCGCTTCGCCGCGGGCAACTTCTACATCAACGACAAGTCGACGGGTGCCGTCGTCGGCCAGCAGCCCTTCGGCGGCGGCCGTGCCTCGGGCACGAACGACAAGGCCGGTGCCGCGTCCAACCTGATGCGCTGGACGTCGACCCGCTCCATCAAGGAGACCCTGGTCCCGCCGACCGACTACCGCTACCCGCACATGGGCTGACCTGCCCTTCGCTGATCCCCGCCCCCGTCCGGCCCCCCAGCCGGGCGGGGGCGGCGTCATGTCCCGGGCACGCCCGCCGTCTCAGATAGTAGGAAGACCGAGTATTCGGGGAGACACCGCCGCCGCCCTGTCCTAGCGTGGAGGAAGCCGAACCTTCCGCTCCATCGAGCGACAGCGGCCCCGGCCGGTGTGCCCCCGAGCAGGTGATCCCTGCGGCACCCGCCCCGCGCCCTCCTCCCGGCTCCGTCCGACCCCTCCCGGGGATTCAGCCAGCCGACACAGCCAGACGACCTGAGTAAGAGGAGACGTGACTTCCATGCCCGAAACCGCAGCCCGCAGGACCCGCCGCGCCCCCCGTCCGGCCGAGAGTGCCGAGCACAAGGCCGACCGGGTGAACGCCGCCGCAGCCCTCCAGCGCGCGCTGGACCGACGCGACAACGGCGGCGTCACCGGTCACTAGTTCTTCGACGCTCCGCTCCGCGTCACGTCGCTGTGCTAGCCCTTCGCCCCTCCGCTCCGCGTCACGTCGCTGTGCTAGCCCTTCGCCCCTCCGCTCCGCGTCACGTCGAAGTGATCGATGCGCTCGCCGCTCTCCGCCAGCGCCGTCACCCGCATCCGCGGCCGCGGGCCGGGCTGGACCTCGACCGCCAGGAACGAGTAGCCGGTGTAACGCACGCGGGACCACTGCACTGTCTCCTTCTGCCGGCCTCCGTCCTTCACCCAGTGATACGTGGGCACGCTCTCCTGGTCCTTGACGTGGCCCTCGTAGCTGTCCGGGGGGGGGGGGGGGGGGGGGGGGGGGGGGGGGGGGGGGGGGGGGGGGGGGGGGGGGGGGGGGGAGGGGGGAGAAGAGAGAGAGA
>NZ_JBVHLW010000006.1:123960-139334 GCF_055558795.1 Streptomyces sp. NPDC025618 | reverse complement strand
GCGATCTGTCCTCTCCCCCCCCCCCCCCCCCCCGCCCCCTCCCCCCCCCCCCCCCCTCCCCCCCCCCCCCCCCCCCCCCCCCCCCCCCCCCCCCCCCCCCCCCCCCCCCCCCCCCCCCCCCCCCGCCCGCGGTGACGTAGACGATGCCGTCACGGGTGGAGTCGGCGGTCTCCCCGATCGGGAGCTTCTTGCCGACCTCGGTGCCCCGGATCGCGTCGGTCCGCTCGTAGACGTGGTTGTGGCCGTTGATGACGAGGTCGACCTTGTGCTTCTCGAAGAGCGGCAGCCACGCGTCGCGCACGCCGCCGTCCGAGGCGTGACCGTTGGTGGTCGAGAAGGCGCAGTGGTGGAAGAAGATCACGATGAAGTCGACGCCCCGCTGCTTGCGCAGCTCGCCCAGGCGCCGGTCGAGCCATCGGGTCTGCTTGCCGCTGGTGTAGCCGGTGTTGGCGGTGATCTCGTACGAGACGTCGTTGGCGTCGAGCGAGACGACGCCGACGTTGCCGTAGACGAAGGAGTAGACGCCGGGCGAGTTCTTCGGGTCGATGCCGTTGCCCGGCAGCGTCCAGCGGGCGTTCTGGCCGCCGTAGCCGTTGGGCGAGTACCAGGCCTCCATGTCGTGGTTGCCGGTGGCCACCATCCACGGCACGCTCTTGGCCACCGACTCGGTCTGGGCGAGGAACTGGTCCCACTGGCGGGCGTCGTAGACGTCGGTCGGCTTGCCCTCGCCGCTGTCGTCGGCGTAGCAGATGTCGCCGGCGTGCAGGTGGAAGGCCGGGTTCTGGCCCAGGATCAACTGGTCGTTGGCGAGGGCGTGGTAGCTGACGCCCTGGTCGCCGAAGGCGGTGAAGACGAACTTCTCCGCGCGCGCGGGAGCGGTGGTGAAGGTGCCTATGGTCGAGAAGTGCGTGGGGTCGGCCGGGTCGAAGCCGTCGTGGCCGACGCCGTAGTAGTACGTCCGGCCGGGGCGCAGGTTGTCCAGGGCCGCGTGCAGATAGACCTGGTCGACGGCCGGGAGCTTCTTGGACAGCGACGGGGTGTGCAGGTCCCGCACCTCCGCGTCGATGCGGTGGCTGAGGTCCCAGGGCTTCAGGCCCACCCGCACGAACGGTCTCCGGACGGCGAACGGCACCTGCCAGGAGATCCGCATCTGCGTCTTGGGGTCGGCGCCGAAGGCGAGGTGGCGGCCGAAGGGCGCCACGTGCTTGCCGTCCACCTTGGTGGTCGCGGCCGAGGTGAGCAGGGTGGGGGAGAGCGTGGCCGGTGCCGCGGCGAACGCGCTCGTACCGCCGCCGCCCAGCAGGCCCGCGCCCGCGACGGTGCCCGCCGTCAGGGCTCCGGCGCGGAGCATGCCGCGCCGCGTCAGCTTGGTCCGCAGATACTCGTGCTGCTCGGCCATCGTCATGCGGTTCGCGAGCTGTTGGGGGATGCCTACCCGTGGTGTGTCCATGACGCAGAACGTGCCAGGGATCGGCGACTTGAATGAGGACTTTGCATGAACGCGACCTATACGGATCGCAATGTGTCCGTATGGTGGACGCGGTGTGTCATCCAGCGGGACAGCGGAGTACGGTCCGGTCATGTCTCGCAGCCTTCGCCTCGCAGTCATCCCCGGTGACGGAATCGGCCGGGAAGTCGTCTCCCAGGGCCTCAAGGTCCTTGGTGCCGTGCTCCCTTCGGACGTCAAGCTGGAGACCGAGGAATACGACCTCGGTGCCCGCCGCTGGCACGCCACCGGCGAGACCCTGCCGGACGCCGAGCTGGAGTCCCTCAAGCGGCACGACGCGATCCTGCTCGGCGCGATCGGCGACCCGTCCGTCCCCTCCGGGGTGCTGGAGCGCGGGCTGCTGCTCAAGCTGCGCTTCGCCTTCGACCACTACGTGAACCTGCGCCCGTCGAAGCTCTTCCCCGGCACGGCCACCCCGCTCGCCGGCCGCCCCGGGATCGACTTCGTCGTCGTCCGCGAGGGCACCGAGGGCCCGTACACCGGCAACGGCGGCAGCCTGCGCACCGGCACCCCCGCCGAGGTGGCCACCGAGGTCAGCGTCAACACCGCGTACGGCGTGGAGCGCGTGGTGCGCGACGCCTACGAGCGGGCCAGGTCGCGGCCGCGCAAGAAGCTCACCCTCGTGCACAAGAACAACGTCCTCGTGTACGCCGGCCACCTCTGGAAGAGCGTCTTCGACCGGGTCGGCCAGGAGTACCCCGACGTCACCACCGACTATCTGCACGTCGACGCCGCGACGATCTTCTTCGTCACCCAGCCCGAGCGCTTCGACGTGATCGTCACCGACAACCTCTTCGGTGACATCCTCACCGACCTCGCGGCCGCCGTCACCGGTGGCATCGGCCTCGCCGCCTCCGGCAACATCAACCCCGGCGGCGCCTTCCCGTCGATGTTCGAGCCGGTCCACGGCTCCGCGCCGGACATCGCGGGCACCGGCAAGGCCGACCCGACGGCCACCGTCCTCTCCGTGGCCCTGCTGCTGCGCCACCTCGGCCACGAGAGCGAGGCCGCGCGCATCGAGACCGCGGTGAGCGAGGACCTCGCGGAGCGCGGGAGCGCGTTCCGCACCACGGACCAGATCGGCGACGCGCTCGCGCTGCGAGTAGCCGCCGGCTAGTCCCACCTGCTGTGCTACCGCGCGGTTGGGTGCGACCATCGACCCCGGGCCGCGCAACACATTTTCCGTCCACGGCCCCACGAGCGATAATCGAACGTGGGGCCGCGGTACGAGGGGAATCTCGGAGGTCCCGTACCGAACGGGGCGGAGTGAGTTCGCGGTCCGCCACACACAAAGGTGAAGGACACGGATTCATGACGACGCCCACGATCGAGCTCAAGCCCTCCTCGCACCCGCTGTCGGACGCCGAGCGGGAACGGATCCTGGCCGCCCCCGGTTTCGGCCGCCACTTCACCGACCACATGGTGACCATCAAGTGGACCGAGGGGCGCGGCTGGCACGACGCCCAGCTCGTTCCCTACGCCCCGCTGTCGATCGACCCCGCCAACATGACGCTGCACTACGCGCAGACGATCTTCGAGGGCGCCAAGGCGTACCGCCAGCCCGACGGTTCGGTCGCCATCTTCCGCCCGGAGGAGAACGCCAAGCGCCTCCAGGCGTCCGCGCGCCGCCTGGCCATGCCCGAGCTGCCCGTCCAGACCTTCATCGAGGCGTGCGACGCGCTCGTCACCCAGGACAAGGCGTGGGTGCCGAGCTCCGGCGAGGCTTCCCTCTACCTCCGTCCCTTCATGTTCGCCACGGAGATCGGGCTGGGCGTCCGCCCGTCCAACGAATACCTCTTCGTCGTGATCGCCTCGCCCGCCGGCGCCTACTTCCCCGGCGGCGTCAAGCCCGTCTCGGTGTGGCTCTGCGAGGAGTACGTGCGCGCCGCTCCCGGCGGCACGGGCGCCGCGAAGGCCGGCGGCAACTACGCCGCCTCCCTCGTCGCCCAGGCCCAGGCCGCCGAGAAGGGCTGCGACCAGGTGGTCTGGCTGGACGCCATCGAGCGCCGCTGGATCGAGGAGATGGGCGGCATGAACCTGTACTTCGTGTACGGGGACAAGATCGTCACCCCGGAGCTCAGCGGCTCCCTCCTGCCGGGCATCACCCGCGCCTCGCTGATGACGATCGCCGCCGACCTCGGCTACGAGGTCACCGAGGGCCGCATCTCCGTCGACGACTGGAAGAACGGCAACGCCGACGGCACCCTCACCGAGGTCTTCGCCTGCGGCACCGCCGCCGTGATCACCCCGGTCGGCTCGGTCAAGTCCACGCGTGCCGACTGGACGGTGGCCGACGGCAAGCCCGGCGAGGTCACCATGAAGCTCCGCAAGGCGCTCCTCGACATCCAGACCGGCGTCACCCCGGACACCCACGGCTGGATGCACCCGCTCGGCGGCTGAGACCGCTGTGGCAGTCGCGTACTTGCGTGCGTGGTGATCACAACGCACGCAAGTACGCATGATCGTTGTCGCTCGGACCCTTGTCCGAAACCCTGCTGTTCCGCCACCGTGATCGACCATGGGACAGCACTGGAAGAAGATCTGGGTCGGCTCGGCCGGCAACATGGTCGAATGGTTCGACTGGTTCGTCTACGCGAGCTTCGCGACCTACTTCGCGGGAGCCTTCTTCCCCGCGGGCAACGACACCGCCAAGCTCATGAACACCGCGGGCATCTTCGCGGTCGGCTTCTTCATGCGGCCGGTCGGCGGCTGGCTGCTCGGCCGGGTCGGTGACCGCAAGGGCCGCAAGGCGGCGCTCACCCTGACCGTCTCGCTGATGTCGGCGTCCGCCGTGCTGATCGCCGTGGCCCCCACCTACGGGGTCGCGGGCTACGGCGGAGTCGCCGTCCTGCTGATCGCGCGGCTGCTCCAGGGCCTCTCCGTCGGCGGCGAGTACGCGGCCAGCGCCACCTATCTCACCGAGGCGTCCGCGCCGGGCCGCCGCGGCTTCGCCTCCAGCTTCCAGTACGTCTCGATGACCGCGGGCCAGATCCTCGGCCTCGCCCTCCAGATCCTCCTCCAGCACACCCTCTCCAACGGCGAACTGCACAGCTGGGGCTGGCGCATCCCGTTCGTGATCGGCGCGCTCGGCGCCGCCGTCATCTTCTATCTCCGGCGCAACATGCTGGAGACGGAGGCGTACGAGGAGATCGGCGACGCGGACGCCGCGGAGCGGGAGGAACGCGGCACCATCCGCGCGCTGCTGCGGCACAGGCGGGAGGCGCTGCTGGTCGTCGCGCTCACCATGGGCGGCACGGTCGCGTACTACACGTACACCACCTACCTCACCAAATACCTGTCCAACAGCGCCGGTCTGTCCAAGCAGACCGCGACCCTGGTCAGCTTCTGCGCGCTGATCGTCTTCGCCTGCCTCCAGCCGCTGGCCGGGGCGCTCTCGGACCGCATCGGCCGCCGCCCGCTGCTGATCACCTTCGCGGTGGGCTCCACCCTCCTGACCGTGCCGATCATGACCATGCTCAAGCACGCGGGCTCCTTCTGGCCCGCGCTCGGCCTGTCGCTGCTCGCCCTGGTCGTCGTCACCGGCTACACATCGATCAACGCGTGTGTGAAGGCCGAGCTCTTCCCGACCGCCATCCGCTCCCTGGGCGTCGCCCTGCCCTACGCCGTCGCCAACGCCCTCTTCGGTGGCACGGCGGAGTACGTGGCCCTGTGGTTCAAGAACGCGGGCGTGGAATCGGGCTTCTACTGGTACGTGGCGGGCTGCGCCGCCGTCTCCCTGATCGTCTATCTGACGATGCGGGAGACGCGGGACATCGACCTGAAGGGGAAGCGGCACCAGGAGGTGACCCGGGCGCCCGAGGTGACCGCATCGTGAGACCGGACCGCACCGCGACGGGCCTCGTGCCAAGATGGCCCCGTGCTCAACCTCGCCATGATTATGGGCAGTGAGCGCGCCGGTCCGCAGTGACCCCGCCGTACCCACGACGTACGGCGCGGCCACCGTCGTCCCAGACCCGCGCGCAGACCTCTCGCACCCGCGAGAGGTCTTTTCGTTTCCCGGCACCACCTCCGCCGGAGGCGAGGGCGCGCGACCATGAGGGGACGGTGGAACCGGTCAGTCCGGTAGACCGAGATCCGACAGGAGCCAGAGCAGCATGACGGACGCAACCGACGACAGCTTCCACGTCTTCGACACCACCTTGCGTGACGGCGCGCAGCGCGAAGGCATCAACCTCACCGTCGCGGACAAGCTGACCATCGCCCGGCACCTGGACGACTTCGGCGTCGGCTTCATCGAGGGCGGCTGGCCGGGCGCGAACCCCCGGGACACCGAGTTCTTCCAGCGGGCCCAGGAGGAGATCGACTTCAAGCACGCGCAGCTCGTCGCCTTCGGCGCCACCCGCAAGGCGGGCGTCCGCGCGGAGGACGACCCGCAGGTCGCGGCGCTCCTCGCCTCGGGCGCCCCCGTCATCACGCTGGTCGCCAAGTCCCACGACCGTCACGTCGAACTCGCGCTGCGCACCACGCTGGAGGAGAACCTCGCGATGGTGCGCGACACCGTCTCCTATCTCCGGGCGCGCGGCCGGCGGGTCTTCGTCGACTGCGAGCACTTCTTCGACGGCTACCGCGCCAACTCCCGCTACGCGACGCAGGTCGTGCGCACCGCGCACGAGGCGGGCGCCGACGTGGCCGTCCTCTGCGACACCAACGGCGGGATGCTGCCCGCGCAGGTCGAGGCCGTCGTGCGCACCGTGGCCGCCGACACCGGGGCGCGGCTCGGCATCCACGCGCAGGACGACACGGGCTGCGCGGTCGCCAACACCCTGGCCGCCGTGGACGCGGGCGCCACGCACGTGCAGTGCACGGCCAACGGCTACGGCGAGCGCGTCGGCAACTCCAACCTCTTCCCCGTCGTCGCCGCCCTGGAGCTCAAGTACGGCCGCAAGGTGCTGCCGGAGGGCTCGCTCGCCGAGATGACCCGCATCTCGCACGCCATCGCCGAGGTCGTCAACCTCACGCCCTCCACCCACCAGCCCTACGTCGGCGTCTCCGCCTTCGCGCACAAGGCCGGGCTGCACGCCTCCGCGATCAAGGTCGACCCGGACCTCTACCAGCACATCGACCCGGAGCGCGTCGGCAACACCATGCGGATGCTGGTCTCCGACATGGCCGGCCGCGCCTCCATCGAGCTCAAGGGCAAGGAACTGGGCATCGACCTGGGCGACGACCGCGAGCTGATCGGCCGCGTCGTCGAGCGCGTCAAGGAGCGCGAGCTGGCGGGCTACACCTATGAGGCGGCCGACGCCTCCTTCGAGTTGCTGTTGCGCCAGGAGACGGAGGGGCGGGCGCGGCGCTACTACCGGGTGGAGTCCTGGCGCGCAATCGTGGAGGACCGCCCCGACGGCACGCACGCCAACGAGGCGACCGTGAAACTGTGGGCCAAGGGCGAGCGCATCGTCGCCACCGCCGAGGGAAACGGCCCGGTCAACGCCCTGGACCGGGCCCTGCGCGTGGCCCTGGAGCGCATCTATCCCCAGCTGGCCGCCCTGAAGCTCACCGACTACAAGGTCCGCATCCTGGAAGGCAGTCTGGGCACGGGCTCCATCACGCGGGTCCTGGTCTCGACGAGCGACGAGAGCGGCGAGTGGTCGACGGTGGGCGTGGCGGAGAACGTCATCGCGGCCTCGTGGCAGGCGCTGGACGACGCCTACGCGTACGGCTTGCGAAGGGCGGGGGTGGAACCGCAGGAGTAGGGGAGGGGGCGGCTGATTCAGGGGCCCGGTCCGGGCACCCGCCCCCAGCCCGTCCCCAGCCTGTCCGGCGTTTGAGGACAACGCGGCGCAGCCGTGTTGCGGGGTCTGGTGCGGAGCCCCGGTTCCGGGGCGCGCAGAGGTGTGGGGGCCGCGGGCGTGCCTCCAGCTTCGGGAAGGGGCGGGGCTGGGGAACACACCCCGCCCACCTCAGCCGTAGACAGCCCCCACCCCGCCCTCCAGCAACCCGTAAGCCACATCCGCATCCGCACGCGCGAGAGGCAGCGCCTCAGCCGCGCTCAACCCCCCGTTCACCCGCCCCCAGTTCACCCGGGCCAACCGCTGCTGCACCGCCACGATCTGCGCCGCCGCCAGCCGAGCCGTGAGCTCGCCACCGCCGGATTCGGCGAGCACCGAGGCCAGCTCCTCCTCGTCCCGCTCCGCGTACCGCACCAGCCGTGCCACCAGGCTCGGCGTCGTGAAGACCATGTCGTGGAAGGCCAGCACGGCGGGGTGGTCGCAGAGGCCCGTGACCGGGTCGTGGGCGTCGAGGCGGTCGTGGAAGTGCGTGCGCAGCGCGGCCAGGGGCGACCGTCCGGCCGGCCGCTCGCGCACCACACGTGCGGCTTCGCCCTGGTGATCGGCGATGCGGTGCAGGACGAGGTCTTCCTTGGCCGGGAAATAGCGGAAGAGCGTCGGCTTGGAGACCTCCACCGCGGCCGCCACGTCCGCGACCGACACCTGGTCGAAGCCGCGCGCGAGGAAGAGCTCGATCGCCGTCTCGGACAGCGCCTGCCGTGTGCGCTGCTTCTTGCGTTCCCGCAGTCCGGTCTCGTCAGTCACGGGTTCACTCTATCAGGTCGTGTTACTTGGATTCGTTTGTTACTCGGTTGTGTTTTCTTCTCGCGAGGGCTTTCATGGAGGCACCGAACGACGGAGGGACACCGCATGACCACCACCGCAGTGCTGATCGTGGGCGCCGGGCCGACGGGCCTGACGCTGGCCTGCACACTCGCCCGCGCCGGGGTCCCGGTGCGGATCGTCGACAAGTCGCCGGAATTCCACGGTGGTTCGCGCGGCAAGGGGCTCAACCAGCGCAGCCGTGAAGTGCTCGCGGACCTCGGCATGGGAGAGGAGTTCACGGCCGCGGGCAACCCCCGCCTGACCCTCCGCAAATACCGGGGCGGTGCCCTGATCGCCGACCACACGCCCCAGGAGGGCGCGGCCCCCACGCCCGACGTGCCGTACGCGACGGGGCTGTGGATACCTCAGTGGCGGACCGAGGAGATCCTCAGGGCGAAGCTCGCGTCATACGGGGTCCGGGTCGAACTGGGCGCCGAGGTGGCCGAGTTCACGCAGGACGAGTCCGGGGTGACGGCCGCGCTGGCCGACGGGCGGCGCGTCCGGGCCGCGTATCTCGTGGGCTGCGACGGCGCCCGCGGCATGGTCCGCAAGGCGCTCGGGCTGTCCTTCGACGGGGAGACCGCGCCGGAGCTGGCCCTGGTCGGGGATGTCGAGGTGGAGGGCGGCCTGGACCGCGGGTGCTGGCACCAGTGGATCGACGAGGACGGCGCCGTCCTGCTCTGCCCCCTGCCCGGCACCGCGCGCTGGCAGCTCCAGAGCTCGCCGGAGCGTGACGCCGACGGGCGGTACGAGGAGCCGTCGCTGGAGGTCTTCCAGCGTCAGCTCGACCGCCACGCACGGATACCCGGGCTGCGGCTGACCAACCCGGGCTGGCTCTCCACCTATCGCGTCAATGTCCGGATGGCGGAGCGCTTCCGGGCCGGCCGCGTCTTCCTCGCGGGCGACGCGGCCCATATCCACTCGATAGCCGGCGGCCTCGGCATGAACACCGGCATCCAGGACGGCTACAACCTCGGCTGGAAGCTCGCCCTCGTCGCGCGCGGCCTGGCGGGCGAGGGGCTGCTGGAGACCTACGAGGAGGAGCGGCTGCCGGTGGCCGCCTGGACCTTGAAGACCACCAACGAGCGGCTGCGGGCCGTCATGGAGGGGATGCGGACGGCGGGGGTCGGCACGGAGGCGGGGTTCAGCCGGGATCTGACCACGCTGGGCGTCGGCTACGGCTGGAGCTCGCTGGCGTGGGGCGGGCGGGCGGCGGGGGAGCGGGCGCCGGACGCGCCGTGCCGCGACGCCGGGACCGGCCGGCCGGTCAGGCTCTTCGAGGTCTTCGCGGGCTCCCGGTTCACCCTGCTGGGCTTCGGTCCGGGCAGTGCCGAGGCGCTCGCGAGGGCGTCGGCCGCCTGCGGCGATCTGGTCCGCGCCTGTCTGATCGACGGGGGTATCGACGGGGGCGGGGAGAGGCTGGTGGATCCCGAGGGGCACGCGTGGCGGGCGTACGGCATGAGGGGGCGGGAGGAGCCGGCCGGGGGCGGGCCGGGGGAAGGAGGGGCGGGCGGCCTGGTGCTGGTGCGGCCCGACAACCACATCGCGTGGACGGCGGCGGTGGACCGAGGCGCTGAGGTCGTCGACCGTCTGGAGCGCCTCGGCCGCTGACACCGCATGGGGTCAGGCCAGGGGAGCGGACTTGACGGCGGAGATGTCGAAGGTCAGCTTCACCTTGTCGCTGACCATCACGCCACCGGTCTCCAGGGCGGCGTTCCAGGTCAGGCCCCAGTCGGAGCGCAGGATCTCGGCGCTGCCCTCGAAGCCGACCCGCTCGTTGCCGTAGACGTCGGTGGCCGAGCCGTTGAACTCCAGGTCGATGGAGAGCGGGCGGGTGACGTCCTTGATGGTGAGGTCGCCGGTGATGCGGTAGCGGTCGCCGCCGAGCCGCTGGGCGGTGGTGGAGCGGAAGGTCATCAGCGGGAAGCGCTCGGCGTCGAAGAAGTCGGCGCCGCGCAGGTGGGCGTCGCGGTCCTTCATGCCGGTGTCCACGCTCTCGATCCGCACGTCGAGGGAGGCGGTGGAGCGGGAGGGGTCGGAGCCGTCGAGGCGCAGGGTCCCCTCGTGCTCGGTGAACGAGCCCTTGACGTTGGTGACCATGGCGTGCCGGACCGTGAAGCCGATGCTGCTGTGGGTCGGGTCGACGGTGTATTCGCCGGTCAGGGCGGCCAGCGCGGGGTCCACGGCGAGGGCGGTGGCCGAGGCGGCGGGGGCGTCGAGGGTGGCGGTGGCTGCGGTGGTGCCGCGCTTGCGGGCGAAGAGGGCCATGACTGCTCCTGGGGGAGAGAGGTTGTTGTTGAAGGTTCAACGAGAATGACGTTAGCGCGATCTGGTTCAAGTTTCAACATCTGGTGGGGGTGATTTTCCGGAGTGATTTCCTCGCGCGTTCCGTTCCGGTGCGGTCGTGTCCCTTGTGAGCCCTGCCGGGGCGTGCCACGGTGTGCCCTCTCCACCCGCCCCACGGCTCTCGCGCCCCTGCCCTGCCCCTGCCCTGCCTCTGCCGCGCCTCGCTCCTGCCCGCTCGCCCCGCTCGTCCGGCCGCGCGTACCCCGGGGTGCCGTCGCCCCGCGCGGCGTCCGCGTCGCCACGGTCCGCGTCACCCCATCCGCGTCACCGCGTCCGCGTCACCGCGTCCGTGCCACCGCTTCTCGCGTCATATCCCGTCCCTGCCGCCCATCCCCGTCCCCATCGCCGTATCCGTCCCGTCGTCCCCGCCACCGCCCCCCGTCGGAAGGATCCCGTCGTGCCGACCGCCCCCGCCTGGACCCGTCGTGGTTTCCTCGCCGCCTCCGCCGCCGGTGCGCTCGGCTTCGCCTCCGCCGGGCCGGGTGAGGACTTCCCGGCGCTGCGGCGGCGGTGGCGCGAGATCATGCTCGGCACCGGGTTCGACGCCACCGCCGAGCCCTACGCCGGCGTCCTGCGCGGCACGGGGGAGCTCGCCCGCGCCCACCGCGCGGGCATGAGACCCGCGCCCGGCTCGCTCTGGCCCGACGCCCCCTTCGACCCGCCGAGCGGGATCACCCAGAGCTTCGCCCGGCTGCACGTCATGGCCCAGGCGTACGCCCAGCCGGGCACGGGGCTCACAGGGGACGCCGGCCTCGCCGCCGATGTCCTCGCCGGCCTCGACCACATGCGTGAGCGCGTCTACAACCCGGGCACCACGCGGTACGGCAACTGGTGGGAGTGGCAGATCGGCAGCCCGCGGCTGCTCCTCGACACCTTGACGCTCCTGCACGACGAGGCCGGTCCCGGGCGGCGCGCCGGAATCCTGGACGCGGTCGGCCACTTCGTCCCCGACTCCGAGCTCGGTCACTACTCCGGCACCAGCACCGGGGCCAACCGCGTCGACCTGTGCCGCGTCGTCGTCCTGCGCGGCATCCTCGGCGCGGCCCCCGGCAGGACCGCCCTCGCCCGCGACGCCCTCTCGCCCGTCTTCCCCTATGTGACCCGAGGGGACGGTCTCTACGCCGACGGCTCCTTCGTCCAGCACACCTGGGTCGCCTACTCCGGCACCTACGGCCAGGTCCTCCTCGACGGGCTCGGGCGGCTCTTCGCCCTGCTGCGGGGATCGCCCTGGGAGGTCACGGACCCGGCCGCGCGGCACATCCACGACAGCGTCGAGAACGCCTACGCGCCCCTGATCCACAACGGCCTGATGATGGACAGCGTCTCCGGCCGTGCCATAAGCCGGGGCGTGCAGCGCGCCGACCCCCGCGGGCTGCCGCAGAGCGACCGGCAGCGCGGCCACGCGGTGATCGCCGCCATCGCCCTGCTGGCGAGCGGCGCGCCCCCGGCCGACCGCGACCGGTGGTACGCGCTGATCAAGGGGTGGGCGGACCGCGGTACCGGCCTGCGGGCCGATCCGCAGTTCGGCGTCGCCGACCTCGCCCGCGTCGCGGCCGCGCTCGACGCCCCGGGCCCGGCGGCGCCCGAGCCCGTCGGGCACCGGCTGTTCGCCGCCATGGACCGGGCCGTGCACCGCCGCCCCGGCTGGACCGTCAACATCGCCATGGCCTCCGACCGCATCACCCACTACGAGAACGGCAACGGCGAGAACCCCCGCGGCTGGCACACCGGCGCCGGAATGCTCTCCTGGTGGGCGGCGCCGGGCGGCGACGGGCAGTACACGGACGCCTTCTGGCCCACCGTCGACCCGTACCGGCTGCCCGGCACGACCGTCTCCGCCAAGCGGCTCGCCGACAACGAGGGCGGCGGCTGGGGCGCGCCCAGGCCCGCCGTGCGCTGGGTGGGCGGCGTCACCGACGGGGAGTTCGCCGCCGTCGGACAGCACCTCAAGGGGCTCGCCTCCACCCTGGAGGCCCGTAAGTCCTGGTTCTGCGCGGCCGATACGGTCGTCTGCCTCGGCGCGGGCATCACCGCCCGCGACGGCACCCCCGTGGAAACGGTCGTCGACAACCGCGCCCTGGGGGAGCGCGGGGAGCCGGCCCTGACCGTCGACGGCGCACCGCAGGGCGCCGGCGTCGGCTGGGCGCGGTCCTACGGCCGCGCCCACTGGGCCCACCTCGCGGGCCACGGTGGCTACGTCTTCCCCGGCGGCGCGCCCCTGGACGCCTTGTGCGAAGCCCGCTCGGGGGCCTGGCGCGACATCAACTCCGGTGGCAGCCCCGACCGTCTGACCCGCCGCTATCTCACCCTGCTCCGCCCCCACGGCACCGACCCGGCCGGTGCCTCCTACGTGTATCTCCTGCTGCCCGGCGCCGGACCGCGGGCCGTGGCGGCGCGGGCCGCGGACCCCCACTGGCTCACCGTGCTCGCCAACTCCCCGGCCTGCCAGGCGATTCGCGTCCCCTCGCTCGGCCTCACCGCCGCCAACTTCTGGGCGGCGGGCGCCACCGGCGCGGCCGGGGCCCTCGCCGTCACGGCCCCCGCGGCCGTGCTCGTCAGAGAGACACCCACGGCGCGCGGGCGCACCGCGACGCTCCACCTCGCCGAGCCGCCGCGCACGGGCGCCCCCGTCGACCTCACCTGGCACCGCCCGGTGCGCGGGGTCACCGCCCACGACCCCTCGGTGCGGGTGCTGGCCACGGGTGACACGCTGCGGATCAGGGTCACCCCGGGAACGGCCTGCGCCGCCCACCGATGTACGGTCGCCCTGGCGTGATCATGGGGGCGGCGCCCCGGCCCCGGAGGGCCGTCAAGTTGCCCAGCCTACGGCTCCTGGCGCCGTCTTTTGTGAGGTATTCACAATGGGTACCCCCTATCGGGGGTGGGGCGGACCTCGGCCCCTGTGCGCTTCTGTGACGCCTGCCCACCAAATCGCACAGGACGTTGTATGGAACCGACATGAGTTTCCGGCTGTCCCGCCGCGTACCGTCTATGCATGAGCAATCTCGAAGGTGCGCCCGTAGAGGCGAGTGACGTCCGTGGGCGCGTCGCCGAGCTGCACGCCATCCGCGAGCAGGTTCGGCGTGGTCCGAGCGAGCGGGCGACCCAGGCCCAGAAGGCCAAGGGGAAGCTGACGGCCCGGGAGCGGATCGACCTGCTCCTGGACGAGGGGTCGTTCTCCGAGGTGGAGCCGCTGCGGCGGCACCGGGCTTCGGGGTTCGGACTGGAGAGCAAGAAGCCTTACACCGACGGTGTGATCACCGGCTGGGGCACCGTCCACGGCCGTACGGTCTTCGTCTACGCCCACGACTTCCGGATCTTCGGCGGCGCGCTCGGCGAGGCGCACGCCACCAAGATCCACAAGATTATGGACAAGGCCATCGCGGCCGGGGCGCCCCTGGTGTCCCTGAACGACGGCGCCGGAGCCCGCATCCAGGAGGGCGTCTCGGCGCTCGCCGGCTACGGCGGGATCTTCCAGCGCAACACCCGGGCCTCCGGTGTCATCCCGCAGATCAGCGTGATGCTCGGCCCCTGCGCCGGTGGCGCGGCCTACAGCCCGGCCCTCACGGACTTCGTCTTCATGGTCCGCGAGACCTCGCAGATGTTCATCACCGGCCCCGACGTCGTGCGCGCCGTCACCGGCGAGGAGATCAGCCAGAACGGCCTGGGCGGCGCGGACGTGCACGCCGAGACCTCCGGCGTGGCCCACTTCGCCTACGACGACGAGGAGACGTGCCTCGAGGAGGTGCGCTACCTCCTGTCGCTGCTGCCGCAGAACAACCGCGAGAACCCGCCCCGCGTGGCGAGCGAGGACCCGGCCGACCGCGTCGGCGAGGCCCTCCTCGACCTGGTCCCGGCCGACGGCAACCGCCCGTACGACATGCGCAAGGTCATCGAGGAGATCGTCGACGACGGCGAGTACCTCGAGGTCCACGAGCGCTGGGCCACCAACATCATCTGCGCGCTGTCCCGGCTGGACGGCCAGGTCGTCGGCATCGTGGCCAACCAGCCGCAGTCCCTCGCCGGCGTGCTGGACATCGAGGCGAGCGAGAAGGCCGCCCGTTTCATCCAGATGTGCGACGCCTTCAACATCCCGATCATCACTCTTCTGGACGTACCGGGCTTTCTCCCCGGCGTCGACCAGGAGCACGGTGGAATCATCCGGCACGGCGCCAAGCTGCTGTACGCGTACTGCAACGCCACGGTGCCGCGGATCTCGGTGATCCTGCGCAAGGCGTACGGCGGCGCGTACATCGTCATGGACTCCCAGTCCATCGGCGCCGACCTCACCTACGCCTGGCCGACGAACGAGATCGCCGTCATGGGCGCCGAGGGCGCGGCCAACGTGATCTTCCGCAAGCAGATCGCCGAGGCGGACGACCCCGAGGCGATGCGGGCGCGGATGGTCAAGGAGTACAAGGCCGAGCTCATGCACCCGTACTACGCCGCCGAGCGCGGGCTGGTGGACGACGTGATCGACCCGGTCGAGACCCGGTCGGTCCTCATCAGGTCGCTGGCGATGCTCGCCTCGAAGCACGCCGACCTGCCCTCCCGCAAGCACGGCAACCCGCCCCAGTAAGGGAGTCACAGCATGGAGAACACGCTCGTACGCGTCGAGAAGGGCACGGCCGACGCGGAGGAAGTGGCCGCGGTCACCGCCGTCCTGCTCGCCCGTGCGGCTGCGTTCGGCACCGACGCGGCCCCCGCGCGGCCCCGCCGCACGGCCGCCGGGTGGCGCCGCCTGGAGCGCACGCCCGGCTTCCGGGCGCCGCACAGCTGGCAGGGCTGACACCCACCGCCCAAGCGGGGGGGGGGGGGGGGGGGGGGGGGGGGGGGAAGGGGTGGGGGGGGGGGTGGGGGGGGGGGAGAGGGGGGGGAGGGGGCGGAGAGGGAGGGGGAGGGGGTGT
>NZ_JBVHLW010000006.1:0-123950 GCF_055558795.1 Streptomyces sp. NPDC025618 | reverse complement strand
GGATCTCTCTTTTTCCCCCCCCCCCCCCCCCCCCCCCCCCCCCCCCCCCCCCCCCCCCCCCCCCCCCCCCCCCCCCCCTTCCTTTTCCCCCTCCCCCCCCCCCCCCCCCCCCGCTTGGGCGTTCCTGCCCCCGGCCGGACAGGCAGCAGGCCCGGATACGCAGAAGGTCCCCGCACTCCGTGAGTGTGGGGACCTTTTCGCGTCGGCGCAGCCGACCCGCTCACCGCAGGCGCGCCATCAGGGCGTGCTCGACCAGGGTGATGAGGGCGCTCTTGGCCTCGTTGCGGTGACGGGCGTCCGTCGTGATGATCGGCGCGTCCGGGCCGATCTGGAGGGCCTCGCGGACCTCCTCCGGGGTGTACGGCTGGTGCCCGTCGAAGCCGTTGAGGGCGATGACGAAGGGCAGGCCGCTGTTCTCGAAGTAGTCGACCGCGGGGAAGCAGTCCGCCAGCCGGCGGGTGTCGACGAGGACGACGGCACCGATGGCGCCGCGCACCAGGTCGTCCCACATGAACCAGAAGCGGTCCTGGCCCGGGGTACCGAAGAGGTACAGGATCAGGTCCTGGTCCAGGGTGATGCGGCCGAAGTCCATGGCCACGGTCGTCGTGGTCTTGTCCGGCGCGTGCGTGAGGTCGTCGATCCCCGCGGAGGCGGACGTCATCACGGCTTCGGTGCGCAGCGGGTTGATCTCCGAGACCGCGCCGACGAACGTGGTCTTGCCCACGCCGAATCCACCCGCCACCACGATCTTCGCGGAGGTGGTGGAGCGGACTGCCTCGCCGCTAGAGGTTCCGAAGTCCACTGAGCACCCTTTCGAGCAGTGTCACGTCAGGCTGGCCGCCGGCGGACTCGTCGCCGCCGGGCTGATGGATGGCGACGAGCCCGGCCTCCGCCAAGTCGGCGACGAGGATTCGGGCGACGCCGAGGGGGATGGAGAGAAGTGCCGAGATCTCGGCGACCGACTTGATCTCACGGCACAGATGGCAGATGCGCTGGTGTTCCGGCAACTGCCCTTGGAGCTGGGACGGCTGGGCCGTGGTGTGCACCAGCGCCTCGATGGCGAGCTGGTACCGCGGCCGGGTCCGGCCGCCGGTCATCGCATACGGGCGGACCAGCGGATTGTGCTTCTTGGCCCCCGAGGGGGACCCCTGAGCCGCACGCCGCTGCTGCTGTTGCTGCGGTACCTGCTGCATGTGCTGCGGCGGGCGCGGCGGCTCCGCGTGCGCTTGGTGGCTCGGCGCCGAAGGGAAGTTGAAGCGGTTCAACGGGGGCTGACCCTGCTGTTCATTGCCATACGGGTAACCGCCTGGGGGCGTTGCCACGTCAATCCTCCTCCAACTCGCCTGTCTGCTGCTGGTCGCGCCACCGCACCTTATGGCGCGGTGGCGCGAAACGCACTGCCTCTTTGCTAGTTGAGAAGGCTCCCCTGCAGTTCGGCGCGGAGATCGGGCGTGAGGACGGTGCCCGCGCGGTCGACGAGGAGGGCCATCTCGTAGCCCACGAGGCCGATGTCGCACTCGGGGTGCGCGAGTACGGCCAGGGAGGATCCGTCGGAGACGGACATGATGAAGAGGAAGCCGCGTTCCATCTCCACGACGGTCTGGTTGACCGCGCCGCCCTCGAAGATCCGGGAGGCTCCGGCCGTGAGCGAGGTCAGGCCGGAGGCGACCGCCGCCAGCTGGTCCGCGCGGTCCCGCGGGAAACCTTCGGACATGGCCAGAAGGAGTCCGTCGGCGGAGACCACGACGGTGTGGGACACCCCTGGGGTGTTCTCCACGAAACTGGTGATCAACCAGTTCAGGTTCTGCGCCGCCTGGCTCATCGGGCTCACACTAACGCTCCTGATCGTAGGTACCGCCGGGGCCGAAGCCCTGGTCGTGTTGCTCATGCTGCTCCTGCGCGCCGGCGGTGTCGCCGCCCGCGCTGCGTCCCTGCTGGATGCCGCGGCGCAGATTGCTCAGCCTGCCGCGTACGTCCTCCGGGGCACGGGATATCTGGGCGCCGCTCTGGGGGGTCTGCTCCGCCTTGCCCTCGATCAGATTGGCCTTGGGCACACGGCGGGGGAGACCGGAGGGGGTGATTCCGCCGGCTTTCGGCTCACGGAGCTGCTCGGCGCGGTGCCAGCGCTCGTCGTTCGCCGATCGCCAGTCGGGCTCGCTGCCCTCCTGCGGCTGCTGTGGGACGTCCTGCTGAGGCTGCTCCGCATCGCCGGCCCCCGCGGCGTCCTCGACTGAACCGGGCTGCTGCCACTGCTTCGCGCGGCGCGGCAGACCGGACCCGGTCAGCGAGTGGGAGCCGCTCGAGGCGGGGCCCGGACGGTCGAACTCTACGCGCTCCGGCTGTGCCGTGTCAGCGGGCGACAGGGTTTCCGAATCCGCTCCGTAACCCTGCTGGGTGGCGTTCCGGTACGGACCTGACTCCTGCCACCCGCCCTGCTGGGCCGGGGCGGCGAAACCGTCGAAGCCCTGCTGCGGGTCGGGATAACCCGGTTCCGCATACCCGGCGTCCGGATAGCCGGCCTCGGGGTAGGCGTGCTGGCCCGTCTGCTCGTAGGACTCGTAGCCCTGCTGCGGCGCCTGGTGCTGACCCGTCGCGTGCTGGTCCTGGGGCACCGCGTGCTGCCCGGTCGTGTGCTGACCGTGCTGCGGCACCGCGTGCTGGCCCGTCGCGTGCTGACCGGGGTACGGGACCGCGTGGCCGCCGGTGTCCTGGTCGGGCTGCTGCTCGTAGGGCTGCTGCTGGGCGGCCTGCTGCTCGTAACCCTGCTGCTCGAACGACTGCTGCTCGAACGGCTGCTGGGCGACCTGGTCCTGGAACAGCGGGCGGCCTTCGGCCACCTGTGCCTCCAGGGCCGCGCGGCGCTCCTCGCGCAGTCGCGAGCGGCCGAGCGGATCCAGCGCCGGGACGCCGGAGTTCTCCTGCCGGGGCTCGTAGCGCGAGTCGTCGAAGCCGAGCTCGGCGGCGGTGCGGGCCCGGCCCATGGGCGTCGCCTGCTGCTCGGGCACCATCCGGGAGACCGTGAAGTCGTCACCGGACAGCTCGTCCTCGCCGCCGCCACCGTGCGTGATGGCGTCCGGGAGCATCACCAGCGAGGTGGTGCCGGCCTGCTCGCCGGAGGGGCGCAGCTGGACGCGGATGCCGTGGCGGGTCGCCAGGCGGCCGACCACGAAGAGGCCCATGCGCTGGGCGATCGCGACGTCCACGGACGGCGGGTTGGCCAGGCGGTGGTTGATGTCCGCGAAGTCCTCGGCGGTCAGGCCGATGCCCTTGTCGTGGATCTCGACCATGACGCGGCCGTCGGGCAGCCGGGTCGCGGTGACGCGGACCTTGGTGTGCGGCGAGGAGAACGAGGTGGCGTTCTCCAGCAGCTCCGCGAGGAGGTGCACGAGGTCGGTCACGGCCAGGCCGTGGATCTCGGCGTCCGGGACGCCGGAGAGCTCGATGCGCTCGTACGCCTCCACCTCGGAGGACGCGGCGCGCAGCACGTCCACCAGCGGGACCGGCTGGTCCCAGCGGCGGCCGGGCTCCTCGCCGGCGAGGACCAGGAGGTTCTCGCCGTTGCGGCGCATGCGGGTGGCCAGGTGGTCCAGGCGGAAGAGGTTCTCCAGCTGGTCCGGGTCGGCCTCGTTCTCCTCCAGCTCCGTGATCAGGGTCAGCTGGCCCTCGATCAGGGACTGGTTGCGGCGCGAGAGGTTGGTGAAGATCGCGTTGACGTTGCCTCGCAGCAGGGCCTGCTCGGCGGCGAGCCGGACGGCCTCGCGGTGCACCTGGTCGAAGGCGCGGGCGACCTCGCCGATCTCGTCCCGGGTGGTGATCGGGATCGGCTGGATCCGGGTGTCCACGCGGCCGGGGTCGGTGCGCGAGAGCTGGTCGACCAGCGCGGGCAGCTGCTGCTCGGCGATGTCGAAGGCGGCGCGGCGCAGGTGGCGCATGTTGCGGCTCATCGAGCGCGCCATCATGCCGGCCACGAAGAACGCGATGATGAGGACCGCGATCAGGATCGAGGCGTTGATGTACGCGGTCTGCTGGGCGTCGGACGAGACGCTCTCGGCCTCGTTCACCGCCTTGTCGGCCAGTTCCTTCTCGACGTCGCGGTAGGCGTCGAACTTCGCCGTGGCGGCCGTGAACCAGCTGTCCGCGGTGATGTCCGCGGCCTTCAGCTGCTTCTGCGTGCTGCCCGCGGCGAGCGCGTTGAAGATCTTGTCCTGTTCGGACGTCTTGGCCTTGGTGGCCATGATGTCGTTCAGGCGGCTGATGTCGTCCTCGCTGCCGGCGGCGTCGTACTCACGCCGGGCGATGGACTCCAGGAAGTTGTACGAGATGAACGCGGTCGTCAGGGCGGCCCGGTCGGACTCGCTCTCGACCGGCTTGACCAGCAGGTGGGTGCCGATGGAGCGCTGGAGCGACTCGGCGGCCTTCGCCAGCTCGATCGCGTAGACCATGCGGCCGTAGGAGTTGTTGCCGGTGCCCAGCCCGAGCTCGTTGGCGAAGGTCATCAGCGGCTGCTGGATGGCGCCGTAGCCGTCCTCCGACTCCACCTTCGGCATGTCGGAGGTGAAGGCCTTCTTGCGCAGCTTCGGCAGCGTCAGCTCGGCCTCGCGGAAGAGCTTCAGGCGGCGCTTGAGGGTCGGGGTGCCCGGCGCCTTGGAGACGGCCTTGTCGAAGTCCGCCTTGGCGGCGTCCGTCGCGGCCTGCGCCTTCTTGACGACGGCGGCGTCGCGGTTGCCCAGCAGCATCGGCTGCGCGCTCAGGTCGCGCTCGTCGAGGACGGCGTGGGCGTACGTGGCGGCGGCACGGACCAGACGCGCGGTGTTCGCCGCGTCCTTGGCCTCGGTCCAGGTGTCCACCGAGCCCTTGACGTCCAGTCCGCCGAAGACCAGGGCCACCAGCACCGGGATCATCAGGATCGCGTTCAGGCGGACGGGCACACGCCAGTTGCGGGGTGAGAAGCGGCCGCCACGGGCCGCGGCCGGCGGGGCGGGCGTTTCGGGCACGTCGGAAGGCGGCACCGCTGTGCGCGACGGCGGGGTGAAGTTGCCCCGCTCGTCCCGCGCCTGCTGTGCGGCGCCCGTCTTTCTGCGCGTCACTCGACCAACAACCTCTCGGCGTCGGCACCTGCGTTGTGTGCCGTTTTTCGAACTGAGCCGTTACCGCTCAGTTCCTGGAATTCCAGCACGTCAGGCGTGCGCATTCCAAACAGTGCGCGCAGCCGACGGCCGAAGCGATTTGCCCGACATAAAACGGGCATTAAGAGCGAGCGGCGCCAAATGGCGGGCGAATCATGAGCAGAGCGAAGCGGGCCGAACGCGGACTGTGTCCACGTCCGGCCGATTCTCTGTCGAAACGTTATGAACGCACCGCCGGGTCGTGTTCAATACCACAACCCATTTCCGACAACCAGGAGATTGCGCGGAGCTACTTCAACCGCGCCATCAGGGCGTGCTCGACAAGAGTGATGAGGGCGCTCTTCGCCTCGTTGCGGTGGCGGGCGTCCGTCGTGATGATCGGGGTGTCCGGGCCGATCTGGAGCGCCTCGCGCACCTCTTCGGGCCCGTACGGCTGGTGCCCGTCGAAGCCGTTGAGGGCGATGACGAAGGGCAGGCCGCTGTTCTCGAAGTAGTCGACCGCGGGGAAGCAGTCGGCCAGCCGGCGGGTGTCCACCAGCACGACCGCGCCGATCGCGCCGCGCACCAGGTCGTCCCACATGAACCAGAAGCGGTCCTGACCCGGCGTCCCGAACAGATAGAGGATCAGATCGTCGTCCAGCGTGATGCGGCCGAAATCCATCGCCACGGTCGTCGTGGTCTTGTCCGGCGCGTGCGTGAGATCGTCGATCCCCGCGGAGGCGGACGTCATCACGGCTTCGGTACGCAGCGGGCTGATCTCCGAGACCGCGCCGACGAACGTGGTCTTACCGACGCCGAAACCGCCCGCCACGACTATCTTCGCGGACGTGGTGGAACGGCCGACGCCCCCGCTAGAGCTTCCGAAGTCCACTGAGCACCCTTTCGAGCAGTGTCACATCCGGCGTCCCGCCGGACTCGCCGCTGCCGCCCGGCTGGTGGATCGCCACCATTCCGGCCTCCGCCAGGTCCGCGACGAGGATGCGAGCCACGCCCAGGGGCATGTTCAGCAGCGCCGAGACCTCGGCGACGGACTTGACCTCCCGGCACAGGTGGCAGATCCGCTGGTGCTCGGGGAGCAGCCCCTGGAGGTGCGCCGGATCGGCCGTGGAGCTGACCAGGGCCTCGATGGCGAGCTGGTAGCGCGGCCGGGTGCGGCCACCCGTCATGGCATAGGGGCGGACCAGCGGCTGGTCGCCTTCACTCCCGTACGACGCGTGATGAGAAGCGCCGTACGGGCCGGGCGAGGCGGGCGGGGTCATGAATCCTCCGGACGGGACAGCAGGATGGCAATAATGCCGTCGAGCGGTGGCCGGTGGGGGGTTTTCGGCCGTGCGGTCGGACGGTATCTGCGGGGTGCGGGGGTCAGTTCAGCAGGCTGCCCTGGAGTTCGGCGCGGAGATCGGGCGTGAGGACGGTGCCCGCGCGGTCGACGAGGAGGGCCATCTCGTAGCCCACGAGGCCGATGTCGCACTCGGGGTGCGCGAGTACGGCCAGGGAGGATCCGTCGGAGACGGACATGATGAAGAGGAAGCCGCGTTCCATCTCCACGACGGTCTGGTTGACCGCGCCGCCCTCGAAGATCCGGGAGGCTCCGGCCGTGAGCGAGGTCAGGCCGGAGGCGACCGCCGCCAGCTGGTCCGCGCGGTCCCGCGGGAAACCTTCGGACATCGCCAGAAGGAGTCCGTCGGCGGACACCACCACCGTGTGGGAGACCCCCGGGGTGCTCTCCACGAAGTTGGTGATCAACCAGTTCAGATTCTGCGCCGCCTGGCTCATCGGACTCAACTAACGCTCCTGCTGGTAAGTGGGGCCAACGTTGTGGCTGCCGGTGGCCGAGGCGTTGCCGGCCTGACGGCCCTGCTGGATGCCCCGGCGAAGGTTGGTCAGCCGGCCGCGCACGTCGTCGGGCGCGCGCGAGACCTGCGGACCGGTCGGTTGGTTCTGCTGCTGCTCCGCGGTGCCCTCGACGAGGTTCGCGCGCGGCACGCGGCGCGGCAGGCCCGACGGGGTGATCCCGCCCGCGGCCGGCTCGCGGACCTGCTCGGCCCGGCGCCAGCGCTCGTCGTTGGGGGAGTCGCGCCAGTTGTCCTGCGCGGCCGGCTGCTGCCGGTCCGCCCGCGGGGCGGGCGGGACCTGCGAACGCTGCGGGTCGTCGAGGGTCTGGCGCGGCTCGCGCCGCGGCAGCCGTTGCGGGGTGCCCGCCGGGGGCACCGGCGCGGCGGGTGGCTGGTTCTCGTCCGTACCGCGGAACCAGTTGGACTCCAGCTCCTCGAAGAGCGGGGTCCGGGCGTCGCCCTGCGGAGCCCGGTCGGCGTCGGGACGGGCGTGACCGCCGTCACCGGCCAGCGGCCAGTCGTCCGCCGGGGCCTCGGGCCGCGCGTACTGACCGGACGTGCTGTTCGGGGCCTCGTCCGTACCCGGCAGGGCGTACTGACCCGTGTCGCCGGGCCGCGCGTACTGACCCGTGTCACCGGGCCGCGCGTACTGGCCGCTCGTGCTGTTCGGCGCGTCCGTGCCCGCGGGCAGGGCGAACTGGCCCGTCGTACCGGGGTCGTTCGGCTGCGCGTACTGGCCGCTCGCGCCGTCCGGGAGGTCGAACCCGCCCGTGGAGCCCGTGCCGTCGGGCCGCGCGTACTGGCCGGACGTGCTGCCGGACGGCTCGGGCGCGGAACCGATCGCGGGGAACTGGGCGGTGTCGCCGGGGCCGGCGGCGGGCAGGGCGAAACCGCCCGACGTGCCGTCCGCGGGCACGGGGTAGGTGCCGGTGGAGGCGGCGTCGACGTCCTGGTGACCGCGCGGGGTGTCCTGCGCGGCGCGGCCCGCGGCGTCCGAGGACGGCATCGGCCAGTCGTCGGCCGGCGGCGTCGGGGCGGCCTGCTGCTGCTCGTTGCCCCAGCTGGGGGTCTTGCGGGTCGGCAGCCCGGGCGCGGAGCCGGGAGCCGCCGCGGGACCGCTGCCCCGGCGCCTCGGCATCTGCGGGCGCCGGACGTTCTCGCTCGCCGGGGGGATGGAGGCGGGGCCGCCGTCACCACGGGACGGCAGCGTGGGACGGCCGTCGGCACCCGGGGCGCCCTTGGCGTCCGCGCCACCGCGCGGCGCGGCGTCGAAGAGGCTGCCACCGGTCGAACCGGCGGCGGGACCGGCGCCGTTGCCCGCGCCGGGCGCGGGGACGGGGCGCGTCGGCAGACCGCTCTCCGTCGTGGCGGGACGGCCGGCCAGCGCCGGGCGCGGGCCGCTGCCCGGCACCTGGCGGCGCGGCGCGGAGCCGCCCATCAGGCCGGGGCCGCCCTTGCCGCCGGGGGCCGGGGGCATGCCGGCCGGGGCGGGCGTGCCGGTGGCCCCCGGCATCGGCCGCTTGCCGCCCTGGGCGACGTCGACCGGCAGCATGACGAGCGCGGTCGTGCCGCCCGAGTCGGAGGGGCGCAGCTGGATGCGGACGCCGTGTCGCAAGGACAGGCGGCCGACCACGAACAGACCCATGCGGCGGGAGACCGAGACGTCCACGGTCGGCGGGCTGGCGAGCCGCTCGTTGATCGAGGCGAGGTCCTCCGGGGAGAGGCCGATGCCGGTGTCGTGGATCTCGACCAGCACGCGGCCGTCGGGCAGCGCGTGGCCGGTGACCTTGACCTTGGTCTGCGGGGAGGAGAACGACGTCGCGTTCTCCAGCAGCTCGGCGAGGAGGTGCACGAGGTCGTTGACCACGCGGCCGGCGACCTCGGTCGGCGGCACACCGCTGAGCTCGATGCGCTCGTACTGCTCCACCTCGGACGCGGCGGCGCGCAGGACGTCGACGAGGGGCACGGGCCGGGTCCACCGGCGGCCGGGCTCCTCACCCGCGAGGACGAGGAGGTTCTCGCCGTTACGGCGCATGCGGGTCGCGAGGTGGTCGAGCTTGAACAGCGAGGAGAGCTGGTCGGGGTCGGCCTCGCGGCTCTCCAGCTCGGAGATCAGCGACAGCTGACGCTGGATGAGGCCCTGGCTGCGGCGCGAGAGGTTGGTGAACATCGCGTTGACGTTGCCTCGCAGCAACGCCTGCTCGGCGGCGAGGCGGACGGCCTCGCGGTGCACGTCGTCGAAGGCCGCGGCCACCTTGCCGATCTCGTCCGTGCTGTGCACGCCGACGGACTCCACGGACGTGTCGACGTCCTGCGGGTCGGTCTCGGAGAGCTGCTTGACGAGCTCGGGCAGACGCTCCTGGGCGACCTTCTGCGCGGTGTCCTGCAGGCGGCGCAGCGAGCGCACCATGGACCGCGCCACGACGAAGGCGCCGACGAGCGAGATGCCGAGGACGAGCACGATCAGCACACCGTTGAGGATGGCTTCCTGCTGGGCGTCGTCGCGCAGCTCACGCGCCTTCTGCACCATCTGGGAGAGCAGGTCCTGCTCCACCTTGGACATCTCGTTGAGCTTGGTGCCGGACTGGTCGGACCAGTCGCGCCAGGACGTCTGGGCGTCCTTGATGCCGCCGTCCTTGGACAGGATGCGGTCGGCCAGGGCGTTCGCCGCGGTGACGTCGGCGACGCCGCCGTCGAGCGCCTGGAGCAGCGTCTTCGCGTCGTCCGCGTGGATCTGCGAGAACCGCTTCATCGTCTGGGCCTCGGCCTGCCGCGCCTCGTCGCCGTACTGGCGGTCGTTGGCGGAGAGGCTGGGGCCGCCCTTGGCGGCCAGCGCCGCGGTGATCACGGCGCGCTGGATGGAGGCGTACTCCTTGGCGGCGGAGAACGTCGCCAGCGAGCGGGTCGCGGTGATCATGTCGCTGTTGCTGGTGGCCTGGGCCATGTCCTGCGAGAGCGACAGCAGGGAGTTGATCAGCGAGTCGTAGTTGTTGACGGTCTGGGCGATGTAGCCCGGATCGTGGAAGGCGTTCTCGCGGACCGACTGGATCTTCTTCAGCTGGCGGGTGATGTCCACCAGGGTGGTCTTGACACCGACCATCGTCGGGTCGTTCGGCTTCAGCTCCTCGGTGGCCTGGCCGAACGCCTGGATGTTCTTGTCGGTGCGCTGACGGGTCGAGACGACGCTGTCGTCGTCCGTGGAGCCCGCGGACAGCGGGCCCGCGGACTTGTCGCGCTCGTCCTGCAGGGCGCTGGCCAGCGCGGTGGCCTTGCTCGTCATGTCCGTCAGGAGCTTCATGTGGTCGAGCTGGTCGACGTTCTGAAGCGAGCTGTCGATGCGCAGCGCGCCCAGGGTCGTCGCCGCGACGACGGGGAGGGCGAGCAGGGAGACGAGTCGGGTTGAAATGCGCCAGTTGCGCAGGGCTATTCGTGAGCCCGGCCCGCTGGGCCCCTTCGCCTTCGACGTGGACTTCGACCGTTCGGCGGATTCGCCACCGGTCGGCGCGTCGACGGACGTGCCGCGGTCGGTCGCACCGCGCGGCTCCGGCTCCGCCGCAGCGCTGCCATCCCTCTTGAAACGTCCCTGCACTAGCGTCGCAACCTCTGGACCAGGCGTCCCACCGGCGGAGCGGCGGGACGGTGTCGAGTCGTGGGGGGACCGCGGTTGCCCCCTGGCGGTCCGTGGAATTCCAGCACAGTGCCGGATCCCCCAACAAGGCCGGTGCACGACCCCCTCCGGTGTGTGACGCTCGGTGGTGTGAACCGTCACGGGTTGTAGAGGACCAGAGCCTTTATATGGGGCCATACACATCAATTCGGCCCGTCGGCACCCATGGCCGCCTCGTGTCCCAGTCGCCATGATCAGGAGCGGAACGTCAGCTTCAGCGATGCAATGTCCGTTTCGTGAAGGCGAAGCGGACGCCCGCTATGCGGCATTTTTCGGCATGCTCGTGAGCAAACTCACAAGCAACTCATGACTTCTCGCGCGGACGGCTGGGGATAGGCGCGCCTAGCCTGGTCCTTTACACAGGCCGCGAAAACGACCGCGACACACGACACCGCGAGGCAGCAAGTGCAGACGACGACCAAGAAGACGAAGACCACGACGACGCTGGTGTCCCGCAAGACCGCCAATCCGCGCCGCACGACGCTCGCCCACCTGGAGAGCGCCCAGGCGCTGCGCACCCTGGAGCCCCGCGAGCACGCCGTCGAGCTGCCCGCCGTCACGGCCAACCCGCGCCGCACCGTCCTCATGACCGCGCCGGTCGCGGCCCCCCAGGACTGACGTCCGGCGGCGCACGGGCCGCACACGCCCCCCGCGATAGCCTGATGTGGTCAGACTCCGGCCGGATCAGATAAGGGGCAACAGCTTCCCGTGCGCATCGCCAGGTTCTCCATCGACGGCAACGTCGCCTTCGGCGTCGTGGAAGGGGACGCCTCAACCGAAGGCGGCCCCGTCCTCGACATCATCAAGGGCCACCCCTTCGCCGAATTCGAGCGCTCGGGGCAGAAGATCCCCCTCTCCAAGGTGCGGCTCCTGCCGCCCGTGCTGCCCAACAAGGTCGTCGCCATCGGGCGCAACTACGCCGAGCACGCCGACGAGCTGGGCAACGAGGTCCCCGACGCCCCCGTCGTCTTCTTCAAGCCGTCCACCACGGTGATCGGCCCCGGCGACCCCATCGCCTACCCCTCCTTCTCCGGTGAGGTGCACCACGAGGCCGAGCTGGCCGTGGTCATCGGGCGGATGTGCCGCGAGGTCCCGCGCGAGCGCGTGAAGGACGTCATCCTCGGCTACACCTGCGCCAACGACGTCACCGCGCGCGACATCCAGCGGAGCGAGCACCAGTGGGGCCGCGCCAAGGGCTTCGACAGCTCCTGCCCGCTGGGCCCCTGGGTGGAGACCGAGCTCGACCCGAGTGACCTCGGCATCATGTGCACGGTCAACGGCGAACAGCGCCAGCTGGGCAGCACGAGCGCCATGGTGCGCTCCGTCGAGGACCTGATCGTCCACATCACCGAGGCGATGACGCTGCTCCCCGGCGACGTCGTCCTCACGGGCACCCCGGCCGGCGTCGGGCCCCTGAACGTCGGCGACGAGGTCGCCGTCACCATCGAAGGCATCGGCACTCTCACCAATAAGGTGATCAAGCGTGGCTAGCGCAACTCCTGTACGCGTCCGTTTCTGTCCCTCGCCGACCGGCAACCCCCACGTGGGTCTGGTCCGCACCGCCCTCTTCAACTGGGCGTTCGCCCGCCACAACGGCGGCACCATGGTCTTCCGCATCGAGGACACCGACGCGGCGCGCGACTCGGAGGAGTCGTACGAGCAGCTGCTGGACTCGATGCGCTGGCTGGGCTTCGACTGGGACGAGGGCCCCGAGGTCGGCGGCCCGCACGCCCCGTACCGCCAGTCGCAGCGCATGGACATCTACCGGGACATCGCGCGCAGGCTGCTGGACGGCGGCTACGCCTACCCGTGCTACTGCACCACCGAGGAGCTCGACGCCCGCCGCGAGGCCGCCCGCGCCGCCGGCAAGCCGTCCGGCTACGACGGCCAGTGCCGCGACCTGACCGCCGAGCGGAAGCAGGCGTACGAGGCCGAGGGCCGCAGCCACATCGTCCGCTTCCGCATGCCGGACGAGGCCACCACCTTCACGGACCTGGTCCGCGGCGAGATCACCGTCCAGGCGGAGAACGTCACCGACTACGGCATCGTCCGTGCCAACGGCGCCCCGCTCTACACGCTCGTCAACCCCGTCGACGACGCGCTGATGGAGATCACGCACGTGCTGCGCGGCGAGGACCTGCTGTCCTCCACCCCGCGCCAGATCGCGCTCTACAAGGCGCTGATCGAGCTGGGCGTCGCCAAGGACATCCCGGCCTTCGGCCACCTGCCGTACGTCATGGGCGAGGGCAACAAGAAGCTCTCCAAGCGCGACCCGCAGGCGTCCCTGAACCTCTACCGGGAGCGTGGCTTCCTCCCCGAGGGCCTGCTCAACTACCTCTCGCTGCTGGGCTGGTCGTTCTCGGCCGACCAGGACATCTTCTCGATCGACGAGATGGTGGCGAAGTTCGACCTCGCCGACGTCAACGCCAACCCGGCGCGCTTCGACCTGAAGAAGGCCGAGGCGATCAACGCCGACCACATCCGGCGCCTCGACGCGAAGGCGTTCGCCGAGGCGTGCGCCCCGTGGCTGCGGGCCCCGCACGCCAACTGGGCCCCGGAGGACTTCGACCCGGCGGCCTGGGAGGCGATCGCCCCGTACGCCCAGACCCGCGTCACGGTGCTGTCGGACATCACGGCCAACGTCGACTTCCTCTTCCTGAAGGAGCCGGTGCGGGACGAGGCGTCCTGGGCCAAGGCCATGAAGGAGGGCTCCGACGCGCTGCTGCGCACGGTCCGCGAGAAGCTCGAGGCTGCCGACTGGTCGAGCCCCGACGCCCTCAAGGACGCCGTGCTGGCCGCCGGTGAGGCGCACGGCCTGAAGCTCGGCAAGGCGCAGGCCCCCCTCCGCGTGGCCGTCACCGGCCGCACGGTCGGCCTGCCGCTCTTCGAGTCCCTGCAGATCCTGGGCCGCGAGCGCACCTTCGCCCGCATCGACGCGGCGCTGGCGAAGCTGGCCGCGTAGCCGTAGCGGCATACGTCCGGGCCGAGGGCCCTCTCCAGCGGTACGCGACCGCGGGAGAGGGCCCTCGGCCTTTCGCGGCGCCAGGGCCCTTACGGGGCGCGCGGGGGCCGCCCGGCGCCCTCGCGTGACGCCCCGGGCACCTCGGGGAGGTGTCCCGGCCGCTGCGCGGGCTTATCGGTTTTGGAGCACCCTCCACCTTCGGGTAATGTTCTTCCTGCGCCGCCCGAGAGGGCCGAGAGGCCGGAACGGACGGAGCAAGCCCGAACAAGACCCCTTCAGGGAGGTCGAGTTCCGGTGGGGTATGGTGTAATTGGCAGCACGAGGGTTTCTGGTTCCCTTAGTCTAGGTTCGAGTCCTGGTACCCCAGCAAAAGAAATTCACTCGGATTTCTTTTGATAAAGTAGGAAACGCAGTAAACAAAGCAGTAAAGCGCAGTGCGAGCCCCCGTTGTGTAGCGGCCTAGCACGCCGCCCTCTCAAGGCGGTAGCGCCGGTTCGAATCCGGTCGGGGGTACAGATCCTGAATTCATCACCATCCGGAGATTTCCCGGAGGCGAGGAATGGATCGCTAGGGCCCCCGTTGTGTAGCGGCCTAGCACGCCGCCCTCTCAAGGCGGTAGCGCCGGTTCGAATCCGGTCGGGGGTACGGGTAACACCATGGGCTATGGTGTAATTGGCAGCACGAGGGTTTCTGGTTCCCTTAGTCTAGGTTCGAGTCCTGGTAGCCCAGCGCAGAGAGCGATAGCTCTGCAAAGCAGCAAAGCAGGCCCCCGTTGTGTAGCGGCCTAGCACGCCGCCCTCTCAAGGCGGTAGCGCCGGTTCGAATCCGGTCGGGGGTACAAAAAGGAAAGATGCCTCCCGCATAAGCGGGGGGCATTTTTTCGTGTGGGCTTCCGCAGGCACGTACCGGGCCCGATAATCCACGCATGGCCCATACCGACGGCGCGCGACACCCCGGCGGCACGAGCGGCACGGCCGGCACGGTCCACGTCGGTGACCTCCGCCCCGGCGACCACGTCTGCGCCCTCTACGCCACGGACGAGGAACGGGCGTCGGTCCTGCGGGGATTCCTGCTCGCGGGCCTGGACGCGAAGCACAAGATCCTCTATCTGGCGGGCGCGGACGGCCCCGGGGGACCGGGAGAACTGCTGGAGCAGTGCCGCTTCACCGGACCGCCCCCGGTGCCCGCCGGGCAGCTGGAGGTGCTCCGGGCGGCCGAGCTCGCCCCGCGGCAGGGCGAGTTGGACCCCGAGGCGTTAGTCGGCTCGCTGCGGGCGGCCGTCGACCGCTCCCGCAGCGAGGGCTATCGCGCGCTGCGCGTCACGGGGGATCTGTGCACCGCTCTGTGCGACGGCCGGGACGTCTCCCGGCTGCTGCGCTACGAGGCCCTGCTGGCCGCGGAGTTCGGCTCCGGGGAGGCGCTGGCGGTCTGCCAGTGCGACACCCGCCGCTGCGACCCCGCCGCCCTGGACGCCTTCGCATCGGCTCACCCCAGGAGCGTCGAAGTGGATCCCGTCATCCGCACCGCCGAACTCGTCGTCCTCCGCACCTTCGACCCGCCGGGCCTGCGCATCGAAGGGGTGGTCGACACCGCCTCGCACCGGCACCTGCGCGACGCCCTCCAGTCCGTCGCCTCCGTCCGGGGCGACGTCCGCCTGGAGATGTCGCGAGTGGAATTCCTCGACCTGACGGGGCTGCGGCTGCTGATGACCTTCGCCAGGGCCCGCGCCGCCCGCCACTGCACCGTCGAACTGGCCGGGATGCCACCCCATCTGCTGCACGTCATCACCCTCATCGGCTGGGACCGCACCCCGGGCCTGCGGCTGGGGGCCGCCCATGCCTGCTGAGCACGGGGGGCCCGACGAGCCGGCGGGGCCCGGGCGGGGGTTCGTCCACCACGCCTGTCCGTACGGGAGCGACGCGGAGTTCCTGGCCATGGCGGTGCCCTTCGTCCGCGCCGGGCTGGCCGCCGGGGAACCGGTGCTGGCCGCGACGACGTCCGCCAACATCGAGCTGCTGCGCGCCGCCCTCGGGGACGGCGCGCGCGCCCTGGACACCGCCGAGACCGCGTACTTCGGCCGCAGGCCCGTCGAGCGGGTCCTCGCCTTCCTGCGCTACCACGAGCGCCGCGCCCGGCCCGGCCTGCGCATGCGGATGATCGCCGAGCCGGTGTGGAGCGGCAGATCCGCCCGCCAGAGAGCCGAGTGGAAACGCATGGAGTCCGGCCTGAACCTGCTGCTGGCCGCGCTGCCGCTGTGGATGGTCTGCCCGTACGACACCCGCGCCGTGCCGGCCGACGTGATCGAGGCGGCCTGCGCGACCCATCCCGCGCGGCTGGACGGCGAGCACGTGACGCCCTGCGCCGCCTACCGCGACCCGGCGGGCTACACGGCCTCGCTGTCACCCCCGGAGCTCCCGCCGCCGGCCTCGGCCGTCCTGGCCCCGCCGACGGCCGACCCCGCCGCCCTGCGCCGCTTCGCCCGCGCCCGGGCCGCCGCGGCGGGCCTGCGTGGCGAGCGGCTCGCCCTGGCCGAGCTCGCCGTCCACGAGGCGGCGGACCACCTGCTGGAGGCCGCCGGGGGCGCGCGGGTCACGCTGAGCGCCTGGGAGGAGCCGGGGGCCCTGGTGTACGACCTGTGGCGCCCCGGGCCGCACAGCGCCCCCGTGCCCGCGCTCGCGGGCTATCTCCCGCCCGGGGCGGACCCGGGCGGCGAGGACGGCCTCTGGCTCGCCCGCCGCCTCAGCGACTTCCTGGACGTACGGCCCCGGGACGGCGGCACCGGGGTCACCCTGCGCATCGCCGGGCCGACGGACGCGGAAGCCCTGTGAGGGCGGGCGCCGCGCCCGCCCTCACAGGGCTTCCGTACGGGGTCCGGCCGGTCAGCCGTTGCGGCGCAGGGCCTCGCTGAGGCGCACGGCCGCGTCGATGACCGCCTGGGCGTGCATCCGGCCCGGGTGCCGGGTGAGGCGCTCGATGGGACCGGAGACCGAGACGGCGGCGACCACGCGGTTGGACGGGCCGCGCACGGGCGCGGAGACCGAGGCGACGCCGGGCTCCCGCTCGCCGATCGACTGGGCCCAGCCGCGCCGCCGCACGCCCGAGAGCGCCGTCGCCGTGAAGCGGGCCCCCTGGAGGCCGCGGTGCAGCCGCTCGGGCTCCTCCCACGCCATCAGCACCTGCGCCGCGGAACCGGCCTTCATCGGCAGCGTCGAGCCGACGGGCACCGTGTCCCGCAATCCGGACAGCCGCTCGGCGGCCGCCACACAGATCCGCATGTCGCCCTGCCGGCGGTAGAGCTGCGCGCTCTCGCCCGTCACGTCCCGCAGGTGCGTGAGCACCGGGCCCGCCGTGGCCAGCAGCCGGTCCTCGCCCGCCGCCGCGGCGAGCTCGCTGAGCCGGGGGCCGAGGATGAAGCGGCCCTGCATGTCCCGCGCCACCATGCGGTGGTGCTCCAGCGCGACCGCCAGCCGGTGCGCCGTCGGGCGCGCGAGCCCGGTCGCCGTGACCAGTCCGGCCAGCGTCGCCGGACCGGACTCCAGCGCGCTCAGAACCAGAGCCGCCTTGTCGAGTACGCCCACACCGCTCGAGGCGCCACCAGAGTTGTCCATGAAACGATACTTGCGTCTCACACTGTGAAACGCAAGTTCAATTTCCCGGCGGACCCGCCAACCTGGAGGGACAGCAACCCACGAGCCACACGAATGGGACCGGCGGCGACGCCGGCCGGAGGGACAGCGATGGGACGGACACTCGCGGAGAAGGTCTGGGACGACCACGTCGTCACGCGCGCCGAGGGCGAGCCCGACCTCCTCTTCATCGACCTGCACCTGCTCCACGAGGTGACCAGCCCGCAGGCGTTCGACGGGCTGCGCAAGGCGGGCCGCCCGGTGCGCCGCCTCGACCTCACCATCGCCACCGAGGACCACAACACGCCCACCCTCGACATCGACAAGCCGATCGCGGACCCCGTCTCCCGCACCCAGCTGGAGACCCTGCGCAAGAACTGCGCGGAGTTCGGCGTGCGGCTGCACCCGCTGGGCGACGTCGAGCAGGGCGTGGTCCACGTCGTGGGACCGCAGCTGGGCCTGACCCAGCCCGGCACCACCGTCGTCTGCGGCGACAGCCACACCTCCACCCACGGCGCCTTCGGCGCGCTGGCGTTCGGCATCGGCACCAGCCAGGTCGAGCACGTCCTCGCGACCCAGACCCTGCCGCTGGCCCCCTTCCGGACGATGGCCGTCACCGTCGAGGGCGAACTGCCCGAGGGCGTCACGGCGAAGGACCTGATCCTCGCGGTCATCGCCCGCATCGGCACCGGCGGCGGCCAGGGTTACGTCATCGAGTACCGCGGCCCGGCCATCGAGAAGCTCTCGATGGAGGCGCGGATGACCGTCTGCAACATGTCCATCGAGGCGGGCGCCCGCGCCGGGATGATCGCCCCCGACGACACCACCTTCGCCTACCTCGAAGGCCGCCCTCACGCACCCCGGGGCGCCGACTGGGACGAGGCCGTCGCCTACTGGCGCACCCTGCGCACCGACGACGACGCCGTCTTCGACCACGAGGTGGTCATCGACGCCACCGAGCTCTCGCCGTTCGTCACCTGGGGGACCAACCCGGGCCAGGGCGCGCCCCTGTCGGCGCACGTCCCCGACCCCGCCTCCTACACTGACCCCTCCGACCGCTTCGCGGCCGAAAAGGCCCTGGAATACATGGGGTTGACGGCGGGTCAGGCGCTGCGCGACATCCGTGTGGACACCGTCTTCGTGGGCTCCTGCACCAACGGCCGCATCGAGGACCTGCGCGCCGCCGCCGCGGTCCTCGACGGCCGGCAGGTCGCCGACGGCGTCCGGATGCTGGTCGTCCCCGGCTCCGTGCGCGTCTCCCTCCAGGCCGTCGCGGAAGGGCTGGACAAGGTGTTCACCGCCGCCGGGGCCGAATGGCGGCACGCGGGTTGCTCCATGTGCCTGGGCATGAACCCCGACCAACTCGCGCCCGGCGAGAGGTCCGCGTCGACCTCCAACCGCAACTTCGAGGGCAGGCAGGGCAAGGGCGGCCGCACCCACCTGGTCTCGCCCCAGGTCGCCGCCGCCACCGCGGTCCTGGGCCGGCTGGCCTCCCCGGCCGACCTGGCCGACGCGTCCGACGTCCGCACTTCCGTAGGGGTCTGAGAGACATGGAAGCCTTCACCACGCACACCGGCCGGGCCGTACCGCTGCGCCGCGGCAACGTCGACACCGACCAGATCATCCCGGCGCACTGGCTCAAGAAGGTCACCCGCGACGGCTTCGAGGACGGGCTCTTCGAGGCGTGGCGCAAGGATCCGGAGTTCGTGCTGAACCGCCCGGAGCGCCAGGGGGCCACCGTCCTGGTCGCGGGCCCCGACTTCGGCACCGGCTCCTCCCGCGAACACGCCGTCTGGGCGCTCCAGAACTACGGCTTCAAGGCGGTCATCTCGTCCCGGTTCGCCGACATCTTCCGCGGGAACTCGCTCAAGAACGGGCTGCTGACCGTCGTCCTGCCGCAGGAGACCGTCGACGCCCTGTGGCGGCTGACCGAGGCCGACCCCACCGCCGAGGTGACGGTCGACCTCGTCGGGCGCCAGGTCCGGGCCGCGGGCATCACGGCTGGTTTTGAGCTTGACGAGAACGCGCGCTGGCGTCTGCTGGAGGGTCTGGACGACATCGGGCTGACCCTCCGGCACGAGGCCGACATCGCCGCCTTCGAAGCCCGCAGGCCCGCGTACAAGCCGTCCACGGCCCAGTTCTGACACGGATTTCAGCCCCGTTCGGCCGCTGGCCGACACGCTTGTGGGGACCCGGATTTTCGCTGCTCACCCAGGGTTTGACATGATGCGCCCCCTGTCTTCGGACAGGGGGCGCATCGCTTTGTTGAGGCCCTGTGAAGCGACAACTCGCCTCAGATGGCACAATCGGTGCATGGAACGCGACAGCCAACTCGAGCTTTACCGGCTCGTCGCCGACCAACTCAAGCAAGCGCACACCAGGGTGCGCACACTGCAAGTCCCGGAGGGCGTACGGATGGCGCTGTCCCGGAAGCTGCTGGCCATCACGGCCGCGGCAAAGCACGATCTCTCAGGCGCGGCAAAGCGTCTGGACCGGCTGATGAACGACCTCGACGAGGGCCGTTTCCCCGAAGAGCCCGACCGTGACGGAACTCCGTGATGGTCGAGTTCGTTGCGGCACAAGGGTGATTAGACCGTTTCGTGTTTGATTTGCGGTATATATCTGCCTAACGTGCGAAAAGGCTGGAACGCATTCGTTCCAGCAATGTCTCCGAAGGGGAAGACGTGAACAAGGCGCAGCTCGTTGAAGCGATTGCCGACAAGCTCGGTGGCCGTCAGCAGGCCGCAGACGCGGTCGACGCGGTACTCGACGCGATCGTCCGTGCAGTTGTCGCCGGGGACCGGGTCTCGGTCACCGGCTTCGGCTCGTTCGAGAAGGTCGACCGTCCGGCCCGTTACGCCCGCAACCCGCAGACGGGTGAGCGCGTGCGGGTCAAGAAGACCTCCGTGCCGCGCTTCCGCGCGGGCCAGGGCTTCAAGGACCTGGTGAGCGGCTCGAAGAAGCTGCCGAAGAACGACGTCGCCGTGAAGAAGGCGCCGAAGGGCAGCCTTTCGGGCGGCACCAAGGTGACGGCCAAGGCCGCGGCCAAGAAGGCCACCGCCAAGAAGGTCACCGCGAAGAAGGCGACCCCGGCCGCCAAGAAGACCACGGCGAAGAAGACCACCGCCAAGAAGACGACGGCCACCGCCACCAAGGCCGCCGCGAAGAAGACCACGGCGAAGAAGGCCACCCCGGCCAAGAAGGCCACCACGGCCACCAAGGCCGCCGCCAAGAAGGCCACCACGACGGCCAAGAAGGCGACCGCCACCACCAAGAAGGCGGCTGCGAAGAAGACCGCGCCCGCCAAGAAGGCCACGGCGACCAAGGCTCCGGCGCGCAAGACCACGGCGCGCAAGACCACCGCCAAGAAGGCCGCCGCCAAGAAGTAAGGCTGCGACCGCGTCACGCGCCGGGCCGGGCTCCCTCCGGGGAGCCCGGCCCGCGGTGTGTGCGCGGCCCCTGGAGGGCCGTTCAGAAGCTCTGGAGTCAGAAGGTCTGGAGCGTCACCAGGGAGATGTTCCCGGCGCTCTCGCCCTGACCCGCGTACTCGATCCGCACCCGCTGGCCGGGCCGCAGCAGCCGCAGACCGCCGGCGTCGAACGCCGCGGCGTCGAAGGGCACCGGGGTGCCGTCGTCCAGCAGCACACTGCCGGAGCGGGTCTGAGGGTCGTAGGTGTACGCGGTGGCCTGCATGGGTCGAGCCTACGCCCGCGGCGCCGGGTGGCCCGCCCGTCCCCGGGCCCGGCGGGCGGGAGGAGCCGGGCGGGGGAGCCGGGCGGTGGCGGCGAGCGGTGGCCGGGGTGCCGTCCGGGGCGCCGGGCGACATCGGGTGGCCTTGTGCGGCCCGGGGCTGCACCGGACGGCACCAGGACGGCATCAGGCGGCCCCGGGCGGCTTCGGGCGGCGGTAAACCCTCAGGGCACCGCCTGGCCCGCCAGTCCCGGTCCGCCCGCCGGCAGGCCCGCCGCCGCGGCCGTCCGCGGGCCGAGGCCCAGCGCCCGCGCCGTCCGCAGATCGGCCTCCGTGTCCACGTCCTGGCGCACGGAATCGACCCCTGTCAGCTCGATCTCCCGGGCTCCCGACGCACGGTGACGGGCGCGCGAACGGCCCTCGAACGCCGGAGCCAATTCCATTCCGGGAGCCGCCGCGAGAAGCGTCGTCCCGATTCCCGCCGCGTCCGCGAGAAAAGCCCGCGGGAATTCCGCCGCGGAATCGAGCACCCGCCCGAGTTCCACCGGCCGCAGCGCCGGCAGGTCCGCGTTGAGCGTCGCCACCGCGGACCGCGGACTTCGCGCCCGCACGGTGCGCGCGCCGTGCGCCAGCGCGCCGTTCAGCCCGCCGGGCCCCGCCGGCTCGGGCAGCACCCGGGCCCCGAGGGCCGTCAGCTCCGCGCCGGCGAGCGGATCGTCCGTGACGACCACCACACCCCCCACCGCCGGACAGGCCAGCGCGGCCGCCACCGTGTCCAGGGCGAAAGCCAGCGCGAGGGCGGGCCGCGGAGCGTGCCCGGTCCCCTGCGCGAGGCGGCTCTTGGCCTGGGACAGCGGCTTCAGCGGCACCACCAGGGTCCAGGCCACATCCGCCCCCTCTCTTCGCATCAGCCTCATTGTCACCCGCTGCCTCAGTCACGCGAGGGGCGCGGGGTTACGGTGTTCTCGACAGACCGGGTACCTGGGGCGACACTTGTGCGGCCCCCGGGTTCATACAGCTCCCAGGTCCCGAGAGAAGGGTGTCCGAGTGTCCCGCCACAGAATCGGCTTCTGGTACCGCTTTACGGCGGTGTTGGCAAAACCGCCGCTCGTGGTTCTGTTCAAGCGGGACTGGCGCGGAATGGAGCACATTCCGGCCGACGGCGGGTTTATCACCGCGGTCAACCACAACTCGTATCTCGACCCGCTCTCCTACGCGCACTTCCAGTACAACACCGGCCGCGTCCCCCGCTTCCTGGCCAAGGCGGCGCTGTTCAAGGGCAGCTTCGTCGGCGCGGTGCTGCGCGGCACCGGGCAGATCCCGGTCTACCGCGAGACCACCGACGCCGCCACCGCCTTCCGGGCCGCCGTCGACGCCATCAACAAGGGCGAGTGCGTGGCCTTCTACCCCGAGGGCACCCTCACCCGCGACCCCGAGATGTGGCCGATGGAGGGCAAGACCGGCGCCGCCCGTGTGGCACTGCTCACCCAGGCGCCCGTCATCCCGGTCGCCCAGTGGGGCGCCAACGAGGCCATGCCGCCGTACGCCAAGGAGAACAAGCTCCGGCTCTTCCCCCGCAAGACGCTCAAGGTCCTCGCGGGCCCGCCCGTCGACCTCTCCGCGTACTACGGCAAGGAACCCACCGCCGAGGTGCTGCGCGCCGCCACCGACGAGATCATGGCCGCCATCACCGCCCTCCTCGCCGAACTCCGCGGCGAGAGTGCCCCCGCCGAGCCGTACAACCACCGCAAGGCGCGCGCCGCGGCCCGCCGCCAGGCCCAGGAGGACACCAAGTGACGCGCTGCGCCGTCTACGGCACCGGATCCTGGGGCACCGCCTTCGCGATGATCCTCGCCGACGCGGGCTGCGAGGTGACGATGTGGGGCCGCCGGGAGTCCCTGGTGACGGCGATCAACACCACCCGCGTCAACGCCGACTACCTCCCGGGCACCGAGCTCCCCGCGGGCGTGCGGGCCACCACCGACCCCGCCGAGGCCGCCGCCGGCGCGGACTTCACCGTCCTCGCCGTGCCCTCGCAGACCCTGCGGAGCAACCTCACCGAGTGGGCACCCCTGCTGGCCGCCGACACCGTCCTCGTCTCCCTGATGAAGGGCGTCGAACTGGGCACCGCCAAGCGGATGAGCGAGGTGGTCGAGGAGGTCGCCAAGGTCTCCGCCGACCGCGTCGCCGTCCTCACCGGGCCCAACCTCGCCAAGGAGATCGCCGCCAGGCAGCCCGCCGCGGCCGTCGTCGCCTGCCGGGACGAGACCGTGGCCAAGCGGCTCCAGGCGGCCTGCCACACGCCGTACTTCCGCCCGTACACCAACACCGACGTCGTCGGCTGCGAACTGGGCGGCGCCGTCAAGAATGTCATCGCGCTCGCCGTCGGCATCGCCGACGGCATGGGCCTCGGCGACAACGCCAAGGCGTCGCTCATCACCCGCGGCCTGGCCGAGACGACCCGGCTCGGCCTCGCCATGGGCGCCGACGCGCACACCTTCGCCGGCCTCGCCGGGATGGGCGACCTCGTGGCCACCTGCTCCTCGCCGCTCTCCCGCAACCACACCTTCGGCACCAACCTCGGCCGCGGCATGACCCTCGCCGAGACCATCGCGGTCACCAAGCAGACCGCCGAGGGTGTCAAGTCCTGTGAGTCCGTGCTGGATCTGGCGCGCAGGCACGACGTCGACATGCCGATCACGGAGACCGTCGTGGAGATCGTCCACGAGGGGAAGCCGCCGCTGGTGGCCCTCAAGGAGCTGATGTCGCGCAGCGCCAAGCCCGAGCGGCACTGACGCACCCCGTACCACCAGGTAGTCTCGTCGCGATATGAGCAGCGAGACCACCACCCAGAGCCCTGACCGGAGCCGTAAGCCGCGCATCGCGGTCGTGTTCGGCGGTCGCAGTTCCGAGCACGCGATCTCGGTCGTCACCGCCGGCGCCGTCATGGGCGCGATCGACCGTACGAAGTACGACGTGCTGCCGATCGGCATTACCACCGACGGCCGTTGGGCGCTCACCGCCGACGACCCCGAGCGGATGGCCATCGCCGGCCGCACGCTGCCGAGCGTCGCCGAGCTCGACCGCTCGCCCGACGGCACCGTGGTGCTGCCGGTCGACCCCGCCTCCCGCGAGGTCGTCTACACCGAGCCGGGCACCGTCCCCAAGGCGCTGGGCGAGGTCGACGTCGTCTTCCCCGTGCTGCACGGCCCGTACGGCGAGGACGGCACCCTCCAGGGCATGCTGGAGCTCTCCGGCATCCCCTACGTGGGTGCCGGTGTGCTCGCCTCGGCCGTCGGCCAGGACAAGGAGTACATGAAGCGGGTCTTCATCTCCTACGGCCTGCCCGTCGGTCCGTACGAGGTGGTCCGCCCGCGCGAGTGGCAGGCCGATCCGGCCGCCGCCCGCAAGAAGATCGTCGACTTCGCCGGTGAGCACGGCTGGCCGCTCTTCGTGAAGCCCGCCCGCGCCGGTTCCTCCATGGGCATCACCAAGGTCGACGACCTCGCCGGCCTGGACGACGCCATCGCCGAGGCCCAGCGCCACGACCCCAAGATCATCGTGGAGTCGCTGCTGCGCGGCCGGGAGATCGAGTGCGGCGTGCTGGAGCTCGCGGACGGGCCGCGCGCGAGCGTCCCGGCCGAGATCCCGCCGGTCACCGCCCACGACTTCTACGACTTCGAGGCGAAGTACATCGACTCCGCCGCGGGCATCGTCCCGGCGCCGCTGACGCCGGAGCAGACGGCGCGCGTCCAGGAGCTGGCCGTCCAGGCATTCGACGCCGTCTCCTGCGAGGGCCTGGTCCGCGCGGACTTCTTCCTCACCGAGGACGGCGAGTTCGTCATCAACGAGATCAACACCATGCCCGGCTTCACGCCCATCTCGATGTACCCGCGGATGTGGCAGGAGAGCGGCATGAGCTACCCCGAGCTGGTCGACGCGCTGATCCAGGCGGCGCTGCGCCGCTCCACGGGCCTGCGCTAGTCGACGTAGCCGAAGGGGATCGTCTTCTTGACGGCGTCGGCGAGATCGGTGAGCGCACCGAGATCGCCGGCGTCACCGACGACCTTCTTCGGCAGCGTCACCTCCACCCACACCTCCCGGTGCACGGTGGTGCAGCGGATGCTCCCGTCGGACCGCTGCTCCGGCAGCCACTCCACACCGTCGGCCTCGACCGAGCCCGTGGAGGGCGCGTACGTCTTGGACCCCTCCCGGATGATCTCGGGGCGCCGCACCCCGCAGCGCAGCGCGATCGGCGGGTCGCCCCAGACAGCGGTGAAGTCCGAGGCGGGAGCGGCAGCGCGCCGCTTCATCCCGTCCACGGACTCCGGAAGTGCCTTGTGCAGTGCCCGGCAGGGCTCGACCGCCCGCGCCGGCGGCGTGGGAACCGCGGGGCCCGCCGTGTCGTTGCCCGAGGAACAGCCAACGGCGGCGAACAGTACGACGACAGCGGGCAGGCCGAGCGACCGGCGGGGCGAGAACTTCACCGGGCGAGCATACGGGGGACCTACAGATGGACGACCGGGCAGGTCAGTGTGCGGGTGATGCCCTCCACCTGCTGGACTTTCGCGACCACCATCCGGCCGAGCTCGTCGACCGTCTCGGCCTGGGCGCGCACGATGACGTCGTACGGACCGGTCACGTCCTCGGCCTGGATCACTCCCGTGATCTTTCCGATGACTTCGGCCACGGTCGACGCTTTGCCGACCTCGGTCTGGATCAGGATGTACGCCTGTACCACGGAACCTCCAGGGCGGCTACGAGGATCATGTGGGGAGAAGAGACGCCACGGTACCGCGTCGCCGTACGGCGCGGGGAGACCCGCGCTGACTGCGCGGCGCGGCGAATGTCACAACCGATACTCCTAGGAGGAGCTCAGTGAAAGGCACCGTGGGCGAGTTGGGGGAGTTCGGGCTCATCAGAGAGCTTACTTCCCGGCTCACCACCACCCCGGCGGTCCGGCTCGGGCCGGGTGACGACGCCGCGGTGGTCGCCGCGCCCGACCGCAGGGTCGTGGCGAGTACGGACGTGCTGCTGGAAGGGCGGCACTTCCGTCGCGACTGGTCCACGGCGTACGACGTCGGCCGCAAGGCCGCCGCGCAGAACCTCGCCGACATCGCCGCCATGGGCGCGGTCCCCACCGCCGTCCTGCTCGCCCTCGTCGTGCCCGCCGAACTGCCCGCCACCTGGCCGACCGAGCTGATGGACGGCATCCGCGACGAGTGCCAGGTCGCGGGAGCCGCCGTGGTCGGCGGCGACGTGGTGCGCGGTGACACCATCACCGTGGCCATCACGGCCCTGGGCGACCTGCGCAACCACGAGCCGGTCACCCGCTCCGGCGCACAGCCCGGCGACGTCGTCGCGGTCACCGGCTGGCTCGGCTGGTCCGCCGCCGGACTCGCCGTGCTCGTCCGGGGCTTCCGCTCGCCGCGCGCCTTCGTCGAGGCCCACCGGCGCCCGGAGCCGCCCTACCACGCGGGCCCCGCCGCCGCCGGGCTCGGCGCCACGGCGATGACCGACGTCAGCGACGGCCTGATCGCCGACCTCGGGCACATCGCCGAGGCCAGCAAGGTCCGCATCGACCTGCGGACCGCCGCGATCGACGTGCCCACCCAGATGTCCGACATCGGGCAGGCGGTCGGCGTCGACCCCCTGCAGTGGGTGCTCACCGGGGGAGAGGACCACGCCATCGTGGCCACCTTCCCGCCGGATGTGAAGCTCCCGGCCCGCTGGAAGGTCATCGGCGAGGTCGTCAGCCCCTCCGCGCTCCCGCAGGTGACCGTCGACGGCGCGCCCTGGGACAAGACCGGCGGCTGGGACCACTTCGGCGACGCCGAGCCCGACGAGTAGATTCGGCGGCATGCCGATACCTCCACGCGTGCTGACCGTCGCCGGATCCGACTCCGGCGGCGGTGCGGGCATCCAGGCCGACCTCAAGACGATGCTCGCCCTCGGCGTGCACGGCATGAGCGTGCTCACCGCCGTCACCGCGCAGAACTCCCGCGGGGTGCAGGGCGTCTGGGAACTGCCCGCCGAGGCGGTGCGCGCGCAGTACCGCAGCGTCGTCGACGACATCGGCGTCCAGGCCGTGAAGACCGGCATGCTCGCCTCGGCCGGGCTCGTGGAGACCGTCGCGGAACTCCTCACCGGACTCGACGCCCCCGTGGTCGTCGACCCGGTGGGCATCTCCAAGCACGGCGACCCCCTGCTCGCCGCCTCCGCGCTCGACGCGCTGCGCACGAAGCTGCTGCCCGTGGCGACCGTCGTGACCCCCAACCTCGACGAGGCCGCCTGGCTCACCGGCGTCCACGTCACCACGGAGGCCGGCCTGCGCCGGGCCGCCGACGCGGTGCTGGCCTTCGGGCCGGAGTGGGCCCTCGTCAAGGGCGGCCACCTCGACGGCGCCGAGGCCGTCGACCTGCTGACCGACGGCACCGAGGAACACTGGCTGCGCGCCCCCCGCCACGACAACCGCCACACGCACGGCACCGGCTGCACCCTCGCCAGCGCCGTCGCCGCGGAACTGGCCAAGGGGAGCGGGGTGCCGGAGGCCGTCGCCGCGGCCAAGGACTACGTCACCGGCGCCATCGCCGCGGGCTTCCCGCTGGGCGCCGGGATCGGCCCCGTGGACCACGGCTGGCGCCTCTAGACGACGACGGCTCCCGGGGCGGTGCCCCGGGAGCCGTGTCAGCCGCGTCCGGACATGCGAAAAACCGGCCCACCCACAGGTGGACCGGTGTCCGCTTGCGCGGGAAAGATCACGCGTTTCAGCGCGAGACCTTGCCGGCCTTGATGCACGAGGTGCAGGCGTTGATCCGCTTCGGCGTGCGCCCGATCACTGCGCGCACCCGCTGGATGTTGGGGTTCCAACGACGGGGGGTACGGCGGTGCGAGTGCGAAATAGCGTTGCCGAAGCCCGGCCCCTTGCCGCAGACGTCGCAGTTGGCAGCCACGGGTTACTCCAAAGACGGGTCATCCCCACTTGCGCGGGAACAACAGGCACGTACGGTGAATCCCTGCGTGCCGAAATCTGAGTGACCGGCAGGATCAGGGGATGTTCCTGATTTTCATCAGGCAACCGGAGCAGCATACATCGGCTGCTCCCGTACAACGAAACTACCATGGCCGCCCGTGACCGGCCGGGCCCGTACCGGCGGCCCATGGCTCCCCTCCCGGCCCCTCCCGGCCCTGTCCGCGGGGTTCCCACCGGCTGCCCGCACCGGCCCGCCGCGGGACTACGCTGCCGGTCACTGCCCACCGCCCCGAGGAGTCCGAGGAGGACACAGGTGCCGCACACGCTGGACGCCACCGCGGTACGCACCTGGTGCGCTCTGGCCCTCGACGCGCTCGGACGGGCCCGCGAGGAGATCGACGCGATCAACGTCTATCCGGTCGCGGACGGCGACACCGGCACCAACCTCTATCTGACCGTCGAGTCCGCCGCCCGCGCCGTCGAGGCGGTCTTCGACGGCCACGCCACGGCGGGCCCCGCCGCCCCGGGCCGGCTCCCCGGCCTGCCCGACGCCGTACGCGCGATGGCCCACGGCGCCCTCATAGGCGCGCGCGGCAACTCCGGCACGATCCTGGCCCAGCTCCTGCGCGGCATGGCGGAGGTCCTCGCCGCCGAGGAGCCCCCCGGCGGCGCCGACGGCGGGGAGGCGCTGCGCGCGGCGCTGCGGCGGGCCGTCGCGTCCGCCTACGAGGGCGTGGCCCGGCCCGTCGAGGGCACGGTGCTCACGGTCGCCGCGGCCGCGGCGAAGGCCGCCTCGGACGCTCCCGGCGGCGCCCCGGAAGTGGCCCGCGCCGCGGACGAGGCGGCCCGCGCCGCCCTCGCGGCCACCCCCGGCCAGCTGGACGTCCTCGGCCGGGCGGGCGTCGTCGACGCGGGCGGCCTCGGCCTGGTGGAGGTCCTGGGGGCGCTGTCCCGCGCGCTGTCCGGCGAGAGCGCCCCGCCCGAGGCCCGCCGCGAGCGCGGCCACCGCGCCGGCCGGCAGGAGACCGGAGGCGAGGCGTCGGCCACGCGCGCGTGGTGCGCGGAAACGGAACCCACGACAGGCTGCCGCCCTGCCCCCGCCTTCGAGGTGATCTACCTCCTGGACGCCGACGACACCGCCGTCGCCCGCCTGCGGACCCGGCTCGACGCGCTCGGCGACTCGCTCGTCGTCGTCGGCGGCGACGGCCTGTGGAACGTCCACGTGCACGTCGACGACGCCGGAGCGGCCGTCGAGGCCGGGATCGAGGCCGGGCGCCCGCACCGCGTCCGCATCACCCACTTCGGCCCCGCGGCCGGGACCGCGGCCCGCACCCGGGAGCCCGTCCAGCGCGCCGTGGTCACCGTCGTGCCCGGCGACGGCCTGGCCGGGCTGTGCGGGGAGGCCGGTGCCACCGTCGTCCCCGCCGGGCCGGGCGAACCGCCCGCCAGCGGCGAGCTGGTCGCGGCCATCCGGCGCGCGCACGCCCGCGAGGTGGTGCTCCTGCCCAACGACCCCGAGCTGCGCCACACCGCGGCGGCCGCCGCCGAGCAGGCCCGCACCGAAGGCGTACGCGTCGCCCTCATCCCGACCCGCTCCGCGGTCCAGGGCATCGCCGCGCTCGCCGTCCACGAGCCGGAGCGGGGCTTCGACGAGGACGTCGTCGCCATGACCGCCGCCGCGGGCGCCACCCGCTACGCCGAGCTGGCCGTCGCCGAGCGGCAGTCCTGGACCATGGCCGGCGTCTGCCAGGCCGGGGACGTGCTCGGCCTCATCGACGGCGACGTGGCCGTCATCGGCACGGAGCTCGCCGGGACCGCCGAGACCGTCCTCGACCGCATGCTCGCCGCGGGCGGCGAGATGGTCACCCTGGTCCTCGGCGCGGGCGTCCCCGGCTCCGTCGCGGACCGCCTGGAGCGGCACGTACGCGAGGGCCACCTCGCCGTGGACACGGTGGTCTACCGCGGGGGCCAGCAGGCGGCGCCGCTGCTCATCGGCGTCGAGTGACGCGCTGTCGCCGCCCCGGGGCGGCGGAGGAGCGTGGTTTGTCAGTGCCGTGGTGTGCAATAGGGGCGTGCCCGCGCTAGACGAACCCCTGAAGAAGATCCTCGGCGGCAACACCGCGAAGGTGATGGCCGAGCACCTCGACCTGCACACGGCCGGCGATCTGCTGCACCACTATCCGCGCCGCTACGCCGAGCGGGGCGAGCTGACCCGGCTCGCCGACCTGCCGCTCGACGAGCACGTCACCGTCGTCGCCCAGGTCGCCAAGGCCGCCATGAAGACCTTCAACCACGGCAAGGGCGTCCGCCTGGAGGTCGTGGTCACCGACGGCAGCGGCGCGCTGACCCTCGTCTTCTTCGGCCGCGGCGCCTACGCGCGGGAGAAGGAACTGCTGCCCGGCCGCCGGGGGATGTTCGCGGGCAAGGTCTCCCTCTTCAACCACACCCGTCAACTCCTGCACCCCGACTACGAACTGCTCGACAAGGAGAGCGGCGCCGACGCCGCCGAGTCCTTCGCCGGGAAGCTCCTGCCGATCTATCCGGCGTGCAAGCAGTTCCAGTCCTGGAAGCTGACCAAGGCCGTCGACACCCTGCTCGGCCTCTTCGAGGCCGAGCACTGGCGGGGCCTCGCCGACCCGCTGCCCCCGGCGCTGCGCGACGGCCGGGGGCTCGCCGAGCTCCCCGACGCCTTCCGCAAGGTCCACCGCCCGCGCTCGAAGGCCGACATCGAGGACGCGCGGGCCCGCCTGAAGTGGGACGAGGCGTTCGTCCTCCAGGTCGCCCTCGCCCGCCGCCGGCACGCCGACTCCCAACTGCCCGCCGTCGCGCGCGAACCCGTGCCCGGCGGCCTCCTCGACGCCTTCGACGCGAAGCTCCCCTTCACCCTCACCGACGGCCAGCTCAAGGTCTCCGCGGAGATCTTCACCGACCTCGCCGCCGAACACCCCATGCACCGCCTCCTCCAGGGGGAGGTGGGCAGCGGCAAGACCATGGTCGCCCTCCGGGCCATGCTCGGGGTCGTCGACGCCGGCGGGCAGGCCGCGATGCTCGCGCCCACCGAGGTGCTCGCCCAGCAGCATCACCGGTCGGTCACCGAGATGATGGGCGAGCTCGCCGAAGGGGGCCTGCTCGGCGGCGCCGAGCAGGGCACCAAGGTGGTGCTGCTCACCGGCTCCATGGGGACGGCGGCCCGGCGGCAGGCCCTGCTCGACCTGGTCACCGGCGAGGCCGGCATCGTCATCGGCACCCACGCGCTGATCGAGGACAAGGTGCGCTTCCACGACCTCGGCCTCGTCGTCGTCGACGAACAGCACCGCTTCGGTGTCGAGCAGCGCGACGCGCTCCGCTCCAAGGGCAAGCAGCCGCCCCACCTGCTGGTGATGACCGCGACCCCGATCCCGCGCACCGTCGCCATGACCGTCTTCGGCGACCTGGAGACCTCGGTGCTCGACCAGCTCCCCGCCGGGCGCTCGCCCATCGCCACCCACGTCGTGCCCGCCAAGGACAAGCCGCACTTCCTGGCCCGCGCCTGGGAGCGGGTGCGCGAGGAGGTCGAGGGCGGCCACCAGGCGTACGTGGTCTGCCCGCGCATCGGCGACGACATCGCGGACGAGGGCGACGGCCCCAAGGCAGCCAAGGCGGCCAAGTCCCGCAAGAAGTCCGAGGAGGACGAGCCGTCCGCGGAGGACCTGGCCGAGAAGCGCCCGCCGCTCGCCGTCCTCGACATCGCCGCGCAGCTGGGCGCGGGGCCCCTGCGCGGGCTGCGCGTGGAGGTGCTGCACGGCCGCATGCAGCCGGAGGCGAAGGACGACGTCATGCGCCGCTTCGCCGCCGGCGAGGTCGACGTGCTCGTCGCCACGACCGTCATCGAGGTCGGGGTGAACGTGCCCAACTCCACCGTCATGGTGATCATGGACGCGGACCGGTTCGGCGTCTCCCAGCTCCACCAGCTGCGCGGCCGGGTGGGCCGCGGCTCGGCGCCCGGCCTGTGCCTGCTGGTCAGCGAGATGCCCGAGGCGAGCCCCGCGCGCGCCCGGCTGGCCGCCGTGGCCGCCACTCTCGACGGCTTCGAGCTCTCCCGCATCGACCTGGAGCAGCGCCGCGAGGGCGACGTCCTCGGCCAGGCGCAGTCCGGCGTCCGGTCGTCGCTGCGGATGCTCACGGTCATCGAGGACGAGGAGGTCATCGCCGCCGCCCGCGAGGAGGCCGCCGCGGTGGTCGCCGCGGATCCCGAGCTGACACGACTGCCCGAGCTGCGCACGGCGTTGGACGCGCTGCTGGACCGCGAGCGCGAGGAGTATCTGGACAAGGGCTGAGGCGGGGGCGCCCGGCGGGCGGGGGTGAGCGGGCCCCGTACGTTCTAGGCTGAGTGGACGGCGGGCCCACCCGACCCGCCGACCGACCGCGAAGGACCGAGGACCCCATGACCCGCGTGATCGCCGGTACCGCCGGCGGACGCCGCCTGGCCGTGCCGCCCGGCACCGGCACCCGCCCGACCTCCGACCGGGCGCGCGAGGGCCTGTTCTCCACCTGGGAATCGCTCTTCGGCCCCCTGGAGGGCGCCCGGGTGCTGGATCTGTACGGCGGCTCCGGCGCGGTCGGCCTGGAGGCCCTCTCGCGCGGCGCCGCGCACGTCCTGTTGGTGGAGGCCGACGCCCGCGCGGTCCGCACGATCCGCGACAACGTCCGCGCCGTGGGGCTGCCGGGCGCCGAGGTGCGCGCGGGCAAGGCCGCGCAGGTCGTCGCCGGGCCGGTGCCCACCGCGCCGTACGACGTGGTCTTCCTCGACCCGCCCTACGCTGTCGGGAACGACGATCTCCGCGAGATTCTCCTCACACTCCGCGCCCAGGGCTGGCTTGCGGACGACGCGCTGGTCACCGTGGAGCGCAGCACCAGGGGCGGGGAGTTCCCCTGGCCGGACGGCTTCGAGCCCCTGAGGGCCCGTCGCTACGGCGAGGGAACGCTTTGGTACGGTCGCGCCGCCTCGACGTGCGCCGAAGAGACGACATCTCCCCGCGCGTCATGAATGGACCGGAGAGCGAGGAACCACAGTTGCGCCGCGCCGTCTGTCCGGGGTCGTTCGACCCCGTCACCAATGGACACCTCGACATCATCGCCCGCGCTTCCAAGCTGTACGACGTCGTACACGTCGCCGTGATGATCAACAAGTCGAAGCAGGGCCTGTTCACCGTCGACGAGCGCATCGACCTGCTCCGCCAGGTCACGGCGGAGTACGGCAACGTGGAGGTGGAGGCGTTCCACGGGCTGCTCGTCGACTTCTGCAAGCAGCGCGACATCCCCGCCATCGTGAAGGGCCTGCGGGCGGTCAGCGACTTCGACTACGAGCTCCAGATGGCCCAGATGAACAACGGGCTGTCGGGCGTGGAGACCCTCTTCGTCCCCACCAACCCCACCTACAGCTTCCTGTCCTCCAGCCTGGTCAAGGAGGTCGCGGCCTGGGGCGGCGACGTCTCCCACCTGGTGCCTCCGCTGGTGCTGGAGGCGCTCGGCGAGCGGCTCGGCCGGGACTGACGGGCTGAGTGCCCGTCACCCGGTGTCGGGCGGGGGTCGACTGGCCGTACAGTCGTCCCCGTTCGTGCCCATCGTCAGAAGAGAGTGGCGAGCGCCAAGGTGGACGTGCAGAAGAAGCTCGACGAGATCGTCCGGGCGGTCTCCGGCGCCCGGTCCCTGCCCATGTCGGCCTCCTGCGTCGTCAACCGGGCCGAGCTGCTCGCCCTGCTGGAAGAGGTGCGGGCCGCCCTGCCCGACTCCCTGGCCAGGGCCGAGGAGCTGATCGGGGGCCGGGAGCGGCTCGTCGCCGACGCTCGCGAGGAGGCCGAGCGGATCATCGAGTCGGCCCGCGCCCACCGCGGCTCGCTGATCTCCGACACCGAGGTCGCCCGCCAGTCCCAGGAGGAGGCCGACCGCATCCTCGCGGAGGCCCGCCGGGAGGCCGAGGAGATCCGCGCCGAGGCCGACGACTACGTCGACGGCAAGCTCGCCAATTTCGAGGTCGTCCTCACCAAGACCATCGGCTCCGTCGACCGCGGCCGGGAGAAGCTGCTGGGCCTGCCGGGCGCGGACGGCCAGGACGCCGAGGACCCGGACGACGGCCCCGAGCGCAGCTCGGACCCCGGACTCCAGCGGCAGCGCGCCGATGCCTACGTCGACGCCAAGCTCGGCGCGGTCGCGGCCGTGCTGGCCAAGACCCTCGAAGCTGTCGGCCGGGGCCGGGAGAAGCTGACCGGAGCCCGCCCGACGGACGAGCTGGGCGCCCACATGGCCGCCCAGGACGGCCTTCCCGGCGGCCACCACACCAGCGACGCCGACTTCCTCGCCGAGCTGGCCGCCCCCCAGGAGCCCGCCGGTCCGCCGCCCGCGCCCGCGCAGCCGGACTACTACCCGGCCCAGGGCTATGAGCCCGACCCGTACGCCTACCAGGCGTCCTACGGGCAGCCCGACCCGTACGCGGTCCAGGGCGGCTACGCGCAGCACGACCCCTACGCCTGGCCCGCGCCGGCCGCCTCGGGGGGCTACGACCAGCACGGCGGCTACCCCGCTCCGGCGGGTCACCAGGGCCATGAGCAGCAGTCTCCGCAGGACCCGCGGCACCAGCCGTCCCAGCAGCCCCAGCTCGACGAGACGAGCCTCTTCGACACGAGCATGATCGACCTCGATCAGCTCCGCCGGTACGAGCAGGGACGCTGACCCGCCGCGACCCGCGCCGGGCGGGGTCCTGGCCGGTCGCCGATTGGGTGTACGGCGGCCCGTCGAGTATTCTGGCTCTTCGGTCGCGTGTGCATTCGCGATCAGGGCTGCCCGGGACGCGTTTTCCGCGTCGGGCGGCCGTCGCCGCAGCGTAGAAAGCAGGAAACCCTGAACGCCCACCTTGATCACCGTTCCCCTCTCGTGTTCGACACACGCGAGCTGGGCCGGCGTCCCGGTGCGCTGAAGCGGGTCTCCCGTTCGATCGAGGCACCCGCCGATCTCGGTATCGAGGTCATCGGGGTCGCCGAGGGCGCGACGGTGGAAATCGACCTCCGCCTGGAGTCGGTCATGGAAGGGGTGCTTGTCACAGGCACCGCCCGTGCACCGCTGACAGGGGAGTGCGTAAGGTGTCTGGAGCCGCTGGAGCGAGAGCTCGAAGCGGACTTCCAGGAGATGTTCTCCTACCCCGACGCCGACGCCCGGAGCCGCACCGCGGACACGGACGACGACGCCGAGGACGACGAGGAGGACATGCTCTTCCTCGAGGACGACCTGTTCGACCTCGAACCCGTGCTGCGTGACGCGGTGGTGCTCGCACTGCCGCTGCAGCCGGTGTGCCAGGAAGACTGCCCTGGTCTGTGCTCCGAGTGCGGAGCGCGGCTGGCGGACGACCCGGAGCACCACCATGAGTCCGTCGACATTCGTTGGGCGGCACTGCAGGGACTCGCCGGGTCCAACCAGGACGGCGAGATGGACAACGCACCCCGCTCCGGCGGGGATGACTCACAGGAGAAGTAGCCGTGGCTGTTCCGAAGCGGAAGATGTCGCGCAGCAACACGCGCCACCGCCGGTCGCAGTGGAAGGCTGCGGTCCCCACCCTGGTGGCATGCGCTAGCTGCCACGAGCCGAAGCTGCAGCACATCGCGTGCCCGAGCTGCGGCACCTACAACAAGCGCCAGGTCCTCGAGGTCTGATCGGCGGGTGACAGGCTCAATGTCAGACGCCATTACGCCGAAGAAGGCGCCGGCGGACACGGCCTCGTCTCACACGCTTCTGGAAGGGCGGCTCGGGTACAGACTCGAGACCGCCCTTCTGGTGCGTGCGCTGACTCACCGTTCCTTCGCGTACGAGAACGGCGGGCTGCCCACCAACGAGCGGCTGGAGTTCCTCGGTGACTCCGTGCTCGGCCTGGTGGTCACCGACACGCTGTACCGGATCCACCCCGACCTGCCCGAGGGCCAGCTGGCCAAGCTGCGGGCCGCGGTGGTCAACTCCCGTGCGCTGGCGGAGGTCGGCCGCGGTCTCGACCTCGGCTCCTTCATCCGGCTCGGCCGGGGCGAAGAGGGCACGGGCGGCCGGAACAAGGCGTCCATCCTCGCGGACACGCTGGAAGCCGTGATCGGGGCGGTCTATCTCGACCAGGGCCTCGAGGCCGCCGGGGAACTGGTGCACAGGCTCTTCGATCCGCTGATCGAGAAGTCCTCCAACCTCGGTGCGGGCCTGGACTGGAAGACCAGCCTCCAGGAACTGACCGCCACGGAGGGCCTGGGCGTCCCGGAGTATCTCGTCTCCGAGACCGGCCCCGACCACGAGAAGACCTTCACGGCTGCTGCCCGCGTCGGTGGTGTCGCGTACGGCACCGGCACCGGCCGCAGCAAGAAGGAAGCGGAGCAGCAGGCGGCGGAAGCCGCCTGGCGCGCCATTCACGAAGCGGCGGAGGCGCGAGCCAAGGCCGCTGCCGAAGCCGCCCCGGAGGCCCCGGCCACCGGGACCGACCCGGCGGCTTCCGAGCCCGCCGACGGTGTGCAGGGCGCGTCGCACTGACGCGTGTTCGTCCGTGATCGCCGGGCGGGTCCTCAAGACCCGCCCGGCGATCACGTTTCACCGAGTGCCCGGGGCGCGGCCCTGGCGAACCCTTGCGAAGGAGTACCGCTGCCGTGCCCGAACTGCCCGAGGTCGAGGTCGTACGGCGCGGTGTGGCGCAGTGGGTCAGCGGGCGCACCATCGCCGATGTGGCGGTGCTGCACCCCCGGGCGATCCGCCGCCACCTGGCCGGGCCCGACGACTTCGCCGCCCGGCTGACCGGGCGCACGCTCGGCACCGCGCACCGGCGCGGCAAGTATCTCTGGGTGCCACTGGAGGCACCCGGGCAGAACGCTCCCGACCGGTCCCTCCTCGCCCACCTCGGGATGAGCGGCCAACTCCTCGTCCAGCCGGGGGAAGCGCCCGACGAGAAGCACCTGCGGATCCGGATCCGCTTCGCCGACACCCTCCCCACCGAGCTGCGCTTCGTCGACCAGCGCACCTTCGGCGGGCTTTCGCTGCACGACCCCGTGCCGGGCGACCCCGACGGGCTGCCCGACGTCATCGCGCACATCGCCCGCGACCCGCTCGACCCCGCCTTCGACGAGGCCGCGTTCCACGCCGCGCTGCGCCGCCGCCGTACGACCGTCAAGCGGGCCCTGCTCGACCAGTCGCTGATCAGCGGCGTCGGTAACATCTACGCCGACGAGGCGCTGTGGCGCTCCCGGCTGCACTACGACCGCCCGACCGCGACGCTGACCCGCCCGCGCAGCGCGGAACTGCTCACGCACATCCGTGAGGTCATGAACGAGGCGCTCGCCGTCGGCGGCACGAGCTTCGACAGCCTCTACGTCAACGTCAACGGTGAATCCGGCTATTTCGACCGGTCGTTGGACGCGTACGGCCGTGAGGACGAGCCGTGCCGCCGCTGTGGCACGCCGATGCGACGGCACCCGTGGATGAACCGCTCCAGCTACTTCTGCCCCCGCTGCCAGCGCCCGCCGCGCGGGGTCTGACGCCGGCGGCGGGGCGCGCGCTCCTTCGTGCTCCATCGCTCAATAGCCGAAGTCCTGTGTCCACCAAGGCCCGCCCGACCCGGGGTTCACCCCGATCCCCAGCGTGCGGTACTCCCGGTTGAGGATGTTGGCCCGGTGCCCCGTGCTGTTCATCCACGCCTCCATGACCGCCTTGGGGTCGGGCTGGCCGCGCGCGATGTTCTCGCCGCCGAGATTCCCGATGCCGCGGCCCGCCGCGCGGTCCCACGGGGTGCGCCCGTCCGGGTCGGTGTGCGCGAAGAAGCCGCGCCGGGCCATGTCGTCGCTGAACGACTGTGCCAGCGAGGAGAGTCGGGGGCTGGGAGCCAGCGGCCGGGCGCCCACCTTGGCCCGCTCCTGATTGACCAGGGCGAGGATCTGGGCGACGGGTGCCGCCTGGAGGCTGACCGCCTCGGTCGCCGTGCCCGGATCGCCGGGGTCCGCCCTGGGCAGGTCGGGGACCGTGGCCGGGAGGGTGTGTGCCTCGCTGCCGGGGTCGATGGCCGAGTCCTCCGGGTCGGGCGACGGAGCTTCGGAGGAGGGAGCAAAGGAAGGGGGAGCGGGGGGAGGGGGAGCAGCGGCATCGGCGGAGGGGGTGGGCCGCGCCTCGGGGCGCTGGGCCCCGCGGCTCACCGGGAGCTCGCCGCGGTCGGGGGCGGGGGCCTGCGCGCGCGGCCGCGGGTCGCTCTGGAGGACGGGCGGGTCGTCGGCCCGCATCTGCCCGCCGGGGCTGCCGCCGCCGAGCTGGAGGGTGTCCCCTCCGGAGAACAGCCCCGAGGCCATGGCCACTACACCTATGGCCATCGCCGCCGAAGCACCGAGCAGCCCGGTCCGCATGGGAGCGCTCACCCGGCCGCGCCGCCGCGTGGTGCGGTGCCGGCCGGCATCGGCGGGTTCGCCGGGCCCGTAAGGCGGCCCGGTGCCGGAGGTCCCGTTCACCGAGAGGGTCTCGGCCGGCGGGGGAGCGGCTGCGGGGTGACCGGTGGCTGGGTGGGCAGAGCGTCGATGGCGACCCATCCGCTGCCTTCCTCACGTGTTCGGCGTCGTCGTGCGTCACTCGTACGGGGGTGGGACCTGTCGACCGGCGACTGTACGGCAATAGGGCCAGGGTCTAAGCGCTTCGTATGCAATTGGTCGGTTAACGTGCAGACATGAACGAGAATGTCCGTCTGACGGCCTGGGTCCGGGGCCATGTGCAAGGTGTCGGCTTCCGATGGTTCACGCGGGAGAACGCCTTGCGGATCGGTGGGCTCGAGGGCTTCGCCTCGAATCTCGCCGACGGCCGGGTCCAGGTGGTCGCCGAGGGCGCGCGCGAAGGTTGCGAACAATTGCTCGAATGGCTGCGCGACGGGAACACGCCCGGGCGTGTGGACGGCGTCACGGAGATCTGGGACGCCGTGCCGCGCGGGGGCTATGACGGCTTCGAGATCCGCTGACCGCACCTGCCGGAAAGGGGATTTTTTCCCGGGAGGGTGCGGGGTGAACCGCATGAAGAAGGGGTGGTCGTGGGTCGCGATGACCTTATTGATATGCCGTTGGCATATGCGAACAAAAGAAATTCCCTGATGGTTGCCAACTCGCCGCTCTCGTGGAAGGCTGCTGCCAACGGATGATCTCTACGCCCCTCCGGGCCCGGGAGCGACTGCGCCGCGTATTCACCGCCGCGCACCCCTGGGACGCCCGCCGATACGGGGTGTGATCGTGTTGACCGTCAAACTTTTTGGTGAGACTCTGGAAGCCCCGCGCACCTTAGCTGTTTGGCATTGAACACCGCAGTAGTGATGGCAGACACGCGGGTGCGAATCCCTCACGACCCACACCGCTTCGGTCGGTCACTCAGTGTGGAGGACCATCCATCATGGCAAAGGCGCTTCTCGGTTACGTCGGCGGCTCCGACCCCCGAGTCCTCTCCGAGATGCGACGGCTTCAGCAGCGTGTCCAGGACCTTGAATCCGAGCTCATCCGGATGCAGGCCGAGAACGACGCGCTGACTGCCGCCGCTCACCACGGCGACTCGTTGCTCGACAGCATCGACGTATCCCAGGCGGAGCCTGCGCTCGCCTGACCAGCCGCCCTGCCCCGGGGGCGCGGTCGGGCTGCACTGTCAGCCGCTTGAGAGTTGCAAGGGACGCTCCGGCGTCCCTTCGTCGTATCCGGCGCGCCTCATCCGATCGTCATATCACCGTGCCGTTTCCGGCCGTTTTCCTCCCGTCCCCTTGGACTGATGTGCCCTGCCCCTTCCCGGGTGAAACCGGAAAATTGAAAGGGGCAGCTTGTTGTCGCCCCCGGCTGCCTCGTGCCGGGCGGTCGTGGGGGGCGCGCGGCCGGTAGAGTCCTTCCGCGTGCACCTCAAGAGCCTGACCCTGCGAGGGTTCAAATCCTTCGCCTCCGCGACGACCCTGCGCTTCGAGCCCGGGATCACGTGTGTGGTGGGACCCAATGGCTCCGGAAAGTCCAATGTGGTCGACGCGCTTTCCTGGGTCATGGGGGAACAGGGCGCGAAGTCGCTGCGTGGCGGCAAGATGGAGGACGTCATCTTCGCCGGGACCACCGGCCGCCCCCCGCTGGGCCGCGCCGAGGTCTCCCTCACCATCGACAACTCCGACGGCGCGCTGCCCATCGACTACGCCGAAGTGACCATCACGCGGATCATGTTCCGCAACGGCGGCAGCGAGTACCAGCTCAACGGCGACACCTGCCGGCTCCTCGACATCCAGGAGCTGCTCTCCGACTCCGGCATCGGACGCGAGATGCACGTCATCGTCGGCCAGGGCCAGCTGGACTCCGTCCTGCACGCCGACCCCATGGGCCGCCGCGCCTTCATCGAGGAGGCGGCCGGCGTACTCAAGCACCGCAAGCGCAAGGAGAAGGCGCTGCGGAAGCTCGACGCGATGCGGGCGAACCTCGCGCGCGTCCAGGACCTGACCGACGAGCTGCGCCGCCAGCTCAAGCCGCTCGGCCGGCAGGCCGCGGTCGCCCGCCGGGCCGCGGTCATCCAGGCGGACCTGCGCGACGCCCGGCTGCGGCTGCTCGCCGACGACCTGGTGACCCTGCGCCGGGCCCTGCACGCCGAACTCGCCGACGAGGCCGCGCTCAAGACCCGCAAGGAGGCCGCCGAGAGCGAGCTGCGGACGGCCGCGCAGCGCGAGGCGGCCCTGGAGGAGCAGGTCCGCGCCCTCACGCCGCGCCTCGCCGCGGCCCAGCGGACCTGGTACGAGCTGTCGCAGCTCGCCGAGCGGGTGCGCGGCACGATCGGCCTGGCCGACGCCCGGGTCACCAGCGCCACCGCCGCGCCCGCCGAGGAGCGGCGCGGCCGCGACCCCGAGGACCTGGAGCGCGAGGCGGCCCGGGTCCGTGAGCAGGAGGCGGAGCTGGAGGCCGCGCTCGAAGCGGCGGGCACGGCCCTGGAGGAGACCACCGCGCACCGGGCCGAGCTGGAGCGCAGGCTCACCGAGGAGGAGCGGCGGCTGCGGGACGCCGCCCGCGCCGTCGCCGACCACCGCGAGGGCCTCGCCCGCCTGCACGGGCGCGTCACCGCCGCGCACGGCCGGGCCGCCTCCGCGCAGGCCGAGATCGACCGGCTGGCCGCCGCCCGCGACGAGGCCCGCGAGCGCGCGGCCACCGCCGAGGAGGAGTACGAGCGGCGGCGGGCCGAGGTCGAGGGGCTCGACGCGGGGGACCGGGAGCTCGCCGCCCTGCACGAGGACGCCAAGCGCGGGCTGGCCGCGGCCGAGGCGGCGCTGACGGAGGCCCGGGAGGCGGCGACGGCCACCGAGCGCCGCCGCGCGGCGACCGCCGCCCGCCGCGACGCGCTGGCGCTCGGCCTGCGCCGCAAGGACGGCACGGGCGCGCTGCTGTCCCCGCAGGATCGTTTGTCCGGACTGCTCGGACCGGCCGCCGAACTCCTCACGGTCGCCCCCGGCCACGAACTCCCCGTCGCCACCGCCCTGGGCGCGGCCGCCGACGCCCTCGCCGTCACCGACACCGCCACGGCCGCCGAGGCCCTGCGCCGGCTGCGCAAGCAGGACGCCGGGCGCGCGGCACTGCTGGTGGCGCATGGCCTGAGCCGCGCTGAGGCGCAGCGCGCCGACGCGGCTCCCGCCCCGGCACCCGTCGGCCCCGGCCCCCGGCCCGCGCTCGAACTCGTCCACGGCCCCGCCGAGTTGCTGGCCGCCGTGGCGCCGCTGCTGCGGGATGTCATGGTCGTCGGGACGCTGGAGGAGGCCGAGGAACTGGTGGCCGAACGGCCCGAGTGCACGGCCGTGACCGCCGAGGGCGATCTCCTCGGGGCGCGGTTCGCGCAGGGCGGCTCCGGCGGCGCGCCCAGCCTGCTGGAGGTGCGGTCCGCCGTCGACGAGGCCACCGCCGAGCTGACCGAACTGGACGCGCGCTGCGAGGAATTGGCGCTGGCTCAGCGGGCGGCGGACGAGCGGCGCGCCGAGTGCGCCGCCCTGGTCGAGGAGCTCGCGGCCCGGCGCAGCGCCGCGGACCGCGAGAAGTCGCAGATCGCCCAGGCGCTCGGGCGCCTCGGCGGACAGGCGCGCGCGGCGGCCGACGAGGCGGGCCGGACGGCGGCCGCCGTGGCACGGGCCGAGGAGGCCCTTGTCCGCGCCACCGAGGAGGCCGAGGAACTGGCCGAGCGGCTGGCGGTGGCCGAGGAGGCGGGCCCGGAGGGCACGGAGGAGCCGGACACCTCCGTGCGCGACCGGCTCGCGGCCGACGGGGCCAACGCCCGGCAGACCGAGATGGAGGCCCGGCTCCAGGTCCGTACGCACGAGGAGCGGGTGAAGGCGCTCGCCGGACGGGCGGACGGGCTGGACCGGGCGGCGCGCGCCGAACGGGAGGCGCGGGCGCGCGCGGAGCAGCGGCGCGCTCGGCTGCGCCACGAGGCGCGGGTCGCCTCCGCCGTCGCCGCGGGTGCCCGGCAGCTGCTGGCGCACGTGGAGGCGTCGGCCGTCCGCGCCGACGAGGAGCGCGGGCACGCCGAGGCGGCGAAGGCCGAGCGCGAACGGGAGCTGGTCGCGGAGCGCGAGCGGGGCCGCGAGCTCAAGGGCGAGCTCGACCGGCTCACGGACTCGGTGCACCGCGGTGAGGTGCTCGGCGCGGAGAAGCGGCTGCGCATCGAGCAGTTGGAGGCCAGGGCCCTGGAGGAGCTCGGTGTGGAGCCCGCGGCGCTCGTCGCGGAGTACGGGCCGGACCAGCCCGTACCGCCGTCGCCGCCGGCCGAGGGCGAGGAGCTGCCCGAGGACCCGGACGACCCCAGGAACCGGCCGGTGCCCTATCTGCGGGCCGAGCAGGAGAAGCGGCTGAAGGCCGCGGAGCGGGCGTACCAGCAGCTGGGCAAGGTCAATCCGCTCGCGCTGGAGGAGTTCGCGGCGCTGGAGGAGCGGCACCAGTTCCTGTCCGAGCAGCTCGAAGACCTCAAGAAGACGCGCGGCGACCTGCTCCAGGTGGTGAAGGACGTCGACAAGCGGGTCGAGGAGGTCTTCACGGAGGCGTACCACGACACCGCCCGGGAATTCGAGGGTGTCTTCGCACGGCTCTTCCCCGGCGGGGAGGGGCGGCTCGTGCTCACCGACCCGGACGACATGCTGGCGACCGGGGTGGACGTGGAGGCGCGGCCGCCGGGCAAGAAGGTCAAGCGGCTGTCGCTGCTGTCGGGCGGCGAGCGGTCCCTGACCGCGGTGGCGCTGCTGGTGGCGATCTTCAAGGCGCGGCCCAGCCCGTTCTATGTGATGGACGAGGTCGAGGCGGCGCTGGACGACACCAATCTGCAGCGGCTGATCCGGATCATGGAAGAGCTCCAGGAGAGCTCCCAGCTGATCGTGATCACCCACCAGAAGCGGACCATGGAGGTCGCGGACGCGCTCTACGGCGTGTCCATGCAGGGCGACGGCGTTTCCAAGGTCATCAGTCAGCGACTGCGTAGCTCCTGACCGCTACTTCAAGTGTTGAACGCAACGCTCGGGAAGCCCCCAGGAAACTTCTTGGTTACGACCTATTGACTTAGAAAATTGAAGCCATAAGGTCGGCAGCGTTGCTAATACCTTCAAGTGGTGGGCCCCCCGGAGTTGTGCCCCACTTGAAGGGCCAAGCCCCCCACGCCCGGCAATGCCGCCGGGCCTCAGGAGTACACGTTGACCAGCACTGCGATGGCGCAGGGGTCCGAGGGCCGCAAGGCCCAGCCGGACCACCTCGGCCATGTCATCTTCATCACCGCGGCCGCGGCCATGGGTGGCTTCCTCTTCGGCTACGACAGTTCCGTGATCAACGGTGCCGTCGAGGGCATCCGCGGGAAGTACGACATCGGCTCTGCCGCTCTGGCCCAGGTCATCGCGATCGCCCTGATCGGCTGCGCGATCGGTGCCGCCACCGCGGGCCGTATCGCCGACCGCATCGGCCGGATCCGCGTCATGCAGATCTCCGCGACCCTCTTCACCATCAGCGCGGTCGGTTCGGCGCTGCCCTTCGCGCTGTGGGACCTCGCCTTCTGGCGCGTCCTCGGCGGCATCGCCATCGGCATGGCCTCGGTCATCGGCCCGGCCTACATCGCCGAGGTCTCGCCGCCCGCCTACCGCGGCCGTCTCGGCTCCTTCCAGCAGGCCGCGATCGTCGTCGGCATCGCCGTCTCGCAGCTCGTGAACTGGGGCATCCTCAACCTCGCGCACGGTGAGCAGCGCGGTCACGTCATGGGCATCGAGGCGTGGCAGCTCATGCTCGGCGTCATGGTCGTCCCGGCCGTCCTCTACGGCCTGCTGTCCTTCGCGATCCCCGAGTCCCCGCGCTTTCTGATCTCCGTCGGCAAGACCGACCGGGCGAAGGCCGTGCTGGCCGACGTCGAGGGCCACACCGTCGACCTCGACAAGCGCGTCGCCGAGATCGAGCTGGCCATGCACAGCGAGCAGAAGTCCACCTTCAAGGACCTGCTCGGCGGCAAGGCGGGCTTCCTGCCCATCGTCTGGATCGGCATCGGCCTCTCCGTCTTCCAGCAGCTCGTCGGCATCAACGTCGCCTTCTACTACTCGGCGACCCTGTGGCAGTCCGTCGGCATCGACCCGAGCGACTCCTTCCTCTACTCCTTCACCACGTCGATCATCAACATCGTCGGCACCGTGATCGCGATGATCTTCGTCGACCGCATCGGCCGCAAGCCGCTCGCGCTCGTCGGCTCCGCCGGTATGGCGGTCTCCCTCGCGCTGGAGGCGTGGGCCTTCGCCTCCAAGGCGTCCGACGGCTCGCTGCCGACCACGCAGGGCACGGTGGCGCTCATCGCGGCCCACGCGTTCGTGCTCTTCTTCGCCCTGTCCTGGGGTGTCGTGGTCTGGGTCTTCCTCGGCGAGATGTTCCCCAACCGGATCCGCGCCGCGGCGCTCGGTGTGGCCGCGTCCGCGCAGTGGATCGCCAACTGGGCCATCACCGCGAGCTTCCCGAGCCTGTCGGACTGGAACCTCTCCGGTACGTACATCATCTACACGGTCTTCGCCGTGCTCTCGATCCCCTTCGTGCTGAAGTTCGTGAAGGAGACCAAGGGCAAGGCGCTGGAGGAGATGGGCTGACCACCCCGCCGCTCTCTCCTCGAAGGCCGCTGCCCCCGCTCATCCGTATGAGCGGGGGCAGCGGCCGTCTTTGTTGCGCTTGCGGGTTGCTTGCGCCTGCGGCGGGCTTTTCCCCAGCCCCGCCCCTTCCCGAACTGGGGGCAGGCCCCCAGACCCCCAGCAACACGCTTCGCGCGTTGTCCTCAAACGCCGGACGGGCTGGATTTGGCTGATGTGGGTGCGCAATCCAGCCCGTTGGGGGCACCTCCCAGCGGTAGCTGGGGGAGTTTGAGGACGCTCCCCCAGACTTCGTCCGGGGGGACCCCCAAGGGCGCTCCCGCCGCAGGCGGCAACGGACCGGTAGCCGGGGGTCTGGGGCACGCGCCCCAGTTCGGGAAGGGGCGGGTAGGGGAAGAAGCCCGCCGCAGGCGTCAGCGAGCCGCACACGCAAACGTCCCCTCCCGCCAGGGAGCGGCGGAAGGGGACGTCAGGGTGGAGCAGAACGCTACGCGGAGACCTTCTCGCGGGCCGGGGCCGCGGGAGAAGCCTCGGCCACGGACTCCCGCGGCGTCGGCAGCAGAAGCATCACCAGCGCCGCGATGGCGATCGTCGCCGCCCAGCCCAGCCCGTACTCACCGATGAACGTGCCGGACAGCGGACCGGCGAACCAGTCGCACTTGGTGAAGCAGGCGCCCGCGACCAGGGCGACCGTCCACGCGGTCATCGCCTGCCAGCAGAAGCCGCCCGCGTACCAGTAGCGGCTGGTGCGGCCGGTGTCCATCAGGGCCTCCGCGTCGTAGCGCACGGCGCGGACCCGGCGGCGGGCCATGTCGACGGCGTAGACGCCGATCCACGCGGAGAAGGAGACCGCGAGCAGGATCAGGAAGGTGATGAAGGAGCTGAGGAAGCTCTTGGCGACCAGCATCAGCAGCAGACCGCCGACGAGGGAGATCACGGCGTTGATGCTCACGGCCATGGCGCGCGGCAGCTTGACGCCCATCGTCTGGGCGGTGAAGCCGGCCGAGTACATCGACAGGCTGTTGATCAGCAGCATGCCCACGATCGCGGTGGCGAGGTAGGGCACGGCCAGCCAGGTCGGCAGGATGTCGCCCAGGAAGGAGACCGGGTCCGGCGCCTTTGCCAGATCCGGGGTCGCGACGGCCATGACCGCGCCCATGAGCACCATCGGGACCATCACCAGACCGGCGCCGGAGACCGTCGCGCCGACGATCTTCTTGCCGGAGGCCTTGTGCGGCAGGTAGCGCGCGAAGTCGGGGCCGGTGGGCACCCAGCTGATGCCGCCGGCGGCGATGGTGCCGATGCCGGTGATCATCATGGCGGTGGTGCCCGCCGGCTTGGAGAAGACCTCGCTCCAGTTCATGTGGACGATCAGATAGCCCAGCACCAGCACGGAGAAGACCCCGAAGAGGTACGTCGACCACTTGTTGCACACGTTCAGCGCCTTGCGGCCCATGCCGCTCACCAGGAAGGTGCTGGCGACGAACAGGAACAGCGTGACGACGATCAGCGGGGTGTTGCTCTTGATGCCGAAGAGCAGGTCCAGGACGGTCAGCACGGCGTAGGCGCCGGTGACCGCGTTGATCGTCTCCCAGCCGAAGCGGGCGACCCACAGGATCGCGCCCGGGAAGAGGTTGCCGCGGACGCCGAAGGTCGCGCGGGAGAGCATCGCGCCCGGGGCGCCGCCCCACTTGCCGGAGACCGACAGCACGCCGACCATGCCGAACGACGCGAGCGCGGCGCACCCGGCGACGATCAGGACCTGCCAGAAGTTCAGCTGGTTGAAGACGACCAGCGCCGCGCCCATGGTGAGCAGCAGCACACTGATGTTGGCGGCGACCCAGGTCGGGAACAGCTCCCGGACGCGACCGTGCCGCTCATGGTCCGGGACGGGCTCGATGCCGCGTGTTTCTATCGCGCCGTCGGACTCGGCGGGGACGACGTTGTCCATGTGGGGGGCTCCGTGCGGGTGAAGCGGGGCAAAAGCCACAGCGGAAGGGCCGGGGCAGAAAGAGACGCTGCGGACTCTACGCGCGTCACAACGTCGACCGCCATCGTACTTTGCTCCAACTTTGGCCAGATAGTGCCTTTGGTCCTCGTCGCTTTGTACGAATCCACAGGTCGCGGAGGCGGCGGTGCGATGACGCCCGGGTGTCCGATACTGGGGACGTTATGGAAATCGTCATCCTTGCTGTAGTCATCGCTGTGGTCGCGCTCGGCGCGATCAGCGGGCTCGTGGTCAGCAGCCGTAAGAAGAAGCAGCTGCCCCCGGCCCCGCCGAGCAGCCCGTCCGTTACCGCGCCGCCCGCCGAGCCGCACGTCGGCGAGGAGGCCGAGACCCCGCGCCCGGAGCCGCGCCGCACCGTCGAAGAGGTCGAGCTGCCCGCGGCCGACGCTCCGGTGGCCGAGGCGCCCGTCGCGGAACCCGAGGTCCCGGCGGCCCCCGAGGCTCCGGCGGCGCCCGAGATCGAGGTCCCGGAGCCCACCGCGGGCCGGCTCGTCCGGCTGCGCTCCCGGCTCTCCCGGTCGCAGAACTCCCTCGGCAAGGGTCTGCTGACCCTGCTCTCCCGCGAGCACCTCGACGAGGACACCTGGGAGGAGATCGAGGACACCCTGCTCACCGCCGACGTGGGCGTCGCCCCGACGCAGGAGCTCGTGGAGCGGCTCCGCGAGCGGGTGAAGGTGCTCGGCACCCGCACCCCCGAGGAGCTGCGCGCCCTCCTCCGCGAGGAACTGGTCGCCCTCATCGGCGCCGACACCGACCGCAGCGTCCACACCGAGCCCGGCGTGGGTGTGAACGGTGAGGAGAAGCCCGGCGTCGTGCTGGTCGTCGGCGTCAACGGCGTCGGCAAGACCACCACCACGGGCAAGCTCGCGCGCGTCCTCGTCGCGGACGGCAAGTCGGTGGTCCTGGGCGCGGCGGACACCTTCCGCGCCGCCGCCGCCGACCAGCTCCAGACCTGGGGCGAGCGCGTCGGCGCCCGTACGGTCCGCGGGCCCGAGGGCGGCGACCCGGCGTCGATCGCCTTCGACGCGGTCAAGGAGGGCATCGCCGAGAACGCGGACGTCGTCCTCATCGACACCGCCGGCCGCCTGCACACCAAGACCGGGCTCATGGACGAGCTCGGCAAGGTCAAGCGCGTCGTGGAGAAGCACGGCTCGGTCGACGAGGTGCTGCTCGTCCTCGACGCCACCACCGGGCAGAACGGCCTGGTGCAGGCGCGGGTGTTCGCCGAGGTCGTGGACATCACGGGCATCGTGCTCACCAAGCTGGACGGCACCGCCAAGGGCGGCATCGTCATCGCGGTCCAGCGCGAGCTGGGCGTGCCGGTGAAGCTGGTGGGCCTCGGCGAGGGCGCGGACGACCTCGCGCCGTTCGAACCGGGCGCGTTCGTGGACGCCTTGATCGGCGACTGACCGGGACGCGTGCCCGCGAGGCAATAGGGGCCCCACAGCTTCGGCTGTGGGGCCCCTGACGTTTTGCGGCCGCGCTCCGGTTCCGCATCACTACTGCCGGAGGGGCCCGCCTGTCGCGGGCCGGCGGTCACGCGGGCATCGGCCGGTCCGGCGGTCCAGGGCGCGCCCGGGCTCCCCGGCTACAGCCGGGGCGGCAGCCTCAACGGCACAGCGGCGCGCGGTGGCAGACGTACGCCAGTGTGCCCAGCAGCAGCCGAGCCTGCGGTGGCCGGCCCGCCGTGTCGAGGGTCGGCGGGCGCAGCCAGCGCATCGGGCCGAGGCCCGCGAGGTCGGAGGGCGGCGCGGTGACGTAATCGCCCGGACCGAGGCAGCGGAGATCGAGCCGGGCGTCGTCCCAGCCCATGCGGTAGAGGAGCTGGGGGAGTTCGGCGGCGGCGCCGGGCGCCACGAAGAACAGGGCCCGCCCGTGCGGGGTGAGGGCCACCGGGCCGAGCCGCAGCCCCATGCGCTCGAGCCGGGCGAGGGCGTGCCGCCCGGCGGTCTCCGCGACCTCCAGCACGTCGAACGAGCGGCCCACGGGCAGCAGTACGGCCGCGCCCGGCACCTCGCCCCACGCGGCCGCGGCGGCGCCCAGGGTGGCGCCCGCCGGGACGGGCGGGGCGAAGGAGAGCGGATGCGCGCCGGGGGCCGGGCAGTCGGCGGTGCCGCAGGAGCAGGACGGACGCCCGCCGCGGGAGGCGCGGGCGCCCGGGACCACATCCCATCCCCACAGACCGGTGTACTCCGCCACCGCTGTCACGGTCTCGGACGCGCGTCCGCGGCGCCGAGAGCCCGAGCGCAGGTCCCGGATGCCGCCGATAGTGAAGCCCATGCCCCCTCCAACGGGTCGTGCTCGCCGATGGTTACGACTCGGAGTGTCTCGGACACGGACGGTTGTCGAAGCCCTCCATGCGACGGCGTGACGGTGTGCGGCCCGGGGTGCGCCGCGGGGCGCGCGCCCTGGCGCGCATCGGTCCGACCCGCCCCTGATCGGTATGTGTCAAGTCAATCGCGTGGAGGTGCGGTTGAGTTCATTCCTTGGGGTGGCGAATGGTGGCGTTTCCTGGACTGCCCTCGCGTGACCCGTGATCGTAGGATTACTTTCGGTGCACGGACCTCGGAGATGCACCCGCCGACTGCCACACGTCGGAGGCGCGGCCCGTATCGCCGCCCGGCCGGCCAACCCCCGGCCGGGGTGGAGCATCGCCGGACAGGCCGCCGCAGTGGCGGCGGGCTGTTTGCGGGTCACGCACTGATTCAGAGTTCGGGATGGGGGCTTCCAGGTGGGCGGCAACGGCAGCGGCACCAGTGGTGCCGAGAAAGCTGAGAAGGCCGGGTCCGACCGGGCCGAGAAGCGTCCCAACGAGCAGTTGGGCTCCTGGTTCCTGCGCAGCGGCTGGTCGAAGGGCGAGCTGGCGCGCCAGGTCAACCGCAGGGCGCGGCAGTTGGGCGCCCACCACATCAGCACGGACACCTCGCGGGTGCGCCGCTGGCTCGACGGCGAGCAGCCGCGTGAGCCGATCCCCAAGATCCTCTCCGAGTTGTTCTCCGAGCGCTTCGGCTGCGTCGTCGGCGTCGAGGACATCGGGCTGCGGGTCGCGCACCAGTCGCCCTCCGTGGCCGGTGTCGACCTGCCCTGGGCCGGCCCGCAGACCGTCGAGCTGATCAGCGAGTTCTCCCGCAGCGACCTGATGCTGGCCAGGCGCGGCTTCCTCGGTGCCTCGCTCGCCCTCGCCGCCGGCCCCTCGCTGATCGAGCCGATGCAGCGCTGGCTCACGCCCGGCCCCGTCGGCCGGGATCTGCACAGCGTGCAGGACCGCTCCCCGCGCGCCTCCAGGCTCTCCGCGCCCGAGCTGGATCTGCTGGAGTCCACGACCGTGATGTTCCGGCAGTGGGACGCCCAGTGCGGCGGCGGGCTGCGCCGCAAGGCCGTGGTCGGGCAGCTCCACGAGGTCACCGACCTGCTCCAGGAGCCCCAGCCGGAGGCCACCTCCAAGCGGCTGTTCAAGGCCGCCGCCGAACTGGCCCAGCTGGCGGGCTGGATGAGCTATGACATCGGCCTCCACCCCACCGCGCAGAAGTATTTCGTGCTCGCCCTGCACGCCGCGAAGGAGGCCGGCGACCGCCCCCTCGGGTCGTACATCCTCTCCAGCATGGGCCGCCAGATGATCCACCTCGACCGGCCCGACGACGCCCTGGAGCTCATCCACCTCGGGCAGTACGGCTCGCGGGAGACCGCCACCGCGCGCACCCAGGCGATGCTCTACGCCGTGGAGGCCCGGGCCTACGCCAATATGGGCCAGCCCGCCAAGTGCAAGCGCGCGGTCGCCATGGCGGAGGACTGCTTCGCCGACTGCGGCACCGGTGACGAGGACCCCGACTGGATCCGCTTCTTCTCCGAGGCCGAGCTCAACGCCGAGAACGCCCACTCCTACCGCGACCTCGCCTATGTGGCCGGCCGCAGCCCCACATACGCCTCGCTCGCCCGGCCCAAGATGGAGCGCGCGGTCGAGCTCTTCCAGCAGGACGGCGACCACCACCGGTCGTATGCACTCAATCTCATCGGCATGGCCACCGTGCACCTGATGCAGCGCGAGCCGGAGCAGGCGAGCGTCGCGGCCGGCAAGGCCCTGAAGATCGCCAAGCAGGTCCGCTCGGAGCGGGTCAACAACCGCCTGCGCAAGACCGTGGGCACCGCCGCCCGCGACTTCGGCGAGGTGCACGAGGTCGTCGCCCTCACCGAGCAACTCGGCATTCACCTGCCGGAATCCCCGGAAGCCGTGCAGGCGGTCTGATCCGCCGCCATCATGCCGGCCGATCTCCGCACGTCCCTTCCCACCCCCGACCCCGACCGCGGCGACCCTCCCGTACAGCCCGACTCGGCTCCCCTACGCCAGGTCCGACAGGGCGGTCGCCGCGGCCGGTCCGAGCCCCCATGGACCGCCGCCGCGAAGCACCACACGTCGCGGGCCGACCCACCGCAGTTCATCGGGGCGTAACACCTACGACGCCATCGTCACCCCGGTGAAACAACCGGCCGCACCGGCTGAAACCGCACTGCGTCAACCTCTTGGCGAAACCCGGCCCGCTGACCATCCGCCCGTACGGGCCGCCGCTTTCGAGGAGACGTCGCGTGAATGGCGCAGATACCGCATTCGTATTGATCAGTGCCGCGCTCGTGATGCTGATGACCCCGGGCCTGGCCTTCTTCTACGGCGGCATGGTGCGGGTCAAGAGCGCGCTCAACATGCTGATGATGTCGTTCATCTCGCTCGGCATCGTCACCGTGCTGTGGGTGCTCTACGGCTACTCACTCGCCTTCGGTGACGACGTCGGCGCCGGGCTGCTCGGCAATCTCGACCACATCGGCCTCAAGGGCATCAGCCCGGAGACGCTGACCGGTAAGGGCGGCATCCCGGTCTTCGCCTTCGCCCTCTTCCAGCTGATGTTCGCCGTCATCACCCCCGCCCTGATGAGCGGGGCGCTCGCCGACCGCGTGAAGTTCAGCGCCTGGGCCCTCTTCATCACCCTCTGGGTGACGGTCGTCTATTTCCCCGTCGCCCACTGGGTCTGGCAGCCCGGCGGCTGGCTCTTCAAGCTGAAGGTGATCGACTTCGCGGGCGGCACGGCCGTCCACATCAACGCGGGCATCGGCGCCCTCGCCGCCGTGCTCGTCGTCGGCAAGCGCATCGGCTTCAAGAAGGACCCCATGCGGCCGCACAGCCTGCCGCTGGTGATGCTCGGCGCGGCGCTGCTGTGGTTCGGCTGGTTCGGCTTCAACGCCGGTTCCGCGCTCGCCGCCAACGGCACCGCGGCCAACATGGCGCTCAACACCCAGGTGGCCACCGGCGCCGCCATGATCGGCTGGCTCGCCTACGAGCGCGTCCGGCACGGCGCGTTCACCACCCTCGGCGCGGCCTCCGGCGCCGTCGCCGGCCTGGTCGCCATCACCCCCTCCGGCGCCGCCGTCAACGCCTTCGGCGCGCTCCTCATCGGCGTGGTCGCCGGAGCGGTCTGCTCCTGGGCCGTCGCCCTGAAGTTCAAGCTCGGCTTCGACGACTCGCTCGACGTGGTCGGCGTCCACCTCGTCGGCGGCGTCATCGGCACCCTCCTCGTCGGCCTCCTCGCCACGGGCGGCATCGGCGGGGCCACCCAGCTCGGACGGCAGGCCGTGGGGGCCTTCGCGGTGCTGGGCTACTCCTTCACCGTCTCCTGGCTCCTGGCCAAGCTCGTCGACAAGGTCATCGGCTTCCGGGCGAGCGAGGACGACGAACTGAGCGGTATCGACCAGGCGTTCCACGCCGAGACGGCCTACGACTTCAGCGCGGTCGGCGGCGTCTCGGCGGTCACCCGGACCGTCGCACACCCCTCGTCGGACCCGTCCTCGGAGACCGGTCGCGACACGTCCGGCCACACCCCGGACAACGGCACGGCACAGCACAAGAAGGTGGACGCATGAAGCTCATCACCGCGGTCGTCAAGCCGCACATGGTCGACGACATCAAGGCGGCGCTGCGGAGCTTCGGCGTGCGCGGCATGACCGTCAGCGAGGCCAGCGGATCGGGCCGCCAGCGGGGCCACACCGAGGTCTACCGCGGCGCCGAGTACACCGTCGACCTCGTGCCGAAGATCCGGATAGAGATCCTCACCGAGGACCACGACACCGAGGACGTCGTCGACATCATCGTGAAGGCCGCCCGCTCCGGCGACACCGGCAAGATCGGCGACGGCAAGGTGTGGGTCGTCCCCGTCGAGGACGTCATCCGCGTGCGCACCGGCGAGCGCGGCCCGGACGCCCTCTAGGCCCGCGGCCGTCCGAAGCACCGCCGGACACGGATCGGCCGGCCCCCTTCCACGAGCACTCTCAAGGAGTCCCGACGTGACGGACACTGCTTCCCCGGCGACCGGCTCGGAACCCGGCGGATACGCGGCGGCCCGGCTGCGCCTCCTGCACCAGGGGACGACGGCCGGGCCGCCGCGCCGCGCCGCCCTCGCCCGGCTCACCGACCAGTGGCTGGGGGCGCTGCTGGGCGAGACGCACGGCGTGGCACTCGTGGCCGTCGGCGGCTACGGCCGCGGCGAGCTGTCGCCGCGCAGCGACCTCGACGTCCTGCTGCTGCACGACGGTTCGGCGGACCCGTCGAAGATCGCGGCGATCGCCGACCGCGTCTGGTATCCCGTATGGGACATGGGCCTCGCGCTCGACCACTCCGTGCGCACCCCGGCCGAGGCGCGCCGGACCGCCGCCGCCGACCTCAAGGTCCACCTCGGGCTCCTCGACGCCCGCCACCTCGGCGGCGACGAGCACCTCACGGCCGGGCTGCGCGCCACCGCCTATGCCGACTGGCGGGCCCAGGCCCCCTCCCGGCTGCCGGAGCTGCGCGAGCTCGGCGAGGAACGGGCCAGGCTCCAGGGCGAGTTGCGCTTCCTGCTGGAGCCCGACCTCAAGGAGGCGCGCGGTGGCCTGCGGGACGCCACCGCCCTGCGCGCCGTCGCCGCCTCCTGGCTCGCGGACGCGCCCCGCGAGGGCCTGGAGAGCGCCCGCGCCCTGCTGCTCGACACCCGCGACGCCCTCCACCTGGCCACCGGCCGCGCCACCGACCGGCTCGCCCTCCAGGAGCAGGACCAAGTGGCCGCCGCCATCGGCCTCCCCGACGGCGACACCCTGCTGCGCGAGGTCTACGAAGCGGCCCGCACCGTCTCCTACGCCGCCGACGTCACCTGGCGCGAGGTCGGGCGGGTCCTGCGCGCCCGCTCGGCCAGGCCGCGCCTGCGGCGGATCCTCGGCGGGCGCGGCGGCCGCGGGGGATTCGTGGAGCCGGAGCGCCTGCCGCTGGCCGAGGGCGTCGTCGAGCAGGAGGGCGAGGCGGTGCTCGCCCGTGCGGCACGGCCCGAGCGCGACCCCGTGCTGCCGTTGCGCGCCGCGGCCGCCGCCGCGCAGGCGGGACTGCCGCTCTCCCCGCACGCCGTGCGCCGGATGGCCGCCACCGCCGCCCCGCTGCCGGTGCCCTGGCCGGACGAGGCGCGCGAGGCGCTGATCACCCTGCTCGGCGCGGGCCCTCCCACCGTCGAGGTCTGGGAGGCCCTGGAGGCGGAAGGGCTCATCTCGCGCCTGCTGCCCGAGTGGGAGCACGTGCGCTGCCGCCCGCAGCGCAACGCCGTGCACCGCTGGACCGTCGACCGGCACCTGATCGAGACGGCCGTCCGGGCCGCCGCCCTCGCGCGCGACGTCGGCCGCCCCGACCTGCTGCTCGTCGCCGCCCTGCTGCACGACATCGGCAAGGGCCGCCCCGGCGACCACTCCGCGGTGGGGGAGGCCCTCACCCGGGACATCGCCGCCCGGCTCGGCTTCGGCCCGGCGGACACCGAGACCCTCGCCACGCTCGTACGCCACCACCTGCTGCTCGTCGACACCGCCACCCGGCGCGACCTCGACGACCCGGCGACCATCCGCGCCGTCACCGACGCCGTCGCGCGCACCGACACCCTGGAGCTGCTCCACGCCCTCACCGAGGCCGACGCGCTGGCCACCGGGCCCGCGGCCTGGAGCGCCTGGCGGGCCTCGCTGGTGACCGGCCTCGTCCGCCGCGCCGCGGCCGCGCTCACGGGCGACGCCCCGGGCCGTACGCGGACGGGGCCGCCGGGCGCCGGGCACGAGCGTCTGGTGGCCGCGGCGCTGCGCACCGGAGGCGTCGTGCTGGAGCTGCGCGAGCGGCCGGAGGGCGAGGAGGCCCGCGAGGGTTCGGGCACGGTGGGCGTGGAACTGGCCATCGCCGTCCCCACCCGGTCGGGAGTGCTGCCCGCGACCGCCGGGGTGCTCGCGCTGCACCGGCTGACCGTCCGCGCGGCCGACCTGTGCTCGGTCGGTGGCGCGCTGCTGCTGCGATGGCGGGTGGCCGCGGAGTTCGGCTCCCTGCCGGAGTCCGTGCGGCTGCGGAACGATCTCGTACGGGCCCTGGACGGCGGCCTGGACCTCGTCGGCCGGCTCGCGGAGCGGGAGGCGGCGTACGCCAGGCGGCGCCGGGGCGTGCACGCGCCGCCGCGGGTGACGGTGGCCGCCGGTGGCTCACGGGACGCGACGGTCCTGGAGGTACGGGCCCAGGACGCCCCCGGCCTGCTGCACCGCATCGGGCGGGCCCTGGAGGACGCGGGGGTGTGGGTGCGGAGCGCGCACGTGAGCACGCTCGGGGCCCATGTGGTGGACGCCTTCTATGTGACGCGGGTGGACGGCGGGCCGCTGCCCGAGGAGGAGGCGACGGCGGTGGCGCGGGCCGTGGAGGCGGCACTGGCCTGAGCGGGGCCGTGGGCACGGCCGTTCCCGACGCCCGCCCGGGAGCACCCCGGGCGCCGCACGGTTCCTGTTCCGTCCCGTCCTGTCCGTTCCGGTTCGTCATATCCGGTGGGTGAGGACACCGGGTCGGCGGGGCCAGATACTCTGGAGGGCGATTCACCCCGCCCCCGACCCCGAGGACCGACGAGCGCTGTGTTCGATACTCTTTCCGACCGCTTGGCGGACGTATTCAAGAACCTCCGGAGCCGGGGCCGACTGTCCGAGGCGGACATCGACGCCACCGCCCGCGAGATCCGTATCGCGCTGCTCGAAGCGGACGTCGCCCTGCCGGTCGTCCGCGCGTTCATCCGCCAGGTCAAGGAGCGGGCCAACGGCGCCGAGGTCTCCGCGGCGCTGAACCCCGCCCAGCAGGTCATCAAGATCGTCAACGAGGAGCTCATCGGCATCCTCGGCGGCGAGACCCGCCGGCTGCGCTTCGCGAAGACCGGCCCGACGGTCATCATGCTCGCCGGTCTCCAGGGTGCCGGTAAGACCACCCTGGCCGGAAAGCTCGGCTTCTGGCTCAAGGGCCAGGGCCACGCCCCGCTGCTGGTCGCCTGCGACCTCCAGCGCCCCAACGCCGTCAACCAGCTCTCCGTCGTCGCCGAGCGCGCGGGCGTCGCGGTCTACGCGCCGGAGCCGGGCAACGGCGTCGGTGACCCGGTGCAGGTCGCCAAGGACTCGATCGAGTTCGCGAAGTCCAAGCAGTACGACGTGGTCGTCGTCGACACCGCCGGCCGCCTCGGCATCGACGCCGAGCTGATGCAGCAGGCCGCGGACATCCGCGACGCCGTCCGCCCCGACGAGGTCCTCTTCGTCGTCGACGCCATGATCGGTCAGGACGCGGTCAACACCGCCGAGGCGTTCCGCGACGGCGTCGGCTTCGACGGCGTGGTGCTCTCCAAGCTCGACGGTGACGCCCGCGGTGGTGCCGCCCTGTCGGTCGCGCATGTGACCGGCAAGCAGATCATGTTCGCCTCCAACGGCGAGAAGCTGGACGACTTCGACGCGTTCCACCCGGACCGCATGGCGTCCCGCATCCTCGGCATGGGCGACATGCTCAGCCTCATCGAGAAGGCCGAGCAGACCTTCAGCCAGGACGAGGCCGAGAAGATGGCGGCCAAGCTGGCGAAGGGGCCGAAGGAGTTCACGCTCGACGACTTCCTGTCCCAGATGGAACAGGTCCGCAAGATGGGCTCCATCTCCAAGCTGCTCGGCATGCTGCCCGGCATGGGGCAGATCAAGGAACAGATCAACAACCTCGACGAGCGCGACGTCGACCGCACCGCCGCGATCATCAAGTCGATGACCCCGGCCGAGCGCCAGGACCCCACGATCATCAACGGCTCGCGCCGCGCCCGTATCGCCAAGGGCTCGGGCGTGGACGTCAGCGCGGTCAAGAATCTGGTGGAGCGCTTCTTCGACGCCCGCAAGATGATGTCCCGCATGGCCCAGGGCGGCGGCATGCCGGGGATGCCCGGGATGCCGGGCATGGGCGGCGGCGCGGCCCGTAAGAAAAAGCAGGTCAAGCAGGCCAAGGGCAAGCGCAAGAGCGGCAACCCGATGAAGCGCAAGGCCGAGGAGGAGGCCGCGGCCGCGCGCCGCGAGCAGCAGGCGGCCAACCCGCTGGGCCTGCCCGCCGCGGGCCAGCAGCCGGAGAACTTCGAACTCCCCGACGAGTTCAAGAAGTTCATGGGCTGATCCCGTCGTACGAAAGCGTGAGGTCCTGCTGACGTCAGCAGGACCTCACGCCCCTGCGGGGCCGGGCTAGACGCGGGCTATGAGATAGCGGAAGACGTTGGGCATCCACACGGTGCCGTCGTGGCGCAGGTAGGGGTGGAGCGCCTCGGAGAGTTCCTTGGTGACCTGCTCCTCGTCCGTGGCCTCGATCGCCGCGTCGAAGGCGCCCGTCGAGAGCATCCCGCGCACCGCGCTGCCCAGGTCGGCGTAGCCGTACGGGCAGGCCACGCGGCCCGAGCCGTCCGGGCGCAGGCCGGCGCGCTGGGCCAGGTTCTCCAGGTCGTCGCGGCCGCTCGGCCGCCAGCGGGAGGGCGCGCACATGGGGTCCGCGAGCCGGGCCGCGACCCGAAGCGCTCCCGAGGCGGCGCAGCGCTCCTGCGGGCCCCAGCCGGCCAGCACGACGGGCGCGCCGTACTCGGCACAGGCCGCCGCCTTGGCGAGGGCGCCCGCCAGGTCGCCGGCGCCGCCGCCCGCGCAGTACAGCGGGTCGAAGGCGGTGACGAGGTTGAAGGCGGGAGTGCCGGGCTCGGTGACGGATTCGGGGCCGCCGTGCCCGAGACGCGCGCCGGGTCCGGCGCGGCCGCCCTCGGGGGACAGCCGTTCGCGGGCCAGGTCCAGCCGCCGCCGGTCGGAGTCGACGCCGCAGACCGTGGCGCCCCGGGCCGACGCCATCAGCAGGGCCAGCCCGGAGCCGCAGCCCAGGCTGAGCAGCCGGGTGCCGGAGGAGACCTCCAGCCGTTGGTACACCGCTTCGTAGAGCGGCACCAGCATCCGTTCCTGGATCTCCGCCCAGTCGCGGGCCCGGGAGCCGGGCGACGCAGCGGACGGCCGGTGCCGCCGCACGAGCGTTGGTGTCATCGAAAGCGCCCCAATCCGCCGAGAGACGTGTGTGTGCCGAATCGGCCCCCCGATGTGCTGCCGTGCGCGCGCTGCTGTGAAGCACCCCCGTATGCCAGAGAACTCCGCTTCCGTCCCCGAGTCCAGGGGGTGGCGCGAGAACGTTCCCGTCCGCCCACGATGGCATGTGCCGGGCGCTCTCGCACGGGCAGCGGGGGTTGCGGCCCGCCGGTGGGCGGGTGGGCGCGGGGAGGGGATTCACGCTCCGGTGGATCGGCCCCGTACCATTCGCACCATGGCAAAGGCTCCCATTCTCACCCCCCAGGCGGAAGACTTCCCGCGCTGGTACCAGGACTTGATCAACAAGGCCGAGCTGGCCGACAACGGCCCGGTGCGCGGCACCATGGTCATCCGCCCGTACGGGTACGGGCTCTGGGAGCGCATGCAGCAGGAGATGGACGCGCGCATCAAGGACGCGGGCGCCTCCAACGCGTACTTCCCGCTGTTCATCCCGCAGTCCTACCTGACGCGGGAGGCCGAGCACGTCGAGGGCTTCGCGCCCGAGCTCGCGGTCGTCACGCACGGCGGCGGCAAGGAGCTGGAAGAGCCGGTCGTCGTCCGGCCCACCTCCGAGACGATCATCAACGAGTACTTCTCCAAGTGGGTGCAGAGCTACCGCGACCTGCCCCTGCTCATCAACCAGTGGGCCAACGTGGTGCGTTGGGAGATGCGCCCGCGCGTCTTCCTGCGCACGAGCGAGTTCCTCTGGCAGGAGGGCCACACCGCCCACGCCACCTACGAGGACGCGCGTGACTACGCGGCCCGCATCCACCGCGACGTCTACTACGACTTCATGGTGAACGTGCTCGGCATCGACGTCGTGCTGGGCCGCAAGACGGCCAAGGAGCGCTTCGCGGGCGCCATCAACACCCTCACGCTCGAAGGCATGATGCGGGACGGCAAGGCGCTCCAGATGGGCACCAGCCACGAGCTCGGCCAGAACTTCGCCAAGGCGTTCAACACCTCCTACCTGTCCAAGGACGGGCAGCAGGAGATGGTCTGGCAGACCTCGTGGGGCGTCTCGACCCGCATGGTCGGCGGTCTGATCATGTCGCACGGCGACGACAGCGGCCTGCGGGTGCCGCCGCGCCTCGCCTCCGTCCAGGCCGTCGTCCTGGCGATCAAGGGTGACGACGCTGTGATCGCCAAGGTCCGCGAGATCGGTGACCAGCTGAAGGCCGCCGGGATCCGGGTGCAGGTCGACGACCGCACCGACACCCCCTTCGGCCGCCGCGCCGTGGACTGGGAGCTCAAGGGCGTTCCGGTGCGCATCGAGGTCGGCCCGCGCGACCTGGAGAACGGCACCGCGATGCTGGCCCGCCGGATCCCCGGCGGCAAGGCGCCGGTCCGCCTCGACGAGCTGGTCGCGCTGCTGCCGAAGGTCCTGGAGGAGGACCAGGAGCTGCTGCTGACCCAGTCGCGCGAGCGCCGCGAGTCGCTGACGTCCGACGTGCGCACCATCGAGGAGGCCGCGGAGGCCGCCATCGCCGGTGGCTGGGCGCGGATCCCGTGGGCGGACCTCGGTCCCGAGGGTGAGGCCAAGCTCGCCGAGCAGGCCGTGTCCGTGCGCTGCCTGATCGCCGAGGACGGCTCGGTGCCGGAGGCCGACGACGCCCCGGGCACGATCGCGATCGTCGCGCGCGCGTACTGAGCACGCCGCTCCCCGCGTCGGCCGCGCACGGCCGGCGCGGGGAGCGCCGATGCCGGAATGGATCGCTCCGGGGCGGGCAGGCGCATGGAAGCGCGTGGGGGCGCACGCCCCCTGATGCGTGCTTACTCGTGAGTCAGTACGTCCCATGTTGCGAACAGGTGCGCGGGTTCTCCATAGATCTGCGCACCCGCCCTCGTCAGGACGCATGAGCGTGAAACTGACTGGTACGTGCAAATTATTTGGGATGGCCCGGTATCGGAACACCGGGCCATCCCTGCTCGTTGTCACGACGTGAGCACGACACCACCTGTTCTCGCCGCAGAGCTGGCGCAGGCGTGGGCCGATATTCAGCGGTACCACCCCGAGCTGCCGGATCTAGCCGCGCCCGAATCGCTGATCGGGGAGTCGTCGTCCGCCTGCGGCGCCGAGCTCTCCTTCGAACGGCTGCTGCACGAGGCAGTGCACGGCATCGCGGCCGCCCGCGGTGTCCGTGACACGTCACGCGCGGGCCGCTACCACAATCGCCGCTTCCTGGCGATCGCCGAGGAGCTGGGTCTCGACCATGGGGACGAGCCACATCCCAGCAGCGGCTTCTCGCTGGTCGTGCTCAACCCGGAGGCGCGCAAGCGCTACCGCCCCACCATCGAGAGACTCCAGCGCGCCCTGAAGGCGCACACGGTCGCCACCACCGCCGACACCTCGCGCACCTTCCGGGGTCCGGCGGCGCGGCACGGCTCCTCCGGCGGGGGAGTGCGGGTCAAGGCGGTGTGCGACTGCGGCCGTAACGTCCGCGTCGTGCCTTCCGTGCTCGCGCAGGCGCCGATCATGTGCGGCGGCTGCGGGCAGCCCTTCCGTATCCCCGAGGCCGTATCGGTCGGCTGACCTGGAGCGGTGTGGCACAATGGGACGCTGTACTCGACAGTCGCACAGGACCCCTCTCTCCTCCGGCTGACGCGTCCATCGGGCACCCCGAGTACCGCAACCCCACGTGGCATCTCGTTGTGCCCAACCACGTCAAGACCAGGAGACACCACTCCAGTGGCAGTCAAGATCAAGCTGAAGCGTCTGGGCAAGATCCGTTCGCCTCACTACCGTATCGTCGTCGCCGACTCCCGTACCCGCCGTGACGGCCGGGCCATCGAGGAGATCGGTCTGTACCACCCGGTGCAGAACCCCTCGCGCATCGAGGTCGACACCGAGCGTGTCCAGTACTGGCTGGGTGTCGGCGCGCAGCCGACCGAGCCCGTCATGGCCATCCTCAAGGTCACCGGCGACTGGCAGAAGTTCAAGGGTCTGCCGGCCCCGGCCCCGATGCTCCTCCCCGAGACCAAGGAGGACAAGCGTCGCGCGTTCGACGAGTTCGCCAAGGGCCTCGAGGACAGCGCCGCGAAGGGTGAGGCCATCACCCCGAAGGCCAAGAAGTCGGAGAAGAAGGACGAGGCCGCCGCGGCCGAGTCCGCTGAGTCGACCGAGGCCTGAGGATGCTCGAGGAGGCCCTTGAGCACCTCGTGAAGGGCATCGTCGACAACCCCGACGACGTGCAGGTCGCCTCGCGCAACCTGCGGCGCGGGCGCGTGCTGGAGGTCCGGGTCCACCCCGACGACCTCGGCAAGGTGATCGGCCGCAACGGCCGCACCGCGCGCGCACTGCGCACCGTCGTGGGAGCCATCGGCGGCCGTGGCATCCGCGTCGACCTCGTCGACGTGGACCAGGTCCGCTGAGAAGCGATTGAGCACCGGCACGGGCCGGGAGGGGCTTATGGCCCCTCCCGGCCCGTTGTCGCGTTTCGCTCGTCGTGTTCGTACAGCAGAAGCTTCGTACAGCAGAAGCAGAGAAGGAACGGCATGCAGCTGGTAGTCGGCAGGATCGGCCGCGCCCATGGGATCAAGGGTGAGGTCACCGTTGAGGTGCGCACGGACGACCCCGAGCTGCGGCTCGGGCCGGGCGCCGTGCTGGCCACGGACCCCGCCGGAGTGGGCCCGCTGACCATCGAGACCGGGCGGGTGCACAGCGGTCGGCTGCTGCTGCGCTTCGCCGGCGTCAAGGACCGTACGGGCGCCGAGGCGCTCCGCAACACGCTCCTGATCGCCGACGTGGACCCCGAGGAGACCCCCGAGGACCCCGAGGAGTTCTACGACCACCAGCTGATGGACCTCGACGTCGTCACCGCCGACGGCACCGTGATCGGCCGGATCACGGAGATCGCGCATCTGCCGTCGCAGGACCTCTTCATCGTGGAGCGGCCCGACGGCGGCGAGGTCATGATCCCGTTCGTCTCCGAGATCGTCACGGAGATCGACCTCGACGCGCAGCGCGCGGTCGTCGAGCCGCCGCGCGGCCTGATCGACAGCGAGCAGGCCGAGGTCGCGAGCTCCCGCGACGCCGAGGCGGAGGCTGCCGGCGCTGCCGGCGCTCAGGACGAGGACGACACGGCGAAGGGTGACGCGTGATGCGGCTCGACGTCGTCACGATCTTCCCCGAGTACCTGGAGCCGCTGAACGTCTCGCTCGTCGGCAAGGCCCGAGCGCGCGGACAGCTGGACGTCCGCGTCCACGACCTGCGGGACTGGGCGCACGACAAGCACAACACCGTCGACGACACCCCCTACGGCGGCGGCCCCGGCATGGTGATGAAGCCCGAGCCCTGGGGCGAGGCGCTCGACTCCGTCATCGCCTCCGGTGAGGGCCTGCCGACCCTGGTCGTGCCCACGCCCAGCGGCAAGCCGTTCACCCAGCAGCTCGCCGTCGAGCTGTCCGAGAAGCCGTGGCTGGTCTTCACCCCGGCCCGCTACGAGGGCATCGACCGCCGCGTCATCGAGGAGTACGGCGACCGCCTCGACGTGCGTGAGGTCTCCATCGGCGACTACGTGCTGGCCGGCGGCGAGGCGCCCGTCCTGGTGATGGTCGAGGCCATCGCCCGGCTGCTGCCCGGCGTGCTGGGCAACGCGGAGTCCCACCGCGACGACTCCTTCGCCCCCGGCGCCATGGCCGACCTCCTCGAAGGGCCCGTCTACACCAAGCCGCCCGAGTGGCGCGGCCGGGGCATCCCGGACGTCCTGGTGAGCGGCCACCACGGCAAGATCGCCCGCTGGCGCCGCGACGAGGCGTTCCGGCGCACGGTCGCGAACCGGCCCGACCTGATCGAGCGCACCGACCCGGCGGCCTTCGACAAGAAGGACCGCGAGATGCTCTCGATCCTGGGCTGGGGTCCGGGCCCCGACGGCCGATTTGGGCGAGTGGCCCCGGACGTGGAAGAATAAGCCGTTGCCTTGCGCCCGGCGCGCGCCCCTGCCACAGGGGGAACGACGTCCGCCCGGCTCATGCACCACCCCAGCATCATTTCGATTCCGCTGATGACCTGTGGCATCGGCGAGGAAGCAGACGAACATGTCCTCCCTGCTCGACAACGTCAACGCCGCGTCGCTGCGCACCGACGTCCCGGCCTTCCGTCCCGGTGACACCGTGAACGTCCACGTTCGCGTCATCGAGGGCAACCGCTCCCGCATCCAGCAGTTCAAGGGTGTCGTCATCCGCCGCCAGGGCGCGGGCGTCAGCGAGACCTTCACGGTCCGCAAGGTCTCCTTCTCCGTCGGCGTCGAGCGCACCTTCCCGGTGCACAGCCCGATCTTCGAGAAGGTCGAGCTGGTGACCCGCGGTGACGTCCGCCGCGCCAAGCTGTACTACCTCCGTGAGCTCCGCGGCAAGGCCGCGAAGATCAAGGAGAAGCGCGACAACTGAGCTTTCGTCCGGAGTCCGGGCCCGGCCGGATAAGCTTTCGGCTCGATGGACACCGACGCACAGCTTTCGGAGCGCGACCGCTCTCCAGAACCCGCACAGGGGGAGGAGCAGGGGTCGCGCTCCTCGCGTTTTCCCGGGGAGACGCCTCCGCCGGAGATACCCGGCCGGAGCCGGCCGGCGCGGATCCGGGGCTGGCTGGTCGGCGGCGGACCGCTGCGCAGGGCCGGCCTGCTGCTCACCGCCTGCCTGGTCTTTCTGCTGCTGCTCAGCAGCTACGTCGTCCAGCCCTTCCTGATCCCGAGCGGATCCATGGAGAACACGCTCCAGGTCGGCGACCGGGTGCTGGTCAACAAGCTCGCCTACCGCTTCGGCGACGAGCCGGTCCGCGGTGACGTGGTGGTCTTCGACGGCAGGGGTTCGTTCGTTCAGGACGCCCCCTCGGAGAACGTGATCACCGGGCTGATCCGCAAGGGGGCGTCATCGGTCGGCCTGATGAGCCCGGCGCGGACCGACTACATCAAGCGCGTCATCGGTGTCGGCGGCGACCGGGTCACCTGCTGTGACGCCCGCGGCCGGCTCCAGGTCAACGGCCGGCCGATCGACGAGCCCTACCTCTTCCCGGGGGACGCGCCCTCGCGCGTGCCCTTCGACATCGTCGTACCGCCGGGGAAGCTCTGGGTGATGGGCGACCACCGGAGCGGCTCCCGCGACTCGCGCGATCACCTGGGCGAGCCGGGCGGCGGCACGGTCCCGGTCGGCCGGGTCGTCGGGCGGGCCGACTGGATCGGCTGGCCGTTCGGCCGGCTCACCTCCCTGCGCGGGCCGGACACCTTCGCGGACGTACCGGACCCGTCCGGGCGGCGGCATGGGTAGCCGGGGGCGTACGGGTCCGCCGCGCCCGCCGGACACCGAGGGCCCGCCCGCCGGGCACGCGGGCGTGGAGACGGGCGGGCGCGCGGCGCGGCGGAAGGCGGCGCGGCGGGTCACGCGGCGCCGGCGGAGGTCCGCGGTCAAGGAGGTGCCGATCCTCATAGCGGTGGCCCTGCTGATCGCCCTGGTGCTCAAGACCTTCCTGCTGCAGGCGTTCGTGATCCCGTCCGGCTCGATGGAACAGACGATCCGGATCGGCGACCGGGTGCTGGTCGACAAGCTGACCCCCTGGTTCGGGTCCAAGCCCGAGCGCGGTGACGTGGTGGTCTTCCAGGACCCCGGCGGATGGCACACGGGGGAGGGGACCACGGCCGGGCACGACCCCGTGGGCATCAAACAGGGCAAGCAGTTCCTGACCTTCATCGGTCTGCTTCCCTCCGCGAAAGAGCAGGATCTGATCAAGCGGGTGATCGCCGTCGGCGGTGACACGGTCAAGTGCTGCGACAAGAACGGCAAAATCACAGTCAACGGAACACCGCTCGACGAGCCGTATATCAACCCGGGAAACCCGCCGTCCCAGATCGAATTCTCCGTACGGGTACCGGCGGGGCGCCTTTTCGTCATGGGTGACCACCGCTCCGATTCGGCCGATTCCCGCTACCACTTGACGGAAGCCGGGCAGGGCACCGTCCCGGAGAACCTTGTGGTGGGGCGGGCGATGGTGATCGCCTGGCCGTCCGGCCACTGGCGGAGCCTGTCCGAACGGGACACCTTCGCATCGGTCGGGGACGCGCCGCGTACGGGGGCGCGAGCGGGCGCTTCGCCGAATAGTGTGTCCTCCATGGATCAGGACGGATTGATCCAGCTCCCGACCCCTGCGGAACTCCCGCTCGTTATGGGAGTGGTGGGCCTGCGTCGTATGTACGACAGGCGGCAGAGTGGAGAGAGGAGCGGATGTGGGGGACTTGGCGGTCGGCGCACGTTCCGGTCATGGAGAGCCCGAGAAACGACCCGGAGGGACCGATGAGTCACCCGGGGGCGGCGCGCCGGAGGATGCCGCCTCGTCCCAGGCGGCCCGGTCGGCCCAGGCGTCCCGGGAGGCGGCGGACGGACCGGTGAACCCGGAGAACGACGAAGCGGCCCCCGGCGACGCCGAGGAGCCGGGTGGACGGCAGGCCAAGAAGCAGCGGTCCTTCTGGAAAGAGCTGCCGATCCTCGTCGGCATCGCCCTGTTGCTCGCCCTGTTCATCAAGACTTTCCTCGTCCAGGCGTTCTCGATTCCTTCCGATTCGATGCAGAACACCCTTCAGCGGGGCGACCGGGTGCTGGTGGACAAGCTGACTCCCTGGTTCGGGTCCAAGCCCGAGCGGGGCGAAGTGGTCGTCTTCCACGACCCGGGCAAGGGCGACCAGAGCTGGCTCGGCCCCGATACCCAGCAGCAGAATTCCGGCCCTCTCGGGCGCGGTGTGCAAAAGGTCCTGAGCTTCATCGGCCTGATGCCGTCGGCCGAGGAGAAGGACCTCATCAAGCGGGTCATCGCGGTCGGCGGCGACACCGTGGAATGCCAGGGCCAGGGTGGTCCGGTGAAGGTCAACGGCAAGGCGCTCGACGAGAAGTCGTACATCTTCCAGGGCAACTCCCCGTGCGACGACAAGCCGTTCGCCCCGGTGAAGGTCCCCAAGGACCACATCTGGGTGATGGGTGACCACCGCCAGGACTCGCTGGACTCCCGTTACCACCCGGATCTGTACAACGGCACGGTGCCGGTGAAGGACGTCGTGGGCCGCGCCTTCAGCGTCGCCTGGCCGATCGACCGCTGGTCCTTTCTCTCGGTGCCCGGCACCTTCGACCAGTCCGGCCTGAACGCCGCCGCCGCGGCGGCACCCGCCGCGCTCGGTCTCGCGGGCGCGGTGCCGCTGGTGCTGTGGCGCCGCCGCAGGATCATCGGGAAGACCGGACCGAAGGGCTGACTCACGTCCGTACCGCCCGGTAAGGTGCGATCCCATGCCTCGGGGCATGCGGAATCCGATCTTTACGGGGGCGGGAGCCGGAATGAGCGCAGCGGGACGTGACGACGACGGCCACGGCCGCGCGGGCAGGGTGCTGTCCGGGCTGGCCGTGGCCGTCGGCTGTGTGCTCTTCCTCGGCGGATTCGTCTGGGGAGCCGTGCTGTACCAGCCGTACACCGTCCCCACCGACTCGATGGAGCCGACCATCGCGCGCGGCGACCGGGTGCTCGCCGAGCGCGTCGACGGCAGCGAGGTGCGGCGCGGGGACGTCGTGGTCTTCAAGGACAAGGTCTGGGGCAATGTGCCCATGCTCAAGCGCGTCGTCGGCGTCGGCGGCGACAAGATCGAGTGCTGCGACCGGCAGGGCCGGATGACGGTCGGCGGCAAGCCGGTCGACGAGACCTATCTGGCGGCCGGGAGCCCGGCGTCGGTCATGCCCTTCTCGGCCACCGTGCCCGAAGGGCAGCTCTTCCTCATCGGCGACCACCGCACGACCTCGATCGACTCCCGCTCCCACCTGTCCGACGCCACGCACGGCGCGGTGCCCGCCTCCGCGGTGAAGGGGCGGGTGGACGCCATCGCCTGGCCGATGGGCAGCTGGGGGATGATGGACAGACCCCAGGCGTTCGCCGCGCTGCCGGGCGGCACGTCCCGCCCCGGACCGCTGCCCCTGGTGCTGGCCTCGGTGATCGCCGGCGCGGTGCTCATCCTGGGCGGCGCGGCGTACGGGCCGATGGCGCGCCGCCTGGCGCCACGGGGCGGGGCCGGGCGGAACGGTGGCTCCGGCGGTCCGGGAAGCGGGAAGGGAGTGACAGCGGGTGTCGGGTGAGGTGCTGTTGTCCGAATCACCGGGCACGGGGCCGCGCAGGGCCGCGCGGGTCATCCTGCTCGACCCGGAGGACCGGGTGCTGCTGCTCCACGGCTTCGAGCCCGACGACCCCGGCACCACCTGGTGGTTCACGCCGGGCGGCGGGCTGGAGGGCGACGAGACCTGGGAAGAGGCGGCCCGCCGGGAGCTGGCCGAGGAGACCGGCGTCACCGGCATCGAGCTGGGCCCGGTGCTGTGGCGGCGCAGCTGCTCCTTCCCCTTCGACGGACGCCGCTGGGAGCAGGACGAGTGCTACTACCTGGCCCGCACCCGGCAGGCCGCGGTGTGGACCGGAGGCGGTACGGAGCTGGAGCGGCGCAGCGTCACGGGGCTGCGCTGGTGGACGTGCGGGGAACTCCTCGCGACCCGTGAGACGGTGTACCCGACCAGGCTCGCCGAGCTGCTGCGTACGCTGCTCGACGAAGGACCCCCGAGTACGCCGGTGCTCCTGGAGACGGAGCGGGCCTGACGCACAATAGGGGGACGCACGGCTGAAGGGGAACATGCCATGAGCGCCGAGGACCTCGAGAAGTACGAGACCGAGATGGAGCTGAAGCTCTACCGGGAGTACCGCGATGTCGTCGGTCTGTTCAAATACGTGATCGAGACCGAGCGGCGTTTCTATCTCACCAACGACTACGAGATGCAGGTGCACTCCGTCCAGGGCGAGGTCTTCTTCGAGGTCTCGATGGCCGACGCCTGGGTGTGGGACATGTACCGGCCGGCCCGGTTCGTCAAACAGGTGCGGGTGCTCACCTTCAAGGACGTGAACATCGAGGAGCTCAACAAGAGCGATCTCGACCTCCCGGGTGGCTGAGTTATCCACAACCGGCGGGTTATCCACCAAGATCCAATAGCGGGGCGCGGTCACGGCACAGTCGGTGCCGGAGGTGGTGACCATGCTTCGATCACAGCGGCCCGCGGGGCCGGAGAAGCCCGCCGTGCCGACGGCAGGGGCGCCGGCCGCGAAGCCCGCCGTACCCCGCGAGGGGCTGGCGCGCCAGGCGCTCGGCCGTTACGGCGAGGAGCTGGCGGCGCGCCGGCTCAGGGAGGCCGGGATAAGGATCCTGGACCGCAATTGGCGTTGCCGGGACGGCGAGATCGACATCGTCGCGTCGGACGGTGACGCCCTGGTGGTCTGCGAGGTCAAGACCCGGCGCGCGGGCCCCTATGAACACCCGATGGCCGCGGTCCGCGCGGTGAAGGCCAGCCGGTTGCGCACGCTCGCCGGGCGCTGGCTGGAGAGACACGGCGGGCCGCCACCGCCGGGCGGGCTGCGGATCGACCTCGTGGGTGTGGTCGTCCCCGGCCGGGGAGCCCCCGTCGTGGAGCACGCCAAGGGGGTGGCGTGATGGCCTTCGCCCGTACGTGCTCGGTGGCCCTGGTCGGGGTCGAGGGCGTGGTGGTCGAGGTCCAGGCCGGTCTGGAGCCGGGGATCGCCGCCTTCACGCTGGTCGGCCTGCCGGACAAGAGCTTGCAGGAGAGCCGCGACAGGGTGCGCTCCGCGGTGGTGAACTCCGGGGCGGAGTGGCCGCAGAAGAAGCTGACGGTGGGGCTCAGCCCGGCGTCGGTCCCCAAGGGCGGCAGCGGCTTCGACCTCGCGGTGGCCTGCGCGGTGCTGGCCGCCGCCGAGCGGATCGACCCCCGCCAGATCGCCGACCTGATGATGATCGGCGAGCTCGGCCTCGACGGCCGGGTCCGGCCGGTCCGCGGGGTGCTGCCCGCGGTGCTCGCCGCCGCCGACGCGGGCTACCGCCAGGTGGTCGTCGCCGAGCAGACGGCCGCGGAGGCGTCCCTGGTGCCCGATGTCTCGGTCCTCGGAGTCCGCAGCCTGCGGCAGCTGATCGCGGTGCTCTCGGACGAGCCCGTGCCGGAGGAGGCACCGGATGAGGAGGGACGGCCGGATCCGGCCCTCGCGGGCCTGTCGGTCGCCGGGGCCGGGATCGGCACGGGCGTGCTCTGCGGGGTCGGCGCCGCGCGCCACGTCCCCGACATGGCGGAGGTGGCGGGCCAGCACCTCGCCCGCAAGGCGCTGGAGGTCGCGGCCGCGGGCGGCCACCACCTCTATCTCAAGGGCCCGCCGGGCGCGGGCAAGACGATGCTGGCCGAGCGGCTCCCCGGCCTGCTGCCGCCGCTGACGCCCCAGGAGGCCCTGGAGGTCACGGCGGTGCACTCCGTCGCCGGTGTCCTGCCACCCGGCAAGCCGCTGGTGGACACCGCGCCGTACTGCGCTCCTCACCACTCGGCGACAATGGCGGCACTCGTGGGCGGCGGCGTCGGCCTCCCACGGCCCGGCGCGGTGTCCCTGGCTCACAGAGGTGTGCTGTTTCTGGATGAGGCCGCGGAGTTCAGCGGACGGGCGCTGGACGCCTTGCGGCAGCCGCTGGAGGCGGGGCGCGTCGTGGTGGCGCGCTCGGCGGGCATGATGCAGATGCCCGCGCGGTTCCTGCTGGCCCTGGCCGCGAATCCCTGTCCTTGCGGGCGGCACTCGCAGCTCGGGGAGGAGTGCGCGTGCTCGCCGACCGCGATCCGCCGCTATCAGGCCAGGTTGTCCGGCCCGCTGCTGGACCGGGTCGATCTGCGCGTCAGGGTGGAGGCGGTGACCCGTGCCGAACTCACCGGCCAGGACGGGTCGGAGAGCACCGAGACGGTGGCCGCACGGGTGCGCGAGGCACGGGAGCGCGCTGCCGCCCGGTACCGGGCCACTCCGTGGAGCACCAACGGCGAGATGCCGGGCCACGAGTTGCGGACCCGATGGCACCCCCTTCCAGGAGCCCTCGCCGAGGCCGAACGCGACATGGAGCGCGGCATGCTGACGGCCCGGGGCCTCGACCGGGTCCTCAGGGTCGCCTGGACCGTCGCCGACCTCGCCGGACACGACCGCCCGGACGCCGAGGACGTGGCCCAGGCCCTGTATCTGCGTACGGGCGTCATCAGAGGTGTCCCGGCCGCGGCGGGAGCGAGCTGATGCGCGGCCGCCGGAGAGCGGGGGAGGGGCCGGGTGGCGGAGGCGGACGACCGGGGGCCGGGCCGGGGCCGAGGAGCCCGGAGCCGGAACTGCCGGAGTCGTCCGAGTCGTCGGAGCCGCTGGTGCCGGAGGAGCCCGCGCCCGGCCTCGGGGAGCGGCTGGCCCGCGTGGCGCTGACGCGGCTCACCGAACCGGGTGACGAGAGGGTGGGGCGGTGGCTGCGCGAGCTGGGCGCCGAGGAGTTGGTGCGGGGCCTGACCGGAGCGGGACCGCCGCCCCCAGGCGCCGGGAAGGAGCGGCTCGCGGGCTGCCGGGCGCGGGCGGCGGCGCTCGACCCACGCCGTGACCTCGGCATCGTCGCCGAACTGGGCGGCCGCTTCCTCTGCCCCGGCGACCGGGAATGGCCGGCCCAGCTGAACGATCTCGGTGACGCCCGGCCCATCGGTCTCTGGGCGCGGGGAGGGGCCAACCTCCGGCTGTGGGCCCTGCGGTCCGTCGCCGTCGTCGGCGCCCGGGCCTGCACCGACTACGGCTCCTATGTATCGGCCCTGCTCGGCACCGGGCTCGCCGAGCTCGGCTGGGCGGTCGTCTCGGGCGCCGCCTACGGCGTGGACGGCGCCGCGCACCGGGGGGCGCTCGCCGCAGGCGGGGCCACCATGGCCGTGCTGGCCTGCGGGGTGGACGTGCCCTATCCACGGGGGCACACCGAGTTGATCGGCAGGATCGCGGAACAGGGTCTGGTGCTGGCCGAGTTGCCGCCCGGTGGCCATCCGACGCGCAGCCGCTTCGTCCTGCGTAATCGTGTCATCGCGGCGTTGACCCGGGGGACGGTGGTCGTGGAGGCGCAGTACCGCAGCGGGTCCCTGGTCACGGCGCGGCGCGCCCGGGATCTCGGCCGTCACACGATGGGCATTCCCGGCCCCGTCACCTCGGGGCTCTCGGCGGGCGTCCATGAACTCCTGCGCGAGGGCGCCTGCCTGGTGACCGACGCGGCCGAGATCGCCGAACTGGTCGGCGGAATGGGCGAGCTCGCCCCCGAGCGGCGCGGCCCCGTCGTGCCCCGGGACCTGCTCACTCCCGCGCTGGCCGCGGTGCTCGAAGCGGTGCCCGGAGGAGTGGGCGGCGACCGCGAGCTCATCGCCCGCGAAGCGGGCCGCGACCGGGACCGGACCCTCCACCACCTCCACGAACTTCAGGCCCTCGGCTTCGTCGAACGCTGCGGTGATCACTGGAAGTTGACCGGCCCGACGTCAACATCCGGCACCGGCAAGCCCCCCGGACGGCGCCCCTCCGTGCGGCGAGGCGGTTCTTGACCTGGGGCGATCGGGTGAAAGGGTTAAGGGGGTGACCGCGGGAGCCGATACGGCCGACCCGCCGCGACCGCCGGGCGACCTCCGGCAGCCGCACTTCGGGAGCGCGGCCAGGGAACGTATCCGCATATCGACCGAAGGGGGCTTCCTCGCGCACCGCAGTGCGTCAGTCACGCTACGCTCACGGGAATCCAGCCATTCGTACCACTCCATTCACATCCCCATTCATGTCACGTCTCCATTCACGTCACAGCAGAACGGCTCAAGACGACGAATGCCCCAGCACACCTCCGGGTCCGATCGCGCGGCGGCACCGCCGGCAGCACGCGGGCCCGTGCGCCCTCCCGCACCCTCGACGCTCGATGAGCTGTGGCGGTCGTACAAGGCCACGGGCGACGACCGGCTGCGGGAGCAATTGATCCTCCACTACTCGCCGCTGGTGAAGTATGTGGCGGGGCGGGTCAGCGTCGGTCTGCCGCCCAATGTCGAGCAGGCGGACTTCGTTTCCTCCGGGGTCTTCGGACTCATCGACGCCATCGAGAAGTTCGACCCCACGCGCGAGATCAAGTTCGAGACCTATGCCATCACCCGTATCCGTGGCGCGATGATCGACGAATTGCGCGCCCTGGACTGGATCCCGCGCTCGGTCCGCCAGAAAGCGCGTGCCGTCGAGCGCGCGTACGCCACCTTGGAGGCGGCGCTGCGCCGTACGCCCTCCGAGGCCGAGGTGGCGGCGGAGATGGGTATCGCCGTCGAGGAACTGCACAGCGTCTTCAGCCAGTTGTCGCTGGCCAACGTCGTGGCACTGGAGGATCTGCTGCACGTCGGCGCCGAGGGCGGTGAGCGGCTGAGCCTGATGGACACGCTCGAGGACACCGCCGCGGACGACCCCGTCGAGGTGGCCGAGGACCGCGAGCTGCGCCGGCTGCTCGCCCGCGCGATCAACACCCTTCCCGAGCGGGAGAAGACGGTGGTCACGCTCTATTACTACGAGGGCCTCACCCTCGCTGAGATCGGCCATGTGCTCGGTGTCACGGAGAGCAGGGTCAGTCAGATCCACACCAAATCGGTCCTCCAGTTGAGGGCGAAACTCGCGGACATAGGACGCTGACCGGGCTCACCGGCCGCCACGGACCTTTCGCACGAACCTTTCGCACGGACCTTTCGAGAGGCCGCCGCGCGCCGTGTGGCGCGCCCCGGTCTTCGCAGGACCTCTTCGCGGGCCCGCCCGGGCGCGGTCCCGTGGGAAAACGTGCCGTCGGCGTCGTCCAGGTCAGTGGATATCCGTAAAGTGGAGGCGTGCCCAGGATTCGAGCGGCCTCAGTGGCCGAGCACCGGACGATGCAGCGCGACGCCTTGCTGGACGCCGCACGCTCCCTGCTGTCCGAAGGCGGAACGGAGGCGTTGACCTTCCCCGCGCTGGCCGAGCGCACCGGGCTGGCACGCTCCTCCGTCTATGAGTATTTCCGGTCGCGCGCGGCGGTGGTCGAGGAGCTGTGTGCCGTCGACTTCCCCGTCTGGGCCGCCGAGGTGGAGGCCGCCATGGAGCGCGCCGAGACCCCTGAGGCGAAGATCGAGGCGTATGTGCGCCGGCAACTGGCCCTGGTCGGCGACCGGCGCCACCGTGCCGTGGTCGCGATCTCCGCGGGTGAGCTGGACCCCGGCGCCCGGGAGAAGATCCGCGCCGCGCACGGCGGACTGGTGGCGATGGTCGTCGAGGCCCTGGTCGCTCTCGGCCATGAGCAGCCCCGCCTCGCCGCGATGCTCCTCCAGGGAGTGGTCGACGCCGCGGTCCGCCGCATCGAGCTCGGCGCGGCCGAGGAGCCGCACCGCATCACCGAGGCGGCCGTTTCCATGGCCCTGCGCGGGGTCCGGGGCTGAGACCCGCGAGAGGAGCGCCCCGAGCGGGCCGGTGAGCGGCAGCAGCCGGGAGGGCGGGCGGCGGAGCATCCACGGCGGCAGCAGCGTCAGGGGATCGAGGTAGGTGTCCCCGCGGAGCAGCCCCCAGTGCAGGCAGCCCGCCGGGCAGTGGAAGGGGCCGGCCGACACGGTGCCCACCGGCGCTCCCGCGGCCACCTGATCCCCTTCCCGGACGCTCGGCCGCACCGGCTCGTAGGTGATCCGCAGCGGTGGGTCGCCCGTGCCGGACAGGGCGACGGCCACCACTCCCCGTCCCGCGACCGTGCCCGCGAAGGACACCGTCCCGGGGGCGGCCGCGCGCACCGGCTGCCCCGCCCTGGTGGCGAGGTCCACCCCGCGGTGGCCCGCGGCCCAGCGCACCGGGGGCGGGTCCCACGCCCGCACGATCAAGGGGCGGCCGCCATGCGCCCCGGAGACCGGCCAGGCCCGGTCGCCCGTCGCCCCGTCGGCCCGGGGAGGGCCCGTGGCGGCGGCGGTCACGATGGTGGCCATGAGCGGTGCGGCGGCCGTGAGCGGTGCCGGGGCCGTGGGGCGCGGGGCCCAGGTGAAGCGTGTGACGACGCAGACGATGAGCGCCGTCACGGCCAGTAAGACGCTCAGGACCGCCGTGACCGCGGCGGTGGAGCGTCGTGTGGAAGATCGCATGGGAGAACCGTGACGCACGGCGCCGATTCGTGGGGATCTTGACCAGGATCTGTGGACTACTCGCGGGTTGTGCACAACGTCGTCACCCGGGCCTTCCCGGGTCCCGTACACTTCTCATGGCGATCCGGGTCACCGGATCGACTTCGCACGCCCCGCTACCGGCGCGTCAGTCCCTTTCGGGCAGCCCGGTGGCCGTGTCTCTCGGTCCGCGGAACGGTCCCTCGCAAGGGCACCTTTCACGGCGGGCACGTCGGGGCGTCAGGAGCGGCGGCCGCCCGGCCGCCGTGGAACCGAGTATTTCAAGGAGCGCGGCCATGGCCGTCGTCACGATGCGGGAGCTGCTGGAGAGCGGCGTCCACTTCGGTCACCAGACCCGTCGTTGGAACCCGAAGATGAAGCGTTTCATCTTCACGGAGCGCAACGGCATCTACATCATCGACCTGCTCCAGTCGCTGTCGTACATCGACCGCGCCTACGAGTTCGTCAAGGAGACCGTCGCGCACGGTGGCTCCATCATGTTCGTCGGCACGAAGAAGCAGGCCCAGGAGGCCATCGCCGAGCAGGCGACCCGCGTCGGGATGCCGTACGTCAACCAGCGCTGGCTGGGCGGCATGCTCACCAACTTCTCGACCGTCTACAAGCGCCTGCAGCGCCTGAAGGAGCTCGAGCTCATCGACTTCGAGGATGTGGCCGCCTCCGGCCTCACCAAGAAGGAGCTGCTCGTCCTCTCCCGCGAGAAGAGCAAGCTGGAGAAGACCCTCGGCGGCATCCGCGAGATGCAGAAGGTGCCCAGCGCCGTCTGGATCGTGGACACCAAGAAGGAGCACATCGCCGTCGGTGAGGCGCGCAAGCTGCGCATCCCGGTCGTCGCGATCCTCGACACCAACTGCGACCCCGACGAGGTCGACTACAAGATCCCGGGCAACGACGACGCGATCCGTTCCGTCACGCTGCTCACCCGCGTGATCGCCGACGCCGTCGCCGAGGGCCTCATCGCCCGCTCCGGTGCCGCCACCGGTGACGCCAAGGCCGACAAGGCCGCCGGCGAGCCGCTCGCCGAGTGGGAGCGCGACCTGCTCGAGGGCGAGAAGAAGGCTGACGACACCGAGGCTCCGGCCGCTGAGGCTCCGGCCGCCGAGGCCGAGAAGCCGGCCACGGACGAGCAGGCCTGACAACTCAGTCGCGGTAGATGACGGCGGGGGTCGGCGCGAGCGCGCCGCCCCCGTCGCGCACCCGTAGTCACAACGACTTCCGAGAGAGATTCACCATGGCGAACTTCACCGCCGCTGACGTCAAGAAGCTCCGCGAGCTCACCGGCGCCGGCATGATGGACTGCAAGAAGGCGCTGGACGAGGCTGCCGGCGACCTGGACAAGGCCGTCGAGATCGTCCGCGTCAAGGGCCTGAAGGGCGTGGCCAAGCGCGAGAGCCGCACCACCTCGAACGGTGCCGTCGTCTCGGTCATCGCCGACGACAACACCTCCGGTGTGCTCGTCGAGCTGAAGTGCGAGACCGACTTCGTCGCCAAGGGCGAGAAGTTCAACGAGGTCGCCGCGGCGCTGGCCGCCCACGTCGCCAAGACCGCTCCGGCGGACCTCGAGGCGCTCATGGCGTCCGAGATCGAGGCTGGCAAGACCGTCCAGGCGTTCGTGGACGAGGCCAACGCCACGCTCGGCGAGAAGATCGTCGTCGACCGCTTCGCGCGCTTCGCCGACGGCTTCGTCTCCGCGTACATGCACCGCACCGCCGCGGACCTCCCGCCGCAGGTCGGCGTCCTGGTCGAGCTCGACAAGGACAACGCCGAGGTCGCCAAGGACGTCGCGCAGCACATCGCCGCGTTCGCGCCGAAGTTCCTCTCCCGCGAGGACATCCCGGCCGACGTGCTCGAGAACGAGCGCCGTGTCGCCGAGGCCACCGCCCGCGAGGAGGGCAAGCCCGAGGCCGCCCTGCCGAAGATCATCGAGGGTCGCGTCACCGGTTTCGTCAAGGAGAACTCCGTTCTCGAGCAGGCGTTCGCCAAGGACAACAAGAAGACCGTCCAGAAGGTTCTGGACGAGGCCGGTGTCACGCTGAAGCGCTTCTCGCGCATCCGCGTCGGCGCCTGAGCCGTCAGCAGGGCAGCGAATGACCTGCGACCCGCTAGGGTCGTACGCAGCCGACCCTCCACCGGTCGGCCGCTGATGTGACGAGGAGGCCATTGCCGTCAAGGGATCTGATAAAGACCCATCCGGCAATGGCCTTCTTCGTATGTGCACGAGGAGATCTCCAATGAATCAGGGTGCGGACGCCCGGCCGGCAGCCGACGACAAAAGCGACGACCACGGCAAACGCCGTCGGTTTATGCTCAAACTGTCCGGCGAGGCATTCGCCGGCGGCGGGGGCCTCGGTGTCGACCCCGATGTCGTGCACGCCATCGCTCGTGAGATCGCGGCAGTCGTCCGCGAGGGCTACGAGATCGCCGTCGTCATCGGCGGCGGCAACTTCTTCCGCGGCGCCGAGCTCCAGCAGCGCGGCATGGACCGTGCCCGCTCGGACTACATGGGCATGCTCGGCACCGTGATGAACTCGCTCGCCCTCCAGGACTTCCTGGTCAAGGAAGGCGTCGAGACGCGGGTGCAGACCGGCATCACCATGGGCCAGGTCGCCGAGCCGTTCATCCCGCTGCGCGCGGTGCGCCACCTGGAGAAGGGCCGCGTCGTCATCTTCGGCGCCGGTATGGGCATGCCCTACTTCTCCACCGACACCACCGCCGCCCAGCGCGCCCTGGAGATCCACGCCGAGGCGATCCTGATGGGCAAGAACGGTGTCGACGGGGTCTACGACTCCGACCCGAAGAAGAACCCCGACGCGGTGAAGTTCGACGCCCTCGAATACAGCGAGGTGCTCTCGCGCGGCCTCAAGGTCGCCGACGCCACCGCCATCTCCCTGTGCATGGACAACAAGGTGCCGATCCTCGTCTTCGAGCTGCTCGCCGAGGGCAACATCGCGCGTGCGGTCAAGGGTGAGAAGATCGGCACGCTCGTGAGCGACCAGAGCACGCGGGCCTGACGGCCCGGACAACCGCCGGCCTGGGCGATCACGCTGCCCAGGGACGGCAACACCGTGCCGTGGGAAGACCCCGGCACGGGGATGGACAACTGCCTGCCGGTCGGACACCGTGCAGGAGAAGACGCGCGCAGGGGCGAGGCTCTGCTTACTGATAACACCAGGAGCAAGTGGTGATCGAAGAGATCCTCCTCGAGGCCGAGGAGAAGATGGAGAAGGCCGTTGTGGTCGCCAAGGAAGACTTCGCGGCGATCCGCACCGGGCGTGCGCACCCCGCGATGTTCAACAAGATCGTGGCGGACTACTACGGCGCGCTGACGCCGATCAACCAGCTGGCGTCCTTCTCGGTGCCGGAACCGCGCATGGCCGTCGTGACGCCCTTCGACAAGAGCGCGCTGCGCAACATCGAGCAGGCCATCCGCGACTCGGACCTCGGTGTCAACCCGAGCAACGACGGCAGCATCATCCGGGTGACGTTCCCGCAGCTGACCGAGGAGCGCCGCAAGGAGTACATCAAGGTCGCGCGCGGCAAGGGCGAGGACGCGAAGATCTCGATCCGCGCCATCCGCCGTAAGGCGAAGGAAACCCTCGACAAGCTCGTCAAGGACAAGGAGTCCGGCGAGGACGAGGTGCGCCGCGCGGAGAAGGAGCTCGACGACACCACCGCGAAGTACGTCACGCAGGTGGACGAGCTGCTCAAGCACAAGGAAGCCGAGCTCCTCGAGGTCTGATGAACGACACATCCTGGGGGGCCCCGTCGAGCGCCGGGTACTGGGGGTCCACCGACCGCGGACCCTCCCCCTCGCTCGGAGGGGACGTGCGCCCGGGCTCGGCGGGTCCTGTGCATGAGGCGGGCGCCGCGGCGCAGACTCGGCCCATGCCCATCGTGCCCTCCTCAGGCGGAGACCAGGACGACCGTGACGAGGGGGCCGCCCACCTGCGCGGCCCCCTGTTCCGTGATGAACAGGAGCCCGACATCCGGCCCCAGGATTCTGCCCCGGAGCCTGCAGTTCCCCAGGCGCCCAAGGCCGGGAAGAAGAGCGCCGGCCGCGATCTCCGGGCCGCGATAGGGGTGGGACTGGGCCTCGGCGCGGTCATTCTCGCCTCCTTGTTCATCTACAAGCCCGTCTTCCTCGGCGTGATCGTCGTCGCCGTCGTCGTCGGGCTGTGGGAGCTGACCTCCCGCCTGGCCGAGCGGAAGGCGATCAAGGCCCCGCTGGTGCCGCTCGCGCTCGGCGGTGCCGCCATGGTCATCGCCGGCTACGCGAGCGGTGCCGAGGGCGCGTGGGTGGCCATGGCGTTCAGCGCGCTCGCCGTGCTGGTGTGGCGGATGCCCGAGCCGCCGGACGGCTATCTCAGGGATGTCACGGCGGGCATCTTCGCCGCGTTCTACGTGCCCTTCCTGGCCACCTTCGTGGCCCTGATGCTGGCCGCGGGCGACGGCGCGTGGCGAGTGCTCACCTTCCTGATCCTGACGGTCGTCAGCGACACGGGTGCGTACGCGGTGGGCTGGAAGTTCGGCAAGCGCAAGCTGGCGCCGCGCATCAGCCCCGGCAAGACGCGCGAGGGCCTGCTGGGGGCCGTCCTGTTCGCCATGGTGGCGGGCGCGCTGTGCATGCGCTTCCTGATCGACGACGGGCAGTGGTGGCAGGGCCTGCTGCTCGGCCTCGCCGTCGCGGTCAGCGCCACGCTGGGCGACCTCGGCGAGTCCATGATCAAGCGTGACCTGGGCATCAAGGACATGGGCGCCCTGCTGCCCGGCCACGGCGGGATCATGGACCGGCTGGACTCCCTGCTGCCCACCGCCCCCGTGGTATGGCTGCTGATGGTGATCTTCGTCGGCAGCGCGTAGGGCTCCGGCCTGCGCTTTTCTCGGTGAGGGGCTCGTTGTCCACAGGACGGCGGGCCCCTCTCCGCACGTCTGCGACACTGGTAGGACCATGCCTGCACCTGGAGAACTCACTTTCGTCGCGCCGCGCGGGGCCAAGCAGCCCCCGCGGCACCTTGCCGACCTCTCGCCCGCCGAGCGCCGCGAGGCGGTTGCCGCGATCGGCGAGAAGCCGTTCCGCGCGAAGCAGCTGTCGCAGCACTACTTCGCCCGGTATGCGCACGACCCCGCGGCATGGACCGACATCCCTGCCGCCTCCCGCGAGAAGCTCGCGGCCGAGCTGCTGCCCGAGCTGATGAGTGTCGTCCGGCACATCTCGTGCGACGACGACACCACCCGCAAGACCCTCTGGCGGCTGCACGACGGCAAGCTGGTCGAGTCGGTGCTGATGCGCTATCCCGACCGGGTCACCATGTGCATCAGCTCCCAGGCCGGCTGCGGGATGAACTGCCCGTTCTGTGCCACGGGCCAGGCCGGTCTCGACCGCAATCTGTCGGCCGCCGAGATCGTGCACCAGATCGTGGACGGCATGCGCGCGCTGCGCGACGGCGAGGTGCCCGGCGGGCCCGCGCGCCTGTCCAACATCGTCTTCATGGGCATGGGCGAGCCGCTCGCCAACTACAAGCGGGTCGTCGGCGCCATCCGCCGGCTCACCGACCCCGAGCCGGACGGCCTCGGCCTCTCCCAGCGCGGTATCACCGTCTCCACCGTCGGCCTGGTCCCCGCGATGCACCGCTTCGCCGACGAGGGCTTCAAGTGCCGCCTCGCGGTCTCGCTGCACGCGCCCGACGACGAGCTGCGCGACACCCTGGTGCCGGTCAACACCCGCTGGAAGGTCCGCGAGGTCCTCGACGCCGCCTGGGAGTACGCGGAGAAGTCGGGCCGCCGCATCTCCATCGAGTACGCCCTGATCCGCGACATCAACGACCAGGCGTGGCGCGGTGACCTGCTCGGCCGGCTCCTCAAGGGCAAGCGCGTGCACGTCAACCTCATCCCGCTCAACCCCACCCCGGGCTCGAAGTGGACGGCCTCCCGGCCGGAGGACGAGCGGGCGTTCGTCCAGGCGATCGCCGCGCACGGCGTGCCGGTGACCGTTCGCGACACCCGCGGCCAGGAGATCGACGGCGCCTGCGGGCAGCTGGCGGCGGCCGAGCGCTGAGCGCGGTCCCGGGGCGGCACTGATACGGTGCCTTCGCGCCTTCGAGCGCACAAACGAACGCACAAATGAACAATCCGACAGGGGAGCGCGAGAGCGCTGAGAGTGCGGCACGGGCCGCAGACCCTCGGACCTGATCCGGGTCATACCGGCGTAGGGAGTCAGACGCACCATGAACACCAACCTCCGGCGTGCCCTCGGCGCGGCGGCCGCCGTCGCGCTCGGCCTGCCCGCGCTGGCCGCCTGCGGCTCGGGCGGCTCCGGCGGGACCGACGGCGGCAAGACCGTCACCCTGGTCTCGCACGACTCGTTCCAGATCTCGGACAGCGTGCTCAAGGACTTCGAGAAGCAGAGCGGCTACACCGTCAAGACGGTCAAGAGCGGTGACGCCGGAGCGGCCGTCAACCAGGCGATCCTCTCCGCCAGGCACCCCCAGGGCGACGTCTTCTTCGGCGTCGACAACACCCTCCTGTCGCGCGCCCTGGACAAGGACCTCTTCACGCCGTACGAGGCCAAGGGCCTGGACCGCGTCCCCAAGGACCTCCAGCTCGACGCCGCGCGGCACCGGGTCACCCCGATCGACACCGGCGACATCTGCGTCAACTACGACCGCGCGTATTTCGCCGGCCACAAGCTGGCCCCGCCGCAGTCCTTCGACGACCTGATCAAGCCGGAGTACAAGAACCTCCTGGTCACGGAGAACTCCGCCACGTCCTCGCCCGGCCTGGCCTTCCAGCTCGGCAGCATCGCGAAGTACGGCGACGCCGGCTGGCAGGACTACTGGAAGAAGCTCAAGGCCAACGGCGTCGAGGTGGTCGACGGCTGGGAGCAGGCGTACAACCAGCGCTTCTCCGGCTCCGCCGCGGGCCGGAAGGCCAAGGGCGACAAGCCGCTGGTCGTCTCCTACGCCTCCAGCCCGCCCGCCGAGGTGATGGATGTGAAGCCGGAGCCGAAGGAGGCCCCGACCGGTGTCGCGACCGGCACGTGCTTCCGCCAGATCGAGTTCGCCGGACTGCTGTCCGGCGCGAAGAACACCGAGGGCGGCAAGGCGCTGGTCGACTTCCTGCTGAGCAGGAAGTTCCAGGAGGACATGCCGCTGACGATGTTCGTCAAGCCCGCCGCCGAGGACGCCGCGCTGCCGGAGCTGTTCACCAAGTACGGCGCGAAGGTCACCGACCCCGCGACGCTCGCCCCCGAGAAGATCGCCAAGAACCGCGAGCAGTGGGTCAAGGCATGGTCCTCGATCGTCCTGAAGTAGACGTCGCGGCAAAGCCGTCCGAGGGCCCCAGGAGCGCCTCCGGGCGGTCCCGGCGGCCCTGGCGGCCGACGGCGGTGCGGCTCGGCCTGATGGCCGTGCCGCTCGCCTTCTTCGGGGTCTTCTTCGCCTATCCCGTCGCCGCGATCGTCTCCCGCGGTCTCAAGGACGGCGGGCGCTGGCAGTTCGGCCGCGTCGGCGAGGTCGTCACCGACCCCGCCATCGGCCACGTCCTGTGGTTCACGACCTGGCAGGCCCTCGCCTCCACCGCGCTGACCCTCGCCCTCGCGCTCCCCGGCGCGTACGTCTTCGCGCGCTTCGACTTCCCCGGCAAACAGCTGCTGCGGGCCGTGGTCACCGTTCCCTTCGTCCTGCCGACCGTCGTCGTCGGCTCGGCGTTCCTGGCGCTGCTCGGGCGCGGCGGGCTGCTGGACGAGCTGTGGGGCGTGCGCCTGGACACCACGGTGTGGGCGATCCTCCTCGCCCACGTCTTCTTCAACTACGCCGTCGTCGTACGGACCGTCGGCGGCCTCTGGGCGCAGCTCGACCCGCGCCAGGAGGAGGCGGCGCGGGTGCTGGGAGCGGGCCGGTTCGCCGCCTGGCGGCGGGTGACGCTGCCCGCCCTGACGCCCGCCGTGGCCGCCGCGGCGCTGATGGTCTTCCTCTTCACCTTCACCTCCTTCGGCGTCGTGCAGATCCTGGGCGGCCCGCGCTACTCCACGCTGGAGGTGGAGATCTATCAGCAGACCGCGCAGCTGCTGGACCTGCCGACCGCGGCCGTGCTCACGCTCGTGCAGTTCGTCGCGGTGGCCGTGCTGCTCGTCGTGCACGGCCGGACCGTGCGCCGCAGGGAGTCCGCCCTGAGGCTCGTCGACGCCGCGCGCACCGCCCACAGGCCGCGCGGCGCGGCGCAGTGGGCGCTGCTCGGCTCCGTGCTGACCGTGATCGCGCTGCTGGTGCTGGTGCCGCTCGTCGTCCTCACCCTGCGCTCCTTCGACGGCCCGGACGGCTACGGCCTGGCCTTCTACCGCGCCCTCGCCTCGGCGGGGGACAACGGCGGGACGTTCGTCGTCGCCCCGCTGGAGGCCATCGGCAATTCGCTGGCGTACGCGCTGGCGGCCACCGGCATCGCGGTGGTCGTGGGCGGCCTGGCCGCCGCCGCCCTCACCCGGCGCGCGGGGAAGCTCGTCCGCGGCTTCGACGCGCTGCTGATGCTGCCGCTCGGCACCTCCGCGGTGACCGTCGGCTTCGGCTTCCTGATCACCCTGGACGAGCCGCCGCTGGACCTGCGCACGTCGTGGATCCTGGTGCCGCTCGCGCAGGCCCTGGTGGGCGTGCCGTTCGTCGTGCGGACCATGCTGCCCGTGCTGCGCGCGGTGGACGCCCGGCTGCGCGAGGCCGCCGCGGTGCTCGGCGCCTCACCGCTGCGCGCCTGGCGCGAGGTCGACCTGCCGCTGGTGGGCCGCGCCCTGGCGGTCGCGGCCGGTTTCGCGTTCGCCGTGTCACTGGGCGAGTTCGGGGCGACCGTCTTCATCGCCCGGCCCGACAACCCGACGCTGCCCGTGGCCGTGGCACGCCTGCTCGGCCGGCCCGGCGAGCTCAACTACGGCCAGGCGATGGCCCTCAGCACGATCCTGATGCTGGTGTGCGCGGCGGCGCTGCTGGTGCTGGAGCGCGTACGCACCGACCGTTCGGGAGAGTTCTAGATGTCCCTGCTGCGACTGGACGGCGTGACCGTCCGCTTCGGCGAGCGCGCGGCGCTGGACGCGGTCGGCCTTGAGGTGGCCGAGCACGAGACGGTGTGCGTGCTCGGACCGAGCGGCAGCGGCAAGTCCACACTGCTGCGGGTGGTCGCCGGCTTGCAGCGGGCGGACGCCGGGCGGGTGTTCCTCTCCGGGCACGACCAGACCGGTGTGCCGACGCACCGGCGTGAGGTGGGCCTGATGTTCCAGGACCACCAGCTCTTCCCGCAGCGGGACGTGGGCGGCAATGTCGGCTTCGGGCTGCGCATGCGCGGGACCGGCCGCGCCGAGGCGGAGCGCCGGGTGGCCGAACTGCTCGACATGGTGGGCCTGCCGGGCGCCCAGCGGCGGCCCGTCGCGGCGCTGTCGGGCGGCGAGCAGCAGCGCGTCGCGCTCGCCCGCGCGCTCGCCCCGCGGCCGCGGCTGCTGATGCTCGACGAGCCACTGGGCCAGCTCGACCGGAGCCTGCGCGAGCGCCTCGTGGTGGAGCTGCGGGAGCTCTTCGGGCGGCTGGGCACCACCGTGCTGGCCGTCACCCACGACCAGGGCGAGGCGTTCGCGCTCGCCGACCGTGTCGTGGTGATGCGGGACGGCCGCATCGCGCAGGCCGGGACCCCGCTGGAGGTCTGGCAGCGGCCGGCGTCGGAGTTCGTGGCCCGCTTCCTCGGTTTCGACAACGTGGTCGGGGCGACGGTCTCCGGGGAGCGCGCCGACACGGTGTGGGGCAAGGTCCCGGTGCCCGCCGGGACCCTGGAGGGCCGCTGCCGTCTGCTCGTACGGCCCGCCGGTGTGCGCCTGGCACCGGAGGCGGAAGGGCTGCCCTGCACGGTCACCGGGCGGACCTTCCGGGGCGATCACGTGGTGGTGCTGCTCCGGCCCGCGCAGGGCCCGGAGCTGGAGGCCGCGTGCGGGCTGCGGGACGCGCCGGAGACGGGCGACCGGGTGGGCGTGGTGTTCCGCGCCGACGACGTGGTGGTGCTGAGCGGTTCCTGACCGTACGGGAACGGGCCGGCCGCCTGGTCCGTGGGGGACAGGCGGCCGGCCCGTACGCGTACGTCCGGCGGAGTGTCAGCCGCCGGACGCCGGCTGGAGTTCCTTCTCTTCCGCCTCCGCCGCCGGCGCGCCCTCCGGTTCGCCGAACCACGCGACCGCCACCGCGCCGGTCACCGCCAGCAGGAAGCCGAGCACCGCGACCCAGGCGAAGCCGGGGCGGGAGCTGTCACCGAGCAGGAGGACGCCGATGATGCCCGGCAGGACGGTCTCGCCGACGACCAGCGCCGCGGTGGCGCCGTTGACCGAGCCGATCTGGAGGGCGACCGTGTGCAGGTACATGCCGACGGCGCCGGATATGAGGATGGCGTAGAGGGCCGGGTCCGCGAGCAGGGTGGGCAGGTCGAACGGGTCGATGCCGTCCAGGACGCGCACGCCCACACCGATCGCGCCGAAGCCGAGGCCGGACAGCAGACCGGCCAGGATCGCCGCCCGGGAGCCCATGAGGCGTACGGCCACCGTGCCGCCGCCCATCAGCACGACCGAGATGACCAGCAGCCACCAGTGGGTGGACCGCGCGGCGTCACCGCCGCCCTCGTGGCCCGCGGCGGTCGCCAGCAGCACCAGCGCGGAGCAGACCACACCGATCGACGCCCATTCGGGCTTGGTCAGCCGGATGCCCAGGAGCTTGATGCTCAGCAGGGCCGTGACGACGAGGTTGGCGCTGATGACCGTCTGGGACAGGAACAGCGGCAGCATCCGGGCGGCCAGCGCGCCCAGCCCGAAGCCTATGAAGTCCAGGACCGTACCGACCATGAACTCCCAGGTCACGGCGGCCTTCGCGGTGGAGGAGAGGCTCGGCCCGCCGTGCTGGGTGGTGCCCGTGGACGAGGCGGTGGCGGCCTCCTGGCGGGCCGATTTCCGCGATCCCACGGCTTGCAGGACAGAACCCGTTCCATAACAGGCCGAGGCCGCGACAGCCGTCACAAGGCCGATGATCACCAATTGCTCCGTTCGCCTGATAAACCGTCGTGCTTCTGAGCCAGACGTGCTTTTCGGCGCGGAAGTTGCCTTGGGTCAAGAAAAGGTCAAGAACGGGTTCGTCGAGGGACCGCGTTGCCGGCCGCCTGTGGGAGCCCGTGGGACCGGCCGCCCGCGCCGGTGCCTCCTCGCGAGGAGTCCACCGGCGCGAGGAGGCCGCCGTCGGCCGTCCCGCGGCCGACGCCTCCAGCAGGGGCCACGCGGGAAGCGTACGTGTCCGCTGCGCGCGGCCGGACAGCGCCTCGGGCGCCGACTCAGCGGACCGTCAGCGGCGATCTCCCGGGCACTGCCACCGTCACCTGGTCATGGGCAGCGCGGCCAGCTCGGCGATCGCCCATGTCAGAGGGGTGAGCACGGCCAGCAGCACGCAGGTGCGCAGCACCGCCGCGCCCCGGAGCATCGAGACGGGGAGCCCCAGGCGCTGGAGCGCCGCCGTGGTGCCCGACCGGCTCTGCCGGCTGTCCAGGGCGGCGGTGATGGCGGTGGCGGTCACACAGGCCATCACCAGGGCCGCGCCGAGACCGGTCAGCGGGCCGAAGGGGCGGGGCCCGGAGCCCTCCCAGGCCGCGCCGTAGAGCTCCGACGCGGCGAGGGCGCCCGAGGCCACGGCGCACAGCACGCCGAGCGGCCGGCCGATCCGGGTGGCCGCGTCCTGCAGTATGCGCCCGGCCAGCAGCCGTACGGCGCCGGGCCGTCCGGCCGACAGCAGGACCCCGCACCAGTGCGTCAGGCCGGGCCCGGCGAGGACCAGCCCGAGCGAGGCCAGGAGCCAGCCGCCGATGACACCGGGGGAGGCGCCGTCGCCGCGGCCGGGCAGCGACAGCAGGGTGTCGGGGTCGGGCGCGGGGCCGCGGCCCACGTACGCCTCCATCGCGAGGCCGACCGAGATGATCGCGATGCCCCAGGGCAGACCGGCGTAGGCGGGCCTGGGCGCGGGCGGGACGGCCGGTTCCGGCACGGGCGCCCCCGCCTCGGCCTCGGGGGTCACGGGCTGCCGGCCGGCCGCGCTCTCGCGGCGCGGGCGCAGCGCGACGGCGCAGGTGGCCGACGCCAGGACCGGCAGCAGGCCGAGGAGGGTCAGCGTCGCGCCCCACGGCAGGTGCGCGTGCCCGTCGAGCACCCGCTCGGCGGAGCCGCTCAGCGGAGTGCCGCCGAGGCCGCCGCGGAGCTCCAGATAGACCAGCAGGGCGAAGCCGCTGCCGAGCGTGCAGGAGATCGCCGTCGAGGCCGCCGCGAGGAGGGACATCCGCACCGGCCCGAGGCCCGCCGCGTCCAGCCCCGCGCGCGGGCGGGTGGAGGGGTCCGTGCGGGCCACGGCGAGGGCGAACTGCACGACGGCGGCGAGCGGTACGGCGCACCACACCAGCCTTACGACGGACTGCCCGGTCTCCTTCGGGTGCGCCGCCGCGTATCCGAGGGTGCACAGCAACAGGAAGCCGACGCCCGCGGCAGCCGCCGCGACCAGCAGTCTGCGCAGCAGGACGAGCGGGTGGGCGCCGAGCGCTAGGCGGAGACTGAGCACGCCGCCCTGCCCTCTCCGCCGGGCGCGTCGGGCGCCGGGATGCCGCTGGCCCGGCGGCCGTCGGCCAGGGCGACCGTACGGTCGGCGAGCGTGGCGATCTCGTCGTCCAGGGTGGCGATGACGACCGTGATCTGGTGCGAGCGCGCGGCCGTGGTCAGCGTGCGCAGCACCTGCGCCCGGTCGGCGTTGTGCAGGGGCGCGGTGGGCTCGTCCGCGAAGATGACGGTCGGTTCGGTGGCCAGCGCGCGGGCGATGGCGATCCGCTGACGCTGCGCCATCAGCATGGCCCCCGGCCGCTTGCGGGCGCAGTCGCCGACGTCGAGGCGCTCCAGCCACTCACCGGCGGTCCGTTTGGCGGCCCGGTGGCCGATGCCGCGCAGCAGCAGTGGCAGGGCGGCGTTCTCCCAGCCGCTGAGCTCCGGGACGAGATGGGGCTCGCTGTCGATCCAGCCGAACCGCTCGCGGCGCAGCCGCTCCCGGGCCGGGCGCGAAAGGGTGTGCACGGGCGCGCTGTTGAACCACACCTCGCCGGGCGTGGGCAGCAGCTGGCCCGAGAGGCATTTCAGGAGTGTGCTCTTCCCGGAACCACGTGTCCCGGTGACGGCGAGGATCTCGCCCTCGCGCACGCCCACGGAGACCCCGGCGAGAGCGGGGGAGCCGTCGTACGCGTAATGCAGGCCACGTGCCCAGAGCACGTCGTTGTCCGGCGGGGCCACCATATCGAGCACCTCGGGTCGCTTGAGAGGGTCCGTTCCCCTGTCCGGGTGAACGAACCGGAGGCCATTGGGTCACTGGCACCGTACGGAACCGGGATCCTAGCCCTCGCCCAGGCTCGGCGCTGGAGGGCCCCTTTTCCTCCGGTCGGCCTCATCCTCGGCGCTCGCCCGTCCGTCGGAGCGCATCCGCGCGGGACGTGTGAGCGGAGGTGCGGCCGGAGCGCGGTCGCTCCGGCCGGGAGCCGTGGCCCCCGCGCGCGTGGGGTGAAGGGGGTCGCGCGGGGCCACGGCGGGGGGACGGGCCGGTGGTGGGATCCGGCCCGTCCTGGTCGCTCAGATCTTGGTCCACGCCTCCGTGAGGACGCCACGGACTATCTGCTCGATCTCGTCGAACGTCGACTGGTCGGAGACCAGCGGCGGCGACAGCTGGATGACCGGGTCGCCGCGGTCGTCGGCCCGGCAGTACAGGCCGTTCTCGAACAGCTGCTTGGAGACGAAGCCGTAGAGCAGGCGCTCACACTCCTCGGGCGTGAAGGACTGCTTGGTGGCCTTGTCCTTCACCAGCTCGATGCCGTAGAAGAAGCCGTTGCCCCGCACGTCGCCGACGATCGGCAGGTCGTTCAGCTTCGACAAAGTGGCGCGAAAAGCCGCTTCGTTGTCCAGAACGTGCTGGTTGAGGCCCTCGCGCTCGAAGATGTCGAGGTTCGTCAGCGCCACGGCGGCGGAGACCGGGTGACCGCCGAAGGTGTAGCCGTGCAGGAAGGTCGCGTCGCCCTTGAAGAAGGGCTCGGCGATCCGGTCGGAGATGACGGCGGCGCCGATCGGGGAGTAGCCCGACGTCATGCCCTTGGCGCAGGTGATGATGTCCGGGACGTAGCCGAACTTGTCGCACGCGAACATCGTGCCGAGGCGGCCGAAGGCGCAGATGACCTCGTCCGAGACCAGCAGGACGTTGTGGCGGTCGCAGATCTCGCGCACCCGCTGGAAGTAGCCGGGCGGCGGCGGGAAGCAGCCGCCCGCGTTCTGCACGGGCTCCAGGAAGACCGCGGCGACGGTGTCCGGGCCCTCGAAGAGGATCTCCTGCTCGATCTGGTCGGCGGCCCAGCGGCCGAACGCCTCGGGGTCGTCACCGTGGATCGGGGCGCGGTAGATGTTGGTGTTGGGCACCTTGTGCGCGCCGGGGACCAGCGGCTCGAACGGCGCCTTCAGGGCCGGCAGACCGGTGATGGACAGCGCGCCCTGCGGGGTGCCGTGATAGGCGACGGCCCGTGAGATGACCTTGTACTTGGTGTGGTTGCCGGTCAGCTTGTGGAACTGCTTCGCGAGCTTCCACGCGGTCTCGACGGCCTCGCCGCCGCCGGTGGTGAAGAAGACCTTGTTGAGGTCGCCGGGGGCGTAGTGGGCCAGTCGCTCGGCCAGCTCGACGGCCTTGGGGTGGGCGTAGCTCCACACCGGGAAGAAGGCCAGCTCCTGCGCCTGCTTGGCGGCGGCCTCCGCCAGCTCGGCCCGGCCGTGGCCGGCCTGGACCACGAACAGCCCCGCGAGGCCGTCGAGATAGCGCTTGCCCTTGTCGTCGTAGATGTAGGTGCCCTCGCCGCGCACGATGGTGGGCACGGGGGCGTTCTCGTACGACGACATGCGGGTGAAGTGCATCCACAGGTGGTCGTACGCCGTCTGGGAGAGATCCTTGCTCACGGCTATCGGGTTCCCCATGTGTAGGTCTGCTTGCGGAGCTTGAGGTAGACGAAGCTCTCGGTGGAGCGCACGCCGGGGAGGGTCCGGATGCGCTTGTTGATCATTTCGAGGAGGTGGTCGTCGTCCTCGCAGACGATCTCGATGAGGAGGTCGAAGGAGCCGGCGGTCATCACCACGTACTCCACCTCGTCCATCGCGGTCAGGGCGTCGGCCACCGGGTCGAGGTCGCCCTCGACGTTGATGCCGACCATCGCCTGCCGCCGGAATCCGACGGTGAGCGGGTCGGTGACGGCGACGATCTGCATCACGCCCTGGTCGAGCAGCTTCTGCACCCGCTGCCGGACGGCCGCCTCGGACAGCCCGACGGCCTTGCCGATCGCCGCGTAGGGGCGGCGGCCGTCCTCCTGGAGTTGCTCGATGATCGCCAGGGAGACGGCGTCGATCGGGGGCGTGCCCTGCACGCTCTTCGGGTCTGCGCTACGAGTGGCCACGGACTCCACTGTGCATGGGACTCGTCTGTGTGGCAACCCTTGGGCGATGAAATTCGTTGCGAAGCGGGTCTTGAATCACTGATTCCGTTGTTTCCGGGTGGTAGGTATGTCGAAAGCGTCGCCTCACTGACTAGGCTGGTGTCTCGCCCATCGGACAGCTGACAGAAAGGGTGGCGCACGTGACCACCGAGCTGCGACGTCTTCGCAACTACATCGCCGGAGAATTCCGGGACGCCGCCGACGGGCGGACCACCGAGGTGGTCAATCCCGTCACCGGCGAGGCGTACGCCACCGCCGCCCTGTCCGGTGCCGCCGACGTCGACGCCGCCATGGCCGCGGCCGAGGCGGCCTTCCCGGCCTGGCGCGACCTGGTGCCCGGCGACCGGCAGAAGGTCCTGCTCAAGATCGCCGACGCCTTCGAGGCGCGGGCCGAGGAGCTGATCGCCACCGAGTCGGAGAACACCGGCAAGCCGCTCGCGCTCACCCGCAGCGAAGAGATCCCGCCCATGGTGGACCAGATCCGCTTCTTCGCCGGCGCCGCCCGGATGCTGGAGGGCCGCTCCGCCGGTGAGTACATGGAGGGGATGACCTCCATCATCCGCCGGGAGCCGATCGGCGTCTGCGCGCAGGTCGCGCCGTGGAACTACCCGATGATGATGGCCGTGTGGAAGTTCGCCCCGGCGCTCGCCGCGGGCAACACGGTCGTCCTCAAGCCCTCCGACACCACGCCCGCCTCCACGCTCCTGATGGCCGAGATCATCGGCGGGGTGCTGGAGGAACTGGGCCACCCCAAGGGCGTCTTCAACGTGATCTGCGGCGACCGGGAGACCGGCCGCCTCATGGTGGAGCACCCGGTGCCCGCCATGGCCTCGATCACCGGCTCCGTGCGCGCCGGCATCCAGGTGGCGGCGTCCGCCTCCAAGGATGTCAAGCGCGTCCACCTGGAGCTGGGCGGCAAGGCGCCCGTCGTCGTCTTCGAGGACGCCGACATCGCCAAGGCGGTCGAGGACATCGCGGTGGCGGGCTACTTCAACGCCGGCCAGGACTGTACGGCCGCGACCCGTGTGCTCGTGCACGAGTCCGTGCACGACGAGTTCGTGACCGCGCTCGCCAAGGCGGCCGCCGACACCAGGACCGGCCTGCCGGACGACGAGGACGTGCTCTACGGCCCGCTCAACAACGCCAACCAGCTCCAGCAGGTGACCGGCTTCATCGAGCGGCTGCCCGCCCACGCCAAGGTGGAGGCCGGCGGCCACCGCGTCGGCGACCGGGGCTACTTCTTCGCGCCGACCGTCGTCTCCGGGCTCAAGCAGGACGACGAGATCATCCAGCACGAGGTCTTCGGCCCCGTCATCACCGTCCAGTCCTTCACGGACGAGGAGCAGGCCGTCGCCTACGCCAACGGCGTCGAGTACGCCCTGGCCTCGTCGGTGTGGACGAAGGACCACGGGCGGGCCATGCGGATGTCCCGGCGGCTGGACTTCGGCTGTGTGTGGATCAACACCCACATCCCGCTCGTCGCCGAGATGCCGCACGGCGGCTTCAAGCAGTCCGGCTACGGCAAGGACCTCTCGGGCTACAGCTTCGAGGACTACACGCGCATCAAGCACGTGATGACGTCGCTGGGCTGACCCCCTCGCCAGGCCACCGGCCGCGGCCCCCACCGGATCTCCGGCGGGGGCCGCGGCCGTTTCCCGCCCGGCCGTTTCCCCGCGGCCGGGAGCCCCCGGCGTGGCCCCGCTCACGTCGCTCCCCACGGGCTCGGCGGCGGCCCGGTCGCCGGTACCATCGAACGCCCGGACGATGAGCCGGTGGAGCACGCCCGGCCCGGCACGCGGTCGGATTCCGCTCGCCCCGGCGGCCCGCCCCGTCAAGGTGTCGGGGGAGGGGAGCCGCTCCCGGACAGGCCGTACATTGCCCGCGAAGATCAGAACCGCCATGCTGCCGAAATGCGAGTGAGCCCCGTGAACACGCTGTCCCGCCGGTCCCTGCTGCGCGCGCTCGGCGCCGGCGCGGGGGCCGCCGCACTCGCCGGTTGCGGGGTGCCCGCCGCGTACGTCCAGCCGGGCGACCGGACCGCGCGGGACCGGTCCGGGAGCGACAAGCGGCTCGTCTTCGCCAACTGGCCGCTCTACATCGACACCGACGAGAAGGACCCCCAGCGCAGGCCCACGCTGGAGGGCTTCGAGAAGAGCAGCGGGATCTCGGTGAAGTACACCGAGGAGATCAACGACAACGACGAGTTCTTCGGCAAGATCAGCCCGGCCCTGATGAACCACCAGGCGACCGGCCGGGATCTCGTCGTCGTCAGCGACTGGATGTGCGCGCGCTACGTCCGCCTGGGCTGGGTCCAGGAGATGGACCGCGCCCGCCAGCCGAACGTGGAGCGGCGGCTCGACCCCCTGCTGCGCAAGCCGCACTTCGACCCCGGGCGGCTGCACAGCGTGCCCTGGCAGTCCGGCATCACCGGCATCGCCTACAACCGCAAGAAGCTCGGCCGCGAGATCCGGCACACCTCAGACCTGTGGAAGAGCGACCTCCGGGGGCGGGTCACCCTGCTCGCCGGGATGGACGAGGCGTTCTCGCTGCTCATGCAGGGCAACGGCGCGGACGTCACCCGCTGGACCGCCGACGACTTCCACACCATGGCCGACCAGCTCCGCGACCTGGTCCGCAAGCGCCACATCCGCCGTTTCACCGGCAACGACTACATCAAGGACCTCTCCTCCGGGGACGTCCTGGCGTGCCAGGCGTATTCCGGTGACGTCATCCAGCTCCAGGCCGACAACCCGGACATCGAGTTCGTCGTCCCGGAGGAGGGCGCGGAGCTGTGGGCCGAGAGCCTGATGATCCCCAACCTCGCCCGTCACAAGCGCAACGCGGAAGACCTCATCGACTACTACTACCGGCCCGACGTCGCGGCCCGGCTGGCGGCCGCGGTCAATTACGTCTGCCCGGTGCCGGACGCCCGCGAGGTGCTCGCCTCGTCCAAGGACAAGGACCTCGCCGCGCTCGCCGAGAACCCGCTGATCTTCCCCAGCCAGGAGATGCGCAAACGGCTCGCCACCGCCCGCGACATGACGGCGCGGGAGCGCCCCGGTTTCACCAAGGAGTGGAACGAGATCGTCGGTCTCTGAGGCCGCCCCCCGAGGGGCCCGGTTCGATCAAGAGGCCCTTGGTGCAAGGGGGTTGAGGGTGGCTGATTCCGTTTCCCCGGGTAAATTCCGCCACCGAATCCGTCGCCGAAACGGGTCTTGACCGGTGATCTCGGGGATGGTCAGACTGTCGAAATCGCCGAGAGGTCATCGGCGTGCAGACCACCGGGGGAGTGATCGCACTGAACGGCAACAGTTTCGGCATGCTCGCACAACCCTCCATCGTCGAGGCCATGGAAGCCCTGCCACGGACCGCCCGCGGGGCGGGGCTCGGGGCGGACATCGACGCGGCGCACGAGGAGATGTTCGCGCCGGGCGCCCGGCAGGAGACCCGGGAAGCGGCCCTGCTGGCCTGGCTGGAGCAGGCGCGGCCGTGCTCGTACGGCCGGTTCGTGGCGAAGATCGGCCATCCGTCGGCCGCCCGCAGGCGCAAGGGCCTCGACCTCTGCTGGATCCTGGAGGACGACCTCGCCAGGGGCCACGACCACGTCGCCGCCAAGGTGTGGACGGCCCGTGCCGCATGGAAGCGGCGGGCGGTCGAGGGCGAGTCCAGCGCCTTCCTGATCGTCTTCAGCGACAGGCGGCTCGCCTTCGCGCGCCCCAGCCGCGAACTGGGCGAACTCTGCCGCGCTTTGGCCGGCACCTATCTCTCCGAATGCGCGCCGGTCGCGTACGACACCGTCTACGCCGAAGCGCTGCCGCTGCGGCGGCCCGACGGAAGCGTGTCCCTCTTCAAGGCGGGCACCCGGCTGCTCTACACGGGAGCGCACGGGAGCGCACGGCCCGAGCGCCGGATCCCCGGGGGCGTGGCGATCTCGGTCAACTCACCCGGCCATTACGCGCATTCCCTCGGCCACCGCGGGTTCGTGCCGGGCCCGGAGGCGGCCTCCGCGTCGTACGACGTGGATGTGCTCGTGCCCCGCGGCATCGCCGGGGACGACGGCGACCGGCGGGGGACAGGCGACGAGGCGCTGCGGCTGGACTGCCTCACGCCCAGGGAGTTCTCCGTGAGCGACCCCGAGCACGGGTGGTCGAGCGGACTGCCCATAGGGGACGACGCGGTGCTGACCAACCCCTGGGAGCCCGTGGGGGTGGGCTGAGCCCGGCCGGGCCCGGTACGGCCCTCAGGCGCCGGCCGGGCCCGGCACCAGTGAGCGCAGCGCCGTGATGCGGTTGGTGGTGATGGAGTCCACGCCCGAGGCCAGCAGGCGGCGCATCGTGCGGCGCGTGTCCGCCGTCCACGCCGAGACCAGGAAGCCCTGGGCGTGGTGGGCGGCGACGAGCTCCGGGCTCAGCAGGCCGAAGCGGTAGTTGATCCAGTGCGGGCGCACCCGGTCGAGCAGGGCGGCGCGCGGCGGGGCGAGCGACGTCCAGGTGAGCGCGATCTCGGCCTCCGCGTCCGCCCGGCGGACGGCGAGCATCGACTCCGGGCCGCCGCAGTAGTACACCCGCCCGGCCGCCCCGCTCGCGTGGACCTCGGCCACGGCCGCCTCCGCGGCCGAGACGTCCGGCAGGTCGACGAAGAGCCGCCGGTCCGGGACCGCCTCCGCCCCGGCGAGCGCGAGCGCCTCACGCAGCGTCGGCACCCCGCCGCCCGTCAGCCCCCGCAGCTCGTCGGCCGAGAGCGAGCCCAGGAAGCGGGAGTGCTCCCAGAGCCGCTCCAGCGTCGCGTCGTGCAGCAGTACGGGCACACCGTCCCGCGTCAGCCGCACATCGACCTCGACCGCGTCCGCCCCCGCCCGCAGCGCCGAGCGGATCGAGGCGAGGGTGTTCTCGCGGTGGACGTACGGGTCGCCGCGATGGGCTACGGCGGTGCAGGCGGGAGGGGCGGAGCGTGGGGTGGACATGCGGCCATTGTGGCCGGAGAGCCACCGCTCCGGGGTCAGTTCAGGTGGCCCGCCGTGTAGGAGTCGATCTCCGCGCGCAGCGCCGCCTTGGCCGCCGGGTCCATGAAGGATGCCTCGACGGCGTTCTTGGCGAGCTCGGCGACGCCCCGGGCGTCGAGGCCGAGCAGCCGGGCCGCGACCCCGTACTCCTTGTTGAGGTCCGTGCCGAACATCGGCGGGTCGTCGCTGTTGACGGTGACCAGGACACCCGCGGCGACCATCTCCTTGACGGGGTGCCGCTCCAGATCGGTCACCGCCCGGGTGGCGAGGTTGGAGGTGGGGCAGACCTCCAGCGGGATGCGGTGCTCGGCGAGATGGGCCAGCAGCGCGGGGTCCCGCGGCGCGCTCGTGCCGTGGCCGATGCGCTCGGCGCGCAGGTCCACGAGGGCGTCCCAGATCGTCTGCGGGCCGGTGGTCTCCCCGGCGTGCGGGACGCTGTGCAGCCCGGCCGCGACGGCCCGGTCGAAATACGGCTTGAACTGCGACCGCGGCACCCCGATCTCCGGACCGCCGAGCCCGAAGGAGACGAGCCCCTCGGGCTTGAGCTCGCAGGCGATCCGGGCCGTCTCCTCGGCGGCCTCCAGACCGGCCTCGCCCGGGATGTCGAAGCACCAGCGCAGTATCACGCCCAGTTCGGCCTCGGCCGCCTTGCGGGCGTCCTCGATCGCCTCCACGAACGCCGCGTCCGGGATGCCGCGCCGGGTCGAGCTGTAGGGGGTCACCGTCAGCTCGGCGTAGCGGATGTTCTGCCGGGCCATGTCGCGGGCGACCTCGTAGGTGAGCAGCCGCACGTCCTCCGCGTCCCGGATGAGGTCGACCACCGACAGGTACACCTGGATGAAGTGCGCGAAGTCGCGGAAGGTGAAGAAGTCCGCGAGCGCCTCGGGGTCGGTGGGCACCGGGGAGTCGGGGTGGCGGGCGGCCAGCTCGGCGACGATGCGCGGGGACGCGGAACCGACGTGGTGCACGTGCAGCTCCGCCTTCGGGAGCCCTGCGATGAACGAGTCGAGTACGGACATGCGGGCCTCCACGGCTGTGCGGTCGACGGGTGGCGATCATCGTATGCGGGGCGGGCGCCGGGCCCGTGCTCAGGCCTTAGCATGACGGGGAAAACGACTGGGGAGGACTATGTCCGACAAGGGGTCCGAGACCGGGTCCGACAAGGGCGCCATGGCCGACGGGCGGCCGGAGTCCGGGGACCGCGATCCCTGGGCTCCGCCGGAGCGCCGCGCGCCGCTCGAGGGGACCGGCGAACAGCAGGTGCCCCAGCAGCGCGTGCCTCTCGACAAGCCCGGCGCACAGACGGCGCCCGGGGCGCACGGCGCCGTGCCGCCGAGCGCCCCCCAGGGCCCGCCCCCGTACGCCTTCCCCCCGGCCGGGCCGGCCGCCTCCGCCGTGCCACCGGTGCCGCCGGTGCCGCAGGCGCCCACCGGGCCGGGCACGCCGAGCGCGTATCCCCTGGGCCCGTACGGGCAGCAGCCCTACGGTCAGCCGCCGTACGGCCAGCCTCCGTACGGTCACGCCGTCCCCTACGGGCAGCAGCCTCCCTACGGCTACGCGCCGCCCGGCTCCTACGGCTATCCCACGGCGCCCTACGGACCCGGCTGGCAGCAGCCCGGGCCCGCGGCCGGGAACAGCCTCGGCGTCGCCGCCCTCGTGCTCGGCATCATCGGGACCGTGCTGTCGCCGACGGTCTTCCTCGGGGTCGTCCTCGGCATACTCGCGATCATCTTCGGCGGCATAGGCCGGTCCAAGGTGAGCAACGGCGAGGCGGACAACGGCGGGCAGTCCCTCGCCGGCCTGATCCTCGGCGGTGTGGGGCTGGTCGCCAGCGTGCTGATGCTGATCTTCTACATCAACGTGGGCCACAGCGACCACAAGTCCCCCGCTCCGGAGGACGACCCGGGCGCGACCTACGGGGCGTATCTGTCCGCCGCCGTGCGGGTCGTGGACCGCGTCCCTGGCCGCTAGGCCGCCAGGTGCTCCCGGGCCGCCATCAGGGCGAAGCCCAGCAGATTCTCCCCGCGCCAGCGCGCGGGGTCCTGGGCCCGCTCGTCGTCGGCGGCCAGGCCGATGCCCCAGACCCGGTCGAGCGGGCTGGCCTCGACCAGCACCCGGTCGCCCGTGCCGAGCAGATACGCGCGGAGCTCCGCGTCCTGCGCGAACTTGTGGACGCTGCCCTCCACCACGAGCGCGAAGCGGTGCCGCCGCCAGACCTCCTCGTCGAAGCCGCGCACCGTGCGGCCGGCGTCCTTCGCCTCCTTGGGGTGGCCGGCCGCGAGGACCCGGGCCAGCGCCTCCCCGTCGTCGAAGAGCCGGGCCTTGCCCGCCATCATCCAGTGCTCGGCCGTGGCGTAGACCGTGCCGTCCACTGTGAACGGTGACGGCCACCACTGGCTGAAACACCCCTGCCCCACGCTGCCGTCCCGCCGCGGCCGGTGGCCCCAGAAGCAGACGTACTTCACATGCTCGCCGCGGGCGACGGCCTCCTTCAGCTGTTCCACCGACCGCGGTCCGCGCGCATCCCCGTTGATCTTCATGCCCGTCATTCTGGCACCGGCCACCGACAAACGGCAGGGAATATTCCGGTGGTCCGGCGGCCTCGCGAGCGCATCGCCCCCACACACTGAATTCGTCGCGCTTTCAAAACATTGCGACGGAATCACTTGTTGCTCACCGACTCCTCTGCCAGGATCGGCATCCGAATCCGGTTGGAGCTACGCCTTCCACAGGTCTCTGCGGTCGGCGGAGGAGTGCGCGATGGATCGACGGTTCGACGGGGCGGAACGGTTCGCCGAGGGCGCGCAGTACATCGGCGGACGACTGAGGCCCGGGAGTTCGGGCCGTACGCACGCGGTCGTTGACCCGGCCACCGGAGCGGAGCTCCTGAGCTACGAGCTCGCCGGGCCCGCCGACGTCGACGCGGCCGTCGCCGCCGCGGCCGGCGCCTTCCCCGCCTGGGCGGGAGCCACCCCCGGCGAGCGCTCCGACGCGCTCCACCGGTTCGCCGGCGTCCTCGCCGAACGCGCGGCGGACCTCGCGCTCGCCGAATCGGTCCAGTGCGGCAAGCCCATCCGCCTCACCACCGGCTTCGACGTCCCCGGCACGGTCGACAACGCCGCGTTCTTCGCGGGTGCCGCCCGCCACCTGGAGGGCAGGTCGGCCGCGGAGTACAGCGCCGACCACACCTCGTACATCCGCCGCGAGCCGATCGGTGTCGTCGGCTCGATCGCTCCCTGGAACTACCCCCTCCAGATGGCCGCCTGGAAGGTGCTCCCGGCGATCGCCGCGGGGAACACGATCGTCCTCAAGCCCGCCGAGCTCACGCCGCTGACCTCCCTGATGTTCGCTCAGGCGGCGACCGACGCCGGGATCCCCGACGGGGTCGTCAACATCGTCAGCGGCGCGGGCCGGTACGCGGGCGAGCACCTCGTCGGCCACCCGTCCGTCGCCATGACCTCCTTCACCGGCTCCACCCCGGTCGGACGGCGGGTGGCCGGGATCGCGACGGCCACCGTCAAGCGGCTGCACCTCGAACTCGGCGGCAAGGCGCCCTTCGTCGTCTTCGACGACGCCGACCTGGAGGCCGCCGTCCACGGCGCGGTCGCGGGCGCGCTCATCAACACCGGCCAGGACTGCACGGCCGCCACCCGCGCCTACGTCCAGCGGCCGCTGTACGAGGCGTTCGTCTCCGGCGTGGCCGACCTCATGGCCGGCGTCCGCCTCGGCGACCCCCTCGACCCGGCCACCGACCTCGGCCCCCTGGTCTCGCAAGCGCAGCGCGACCGGGTCGCCGGCTTCGTCGACCGGGCCCGCTCCTACGCCACCGTCGTCACCGGCGGCGAGGCCCCGGCGGGCGAGCTGGCGAAGGGCGCCTACTACCTCCCCACGCTCGTCACCGGCGCCGCCCAGGACAGCGAGATCGTCCGGGACGAGGTCTTCGGACCCGTCCTCGCCGTGCTGCCCTTCGACAGCGACGACGAGGGCATCGCGCTCGCCAACGACACGCCCTACGGTCTGGCCGCCTCCGCGTGGAGCCGCGACGTCTACCGCACCGGCCGCGCCACCCGGGAGATCAAGGCGGGCTGCGTCTGGATCAACGACCACATCCCGATCCTCAGTGAGATGCCGCACGGCGGCGCCAAGGCGTCCGGCTACGGCAAGGACATGTCCGCCTACTCCTTCGAGGAATACACCCAGGTCAAGCACGTCATGTCCGACAACACGGCCGTCGCGCGCAAGGCGTGGCACCGCACCGTCTTCACGGTGGGCTGACCCGGCGGCGGCGCGGCCGCCCGTGCCACGCCACGGCGATCGCGCCGCCCCGATCACCGGCGACAATCTTCTGGTCCCTCCGCAACGCCCGTCACCAGCAGAACGCAGAATTCTCCGAGCTCCCCGGCGCCAGACCGCCATACGGGCCACCGGCGAGGCATCCGCCCCCGGACATATGAGAACGTACGCGGCTGTACGTGCCGTACGCGCTCACGCCCCCGACACCCCTGGACCAGACCCATGACAGCAACCGCCCCCACCGTCAGCAGCAGCGGCACGGACGTCCGCCTCACCGCCATCAGCAAGCGCTACGGCTCGTTCACCGCGGTCCACCCGCTCGACCTCGCCATCCCCGCCGGCTCCTTCTTCGCGCTCCTCGGCGCCTCCGGCTGCGGCAAGACCACCACCCTGCGGATGATCGCCGGCCTGGAGGACCCCACCACCGGCAGTGTCGAACTCGCCGGCAAGGACGTCACCGCCCTCCCCCCGCACAAGCGGCCCGTCAACACCGTCTTCCAGAGCTACGCGCTCTTCCCCCACCTCGACATCTACGAGAACGTCGCCTTCGGCCTCCGCCGCCGCGGCATCAAGTCGGTGCGCAAGCAGGTCGACGACATGCTCGACCTCGTGCAGCTCGGCGACTTCGCGCGCCGCAAGCCGCACCAGCTCTCCGGCGGCCAGCAGCAGCGCGTCGCGGTCGCCCGCGCCCTCATCAACCACCCGCAGGTGCTGCTCCTCGACGAGCCGCTCGGCGCCCTCGACCTCAAGCTGCGCCGCCAGATGCAGCTGGAGCTCAAGCGCATCCAGACCGAGGTCGGCATCACCTTCGTGCACGTCACCCACGACCAGGAGGAGGCCATGACCATGGCCGACACCGTCGCGGTCATGAACGGCGGCCGGGTCGAGCAGCTCGGCGCCCCCGCCGACCTCTACGAGACGCCGCGCACCACCTTCGTCGCCAACTTCCTCGGCACCTCCAACCTCATCACCGCCGACGTCCTCGGCACCTCCGGCGACGACATCCTTCTGCGCGCGTCCGATACCAAACTCACCCTTCCGGCGACCCGATGTACGACCACCGCCCGCACGGGCGAGAAGCTTCTGCTCGGCATACGGCCCGAGAAGATCACTCTCACCCACGCCGACGACGCCGGCTCCATCCCCGACGGCCGCAACCGCGTCACCGGACGCATCGCCGACTCCAGCTTCATCGGCGTCTCCACGCAGTACGTCGTCGACAGCCCCGTCGGCCCCGGCCTGTCCGTCTACGAGCAGAACATCGAGCGCGACAGCCGCCTCGCGCCCGGCGCCGAGGTCGTCCTCCACTGGAACCCCGGCCACAGCTTCGGCCTGGACGCGGCGCAGAGCGTCGAGGCCGGCACGGACGCGGGAGAGGGCACGTGACGACCACGACCACGGCCTCCGCCGACACCGAAGCGCCCGCCGCGGGCGCGTCCGCCCGCCGCAAGAAGCTCGTCCCCTACTGGCTGCTGCTCCCCGGCATCCTGTGGCTCCTGGTCTTCTTCGCCGCGCCCCTGGTCTACCAGGCGTCCACCTCCGTGCAGACCGGGTCGCTCGAAGAGGGCTTCAAGGTCACCTGGCACTTCGCCACCTACACGGACGCCCTGAGCGAGTACTACCCGCAGTTCCTGCGCTCCGTGGCCTACTCCGCCACCGCCACCGTGCTCTGCCTCGCCCTCGGCTATCCGCTCGCCTACCTCATCGCCTTCAAGGCGGGCCGCTGGCGCAATCTGCTGATGATCCTCGTCATAGCGCCGTTCTTCACCAGCTTCCTGATCCGCACCCTCGCCTGGAAGACGATCCTCTCCGACGGCGGCCCGGTCGTATCCACGCTGAACAGCCTGCACGTCCTCGACCTCACCAACGCCCTGGGCGTCACCGAGGGACACCGCGTGCTCGCCACCCCGCTCGCCGTCGTCTGCGGCCTGACCTACAACTTCCTGCCCTTCATGATCCTGCCGCTCTACACCTCTCTCGAACGCATCGACCCACGGCTCCACGAAGCGGCCGGAGACCTCTACGCCACCCCCCTCACCACCTTCCGCAAGGTGACCTTCCCGCTGTCCATGCCCGGCGTCGTCGCCGGCACCCTGCTCACCTTCATCCCCGCCACCGGCGACTACATCAACGCCGAACTGCTGGGCTCCACCGACCAGAAGATGATCGGGAACGTCATCCAGTCCCAGTTCCTGCGCGTCCTGGACTACCCGACCGCCGCCGCGCTGTCCTTCATCCTCATGGCCGCCATCCTCGCCATGGTCACGCTCTACATCCGCAAGTCCGGGACGGAGGACCTCGTCTGATGAGCGCTGTGACGCGCTGGCTGCGCCGCAACCTCGTGGTGATCGCGGGCCTTTGCACCCTCGGCTATCTGATCCTGCCCAACGTCATCGTGACGGTCTTCTCCTTCAACAAGCCCAACGGCCGCTTCAACTACGAGTGGCAGCGCTTCTCCACCGACGCCTGGACCGACCCCTGCGGCGTCGCCGACCTGTGCGGCTCGCTCTCGCTGAGCCTGCGCATCGCCGTCTGGGCGACCGTCGGCGCGACCGTGCTCGGCACGATGATCGCCTTCGCGCTCGCCCGCTACCGCTTCCGCGCCCGGTCCTCCGTGAGCACCCTGCTGTTCCTGCCGATGGCCATGCCCGAGGTCGTCATGGCCGCCTCGCTGGCCACCCTCTTCCTCAACATGGGCGTCACCTTCGGCTTCTGGACGATCCTCATCGCCCACATCATGTTCTGCCTGAGCTTCGTGGTGACGGCGGTGAAGGCGCGGGTGATGTCCATGGACCCCCGCCTGGAACAGGCCGCCCAGGACCTCTACGCCACCCCGTTCCAGACCTTCCTGCGGGTCACCCTCCCGATCGCCGCCCCCGGGATCGCGGCGGGGGCCTTGCTGTCCTTCGCCCTGTCCTTCGACGACTTCATCATCACGAACTTCAACGCCGGCTCGACTGTGACCTTCCCCATGTTCGTCTGGGGATCCGCGCAACGGGGCACCCCCGTTCAGATCAATGTCATCGGGACGGCGATGTTCGCCGTCGCCGTGCTGTGCGTCCTCGCCGGTCAGCTGGTCGGCAGGCGCCGTAGAAGGAGCTGAGACCATGGCCTCTCGTGCCATGAACCCTGCACAATCACTTTCCGAAGCCGCCCCCCGGCCCTACTGGCTCGACGACCCCTCCCGGCCGGAGGCACTCCCCTCCCTCGTCGGCGACGAGCACACCGACCTGCTCGTCGTCGGCGGCGGCTACTCCGGGCTGTGGACCGCGCTCCGCGCCAAGGAGCGCGACCCGGCCCGGGACGTCGTCCTCATCGAGGCCCAGGAGACCGGCTGGGCCGCCTCCGGCCGCAACGGCGGCTTCTGCTCCTCCTCCCTCACCCACGGCTGGGCCAACGGCCAGGCCCGCTGGCCCGGTGAACTCGCCGCCCTGGAGCGGCTGGGCCGCGGCAACCTCGACGCCATCGAGGCCACCGTCGCCCGCCACGGCATCGACTGCGACTTCGAGCGCACCGGCGAGATAGACATCGCCACCGCCCCCCACCAGCTCCAGGAGCTCCGCGAGGCCGCCGACGAGGTCGCGGAACTGGGTCTGCCGCACTACGACTTCCTCGACCGGGACGCCCTGCGCGCCGAGGTCGACTCCCCGACCTTCCTCGCCGGCCTCTGGGACCGCACCGGTGTGGCCATGCTCCACCCCGCCCGGCTCGCCTGGGGCCTCAAGCGCGTCTGCCTGGAGCTGGGCGTGCGGATCTACGAACACACCCCCGGCACCGAGCTGTCCTCGCGCTCCGCGGGCCTCGCCGTCCGCACCCCGTACGGCCGCGTCTTCGCCCGCCACGCCGCCCTCGGCACCAACGCCTTCCCCTCGCTCGTCAAGCGCGTACGGCCGTACATCGCGCCCGTCTACGACTACGCGCTGATGACCGAGCCGCTGAGCGAGGAGCAGCGCGCCGCCATCGGCTGGCAGCGGCGGCAGGGGCTCGGCGACGCCGCCAACCACTTCCACTACTTCCGCATCACCCGCGACCACCGCATCCTGTGGGGCGGTTACGACATCGTCCACCACTACGGGGGCGGCGTCCGGCCCGAGTACGACCACCACCCGGCCACATACCAGAAGCTCGCCGAGCACTTCTTCCGCTGCTTCCCCCAGCTCGAAGGGATCCGCTTCACCCACAACTGGGGCGGCGCCATCGACACTTGCTCGCGCTTCTCGGCCTTCTTCGGCACCGCTCACGGCGGGCGGGTCGCCTACGCGCTCGGCTACACCGGCCTCGGCGTCGGGGCGAGCCGGTTCGGCGCGGACGTGATGCTCGACCTGCTGAGCGGGGAGCGCACCGAGCGGACCGAGCTGGAGATGGTCCGCAGCAAGCCGCTGCCCTTCCCGCCCGAGCCCGTGCGGACCGTGGGCATCGGCATCACGCAGTGGGCGATGACCCGCGCCGACGAGAACGGCGGCCGCCGCAACCTCTGGCTCAAGGCCATGGACAAGGTCGGCCTGGGCTTCGACAGCTGAGCCCACCCACCGCCGCGCGCCGGGGCGTCCGGCCGCGCCCGGCGGTGAACCGTTCGCCTCAGGTCATGCCGCGAACCCGTGTAATGATCCGCCCTCCCGGCCCTCTCATCCGTGAATGCAGAAACAGGCACTCACGGAACGGAGGACCCCATGAGCGACGGAGCGGGGAGGCGGAGCGCGGTGGAGTGGCTGGTGACGGCCGCCCCCGACCCCGGGACCTGCCGATGGGAGTGGGAGCGCAATCCGCTGGGGATCGCGCTCCTGCCCGCCGGCCGGGTCTGGGACGTGCTCATCCTCCCCAGCGAGCTCGGTCACCCCACCCTGGACGTCCTGTCGCGGTGCACCGACCTGATCGGTCCCGTCCTCGCCGACTACGGGGACAGCCGGATGGGCTTCTTCGTCCCGCCGGGCACGGCCGCCGGCTGGGTCGCGACCGGCGTGCGGTCCGTGGGGCGGGGCAGTTGGGTCGTCGTCCCGCACCCCGGCCGGACCGCCTCCGGCGTCCGCTGGATCGTCCCGCCGGACGGCAGCGGAACCCTCACGGATCCGGCGGTCCTTGAGCTGTCGATGCACGAGGCGGCCGTGCTCCTCGCCGGTGATCCGCGCCGGGAGGACGGCTGAGCGCGCGTGCCAGGCCCCACAGCAGCGCCCCCGACAGGCACCAGCCGCCGAGCACGTCCAGGGGCCAGTGGTAGCCGCACCGGACGAGCCCCACGGCCACCCCCGCGTTGACGACGGCATACGACGCCACCGCGAAGGCCCGTACGCGGCCCGGCCGGTGGAGCAGGAACAGCAGCGCCGCCGCTCCGTAGGCGACCGCCGCCGTGGCGGCGTGGCCCGAGGGGAAGAAGCCGTCCGGCACGCCCGCCATGGCGGCCGGGCCCGGCCGCCCGACGGCGTCCTTGACGGGCACGACCAGCGCGGGGACGGCGGCCATGGTGAGCGCCGCGCACAGCGGCGGCCACCAGCGCCGGGGGCCGGTCGCGCGTAGCGCCGAGACGGCCATGGCCAGAGCGAGCACGGGCAGGGCGACCGTGGCGTTGCCGAGGTCGGCGAAGAAGTGGGCGGCGCCGCCCGGCAGGGCCGAGCCGGATACCGCGCGGCCCGCCCGCTCGTCGAGGGCGCGCAGCGGTCCGTGGGTGACGACCTGCCAGGTGAGCAGCGCGAAGAGGAGGGCGCAGAGGCCGGGGAGGAGTCCGGAGCGGAGAGGTCCCCGGGCCGACGGCCCCGGAACAGGGGGGGAGGTTCCGAGGCCGCCGTGGTGACCGGGGTGCCGCGCGCCCCGGGGGGTATGGGGCGGGCGGCCGTCCGATCGGTGAGGATGCCCGGAGCCGAGGGCTCCGGTGATGCTGTGCGCGAAGGCACGACCGGGTCGGCGACGGGGATTCGCCGGCACGGCGGTGTCCGCAGTCCCCTGCGGACGGGGTGTTGCATTCATCTGCAGAAACCGTACGGCAGGGCGGGGCGTCCGGACAGCCGGATCACCCCTCCACCACCCGCCCCGCACAGGTTCTTCACCCCATGACGACCCCAAGCCGCGATGACCGCGGCATTGCCGTCGGTTACAGACGTGTGAACGCGGCCTCGATGATGTCCAGGCCCTCGTTCAGCAGGTCCTCGCCGATCACCAGCGGCGGCAGGAAGCGCAGCACGTTGCCGTACGTGCCGCAGGTCAGGACCAGCAGGCCCTCCGCGTGGCACGCCTTCGCGAGCGCGCCGGCCGCCTCCGGGTTCGGGTCCTTGGTGCCCGGCTTGACCAGCTCGATCGCGATCATCGCGCCGCGGCCGCGGATGTCACCCACGATGTCGGTCTTCTCCTGCATCGTGGCCAGGCGGCCCTTCATGACCTCCTCGATGCGCTTGGCCTTCGCGTTGAGGTCCAGCTCGCGCATCGTCTCGATCGAGCCGAGCGCCGCCGCGCACGCCACCGGGTTGCCGCCGTAGGTGCCGCCCAGGCCGCCCGGGTGCGCCGCGTCCATGATCTCCGCGCGGCCGGTGACGGCGGCGAGCGGCAGGCCGCCCGCGATGCCCTTCGCCGTCGTGATCAGGTCCGGGACGATGCCCTCGTCCTCGCACGCGAACCACTGGCCCGTACGGCAGAAGCCGGACTGGATCTCATCCGCCACGAAGACGATGCCGTTGTCCTTGGCGAACTGCGCGATGCGCGGCAGGAAGCCCTTGGCCGGCTCGATGAAGCCGCCCTCGCCGAGCACCGGCTCGATGATGATCGCGGCCACGTTGTCCGCGCCCACCTGCTTGGTGATGGCGTCGATGGCCTGGGCCGCGGCCTCCTCGGCGCAGTTCTCCGGGCCGGTCGGCCAGCGGTAGCCGTACGCCACCGGCACGCGGTAGACCTCGGGCGCGAACGGGCCGAAGCCGTGCTTGTAGGGCATGTTCTTGGCGGTGAGCGCCATCGTCAGGTTGGTCCGGCCGTGGTAGCCGTGGTCGAAGACGACGACCGCCTGGCGCTTGGTGTACGCGCGGGCGATCTTCACCGCGTTCTCCACCGCCTCGGCGCCGGAGTTGAACAGCGCCGACTTCTTGGCGTGGTCGCCCGGCGTCAGCTCGGCGAGCTGCTCACAGACCTCCACGTAGCCCTCGTACGGCGTCACCATGAAGCAGGTGTGGGTGAAGTCGGCGAGCTGCGCGGACGCGCGGCGCACGACGGCCTCCGCGCTGGAGCCCACCGAGGTCACGGCGATGCCGGAGCCGAAGTCGATGAGGGAGTTGCCGTCGACGTCCTCGATCACACCGCCGCCGGCGCGCACGGTGAACACCGGCAGCGTCGAGCCCACGCCCGCCGCGACCGTCGCCGTCCGGCGGGCCTGCAGCTCCAGCGACTTCGGGCCGGGGATCGCGGTGACGACGCGGCGCTCCTGGGGGAGGGACGGGCCTCCGGTCAGTGCGGTCATGAGGGGCTCCAGGGGGATGAACGAGATCAGTCGGGCTTGCAGTCGCAGGCTAGGGGTGCCGGGCGGAGTCGGGCATGTTCCGTTCGGGAGAAGTGCGCGCGCCGCCTTGTCCGCGGCGGACATGGCGGGCCGCCCGCTCCGGTGGCGCGCCACCTGCGGGTGATCATGACCATACGGGGGCGTGGCATCCCGCGGGTCACCTGAACTCCCCGCGTACGCCTATTAGATTGAGCGGCGGCGCGCACGTCGGACACGCGGTACACGAGTTCTGGTGGGGGCAAGGCAGCGATGGACACTGAGGGCACGTTCGACTCGCCGGGCACACGGGGGCCGCAGGAGCCGGCCGGTCGCCGGGGTGTGCCGCCGAGGCCCGCCGAGCCGCCGCGCGTGCCGGCCGTCCCCCCGCAGGGCGCCCCGCCGGCCGCGCACCAGCCGGAATCGCCCTTCATGGCCTGGCTGCGCGCCCCGCGCGCCGAGGCCCAGCCCGGCGTCTGGGCCTTCGACCACCGGCCCAGGGCCCCCGAGGAGCCCGGCCGGGTGCCCGGCCGGCAGCTGGTCAGCGGCGCGGTGATCGCCTTCCTGTGCGGCTGGCTGTTCTGGTCCCTGCTGTGGCACGGCTATCTCGGCCCGTACTGGAAGTGGCCGCTGCGCGCCATGGCGCCGGGGTCGTGGCAGGACGGCACCGAGGAGTGGATGATCGCGTCGTACATCTACTACGCGCTCGCCGCCTGCGTCCTCGCCGTCGGTTTCGGCCGCGTCGGCCGGTGGCCCGAGCTGTGGCGCCGCTTCGTCACCCCCCTGTGGGAGCGCTTCTGGCGCCGGATGCCGCCCTCCGTCAGCCCGCCCCGGCCCGAGCGCCTCGCGCAGGGGACACTCCTCGGCCGGGCGGCCGCGGCCTTCGCCGGCGTGTGGGTGGTGTGGCTGCTGTGCTGGAACGGCGCGGTGGGCAGCGCGTGGATCTGGCCGCTCGTCGCCTTCACCCCGGACTCCTGGGACCCGCTCTCCCGGCTCTACGCCGGATACACCTACTACGCCCTCTTCACCCTCCTGCTGCTGTCCATCGCCTGCCGCGTCGGCTGCTGGCGCGAGGTCCGGCGCCGCTTCGGCCCCGCCGACCAGCGCGGCCGCCGTCACGACCCGGGCCACCCGGCCCGCACCACCACCCACCCGCAGGGCGACCCCGCCGAGTGGCCCGAACTGCGGGCCGCCGGGGCCCACGACGCCGCGCGGCTGCTGGCGGCCGAGGCGCGGTCCGGGGCGATGAACGACGTCGACCACTCCCGCATCCAGCGAGCCTGGGAGTCGGTGCGCGGCCGGCCCGGCCGGCTCGCCTCCTTCACCGAGGCCGTGCTCCGGCACGGCGCCGCCGCCTGCGCCCACCCCTCCGGGGCGCGCGACCTGCCCGTACGCGCCGCCCGGCACGACCTCGTCACCCGGCAGGTGCGGCTCGGCACCGCTGCCGACGACCAGCGCAACCCCTACGCGCACCGGGGCGCGGGCTGCGCTCTCGACCCGGAGCTGCTGGGCACCTCGCTGCTCGCCGTCGGCCCGCCCGGCAGCGGCAAGACCGACCGGCTGGTGCGCCCGGTGCTGGAGTCGCTCTGTCTCCAGGCGCTCGCCGGACGCGCCGCGGTCGTCGCGGTCGGCGCGGCGGGCGCGGGGCTCGCGCCCGACGAGGCGTTCGACATCGTGGTGCGGATCGGGCGCCCGGACTCGGCGTACGACCTCGACCTCTACGGCGGGACGGACGACCCCGACGAGGCCGCCGCCGTGCTCGCCGAGGGGCTTGTCGGCGACCTCACCGCCACGCTCCCCGGCGAGGGCGGCCGCCGCGCCGCGACCGCGCTCGCCCAGATCCTCGGCCCCTACCGCGCCGCCCACGGCCGCTTCCCCTCCGTGCCGGAGCTGCGCGAGCTCCTCGACGGGTCCGCCACCGCCATCGGCGCGCTGCGGAACGCGCTCGCGGCCGCCGGGCAGGACGCGCAGGTGCGCGAGCTCGACGCCCGCGAACGGCAGGCGCAGCGCGACGGTGACGCCGGGCCGCTGCTCGCCGACCGGCTGGCCCTCCTCGACCGGCCCGCCTTCGCGCGCTTCTTCGACACCACCCGGCCCGGCCGCACCTTCTCGCTCCGCACCCTCGAACACCCCCTGCGCGTGCGGATCGACCTGCCGGAACGGGGGCACGCGGAGGCGTCCCGGATGCTGGTCCGGCTCGTCCTCGCGCAGTTCACCGAGTGCACCGTCGGCCGTGCCGACCGCTCCTTGTTCGCCTGCCTGGTGCTGGACGACGCGACCCACGCCGTCACCCCCGAGGCGGTGCGCGGGCTCGGCCGGCTGCGCTCGGCCAACGCCGGGGCCGTGCTCACCCTCCGCACGCTCGACGACGTGCCCGAGGCGCTGCGCAGCGCCCTGCTCGGCGCGGTCGGCTGCCGGATGGCCTTCTCGGGCGTGACCACCTGGGACGGCGCGCGGTTCGCGGAGGTCTGGGGCAAGGAGTGGGTGGAGGCCCGGGACATCACCGACCGTCAGGTCATCGCCCACGAACCGCTCACCCGGGCCACGCACATCCTGCGCCGCCTGGTCACCGGCCGGGCGGTCACCGCGCAGTCCGTGACCGTCCGCAAGGTGGAGCGCGAGCGCTGGTCCGCCTCCGAACTGGCGCACGCCGTGCCGGCCGGGCACGCGGTGCTGTCGGTGACCTCCGTACGGGGGGCGAGCGCGCCACCGGTGCTGGTCGACCTCATGAAGTGAGCCGGGGAGCGGAGGGAGCGCGAACGGAGGTGGTCCGGAATGCGGCGTACGCGTTCCCCGCGAATCCTCCACTGAGGCAGAATCGGGAACAGCCGTTCATACGGGACGGCACAGTCGCCCTCTTCCGAAGGTGCCATGCCTCCCACCCTCGCCTCGCTCGTCCGCCACTCCGCGCTCAAGCTCGCCGTGCTCGCGGGGGCGGACCGGCTGGACACCCCCGTCCGCTGGGCACACGTCAGCGAGCTCGCCGACCCCGTGCCGTGGATGGACGGCGGCGAGCTCCTTCTGATCACCGCGATGAAGATCGACGCGGCCGACCCGGAGGTGACGCGGCCGTATGTGCGCCGTCTGGTCCGGGCCGGGGTGGTCGGGCTCGGCTTCGCGGTCGGCGTCAACTACGACGAGGTGCCGCGGGCGCTCGTCGAGGCCGCCGAGGAAGAGGGGCTGCCGCTGCTGGAGGTGCCCCGCAAGACGCCGTTCATCGCCATCAGCAAGGCGGTCTCGGCGGCCATGGCGGCCGATCAGTACCGCGCCGTGACCGCGGGCTTCGAGGCGCAGCGCGAGCTGACCCGCGCCGCGCTCGGCCCTGACGGCCCCGCCGCCCTGCTGGCCCGGCTCGCCGCGCACCTCGACGGGTGGGCCGCGCTCTACGACACCTCGGGCGCCGTCGTCGCCGCGGCCCCCGACTGGGCCGCGCGCCGGGCCGCCCGGCTGACCCGCGACGTCGAACGGCTGCGGGAGCGCGCCGCGCCGGCCACCGCCGTCGTCGGCGCCGACCCCGCCGAGGAGGGCGCCGACCGGGTCGAGCTCCAGTCGCTGGGCTCCGGCCGCCGGGCCCGGGGCGTCCTCGCCGTCGGCACGGCCGCCCCGCTGGGCACCGCCGAGCGCTACGCCGTGCAGTCCGCGATCGCGCTGCTCACCCTCGCCACCGAACGCTCCCGCGCCCTCCAGGACGCCGAGGCGCGGCTCGGCGCCGCGGTGCTGCGGATGCTGCTGGCCGGGGAGCCGGACCACGCGCGGGCCGTCGCCGGGGATCTCTACGGGAGCCTGCTGGACGCGCCCTTCCGGGTGCTCGTCGCGGAGGCGGCGACGGAGGAGAGGGAGCAGGACGACGACGCGCCCGGCCCCCTCGCGGTGCTCGCGGACGCCGTCGACACCGCGGCCGGCCGGGTGGCGGAGGCCGTCCTGGTCGTGCCGGACGGCGAGCGCCTCGTCGTCCTCGCCTCCGACGGCGGCGCGGCCGTCGCGGCCTGCGCGGAGCACGCGCGGGCGATCGAGGAGCGGCGGGGCACGAAGGCCCGGCCGCGCGACCGCAGCGCGGTGGCGCCAGACGACGACCTGGTCGTCGGCCTGTCGGCCCCCGTCGGGACCGTCGCCGCCGCGTCCGCCTTCCGCCAGGCCGAACAGGCCCTGTCCGTGGCCCGCCGCCGGGGCCGGGTCCTGGTCGAACACGAGGAGGTCGCGGCCGGCTCCGTCCTCCCGCTGCTCGCCGACGACGCCGTACGGGCCTTCGCCGACGGGATGCTGCGGGCACTGCGCGAACACGACGCGACGGGCCGCGGCGACCTCGTCGCCTCCCTGCGGGCGTGGCTCTCGCGGCACGGCCAGTGGGACGCGGCGGCGGCGGATCTGGGCGTGCACCGGCACACGTTGCGGTACCGGATGAGGCGGGTGGAGGAGATTCTGGGGCGCTCCTTGGACGATCCGGATGTGCGGATGGAATTGTGGCTGGCGCTCAAGGCGACGTCGTCGCCGGGGGAGTAGGCGCTGGCGGGCGGCTTCTCCGGCTGCGGGCCGGTTCGCGCCTGCGGCGGGCTTTTCCCCAGCCCCGCCCCTTCCCGAAACCGGGGAGACCCCGGACCCCAGCGACCTTCGGTCGCGTCCTCAAACGCCGGACGGGCTGAATATCAGCCCGTCCGGCGTTTGAGGACAACGCGCGAAGCGTGTTGCTGGGGGTCTGGGGGCCTGCCCCCAGTTCGGGAAGGGGCGGGGCTGGGGAAAAAGCCCGCCGCAGGCGCAATGGACCCGCACCCCCAAGCGAACCTCAGCCCTACAAATCGGCGCGCCGCCGCAGGCCGTCGCTCCACCAAGGACAATCCGCCCCCACCCGCCCCACCCCTACCGTGGGGAAGCCACAATCATCCGTACCCCCCGGAGGGAAAAACCGTGACTGCTCCCCACGCGTTCTGGCTGGCCGGCCGCGAGGCCCTCGGCGAGGAGACCTTCGACGTCACGAACTCCTGGGACGGCCGTCTCGTCGGCACCGTGAGCGTGCCCACCGAGGCGCAGGTCGAGGAGGCCGTGGCCGCCGCGCACGCCGTGCGGGAGGAGTTCGCCGCGACCCCCGCGCACGTCCGGGCCGCCGCCCTCGACCACGTCGTGAAGCGGCTCACCGAGCGCACCGAGGAGATCGCCCAGCTGATCTCCGCGGAGAACGGCAAGCCCATCAAGTGGGCCCGGGGCGAGGTCGGCCGCGCGGTCTCCGTCTTCCGCTTCGCCGCCGAGGAGGCCCGCCGCTTCAACGCCGGTGACGCCCAGCGCCTGGACACCGACGCGGGCGGCACCGGCCGTCTCGCGCTGACCCGCCGCTTCCCCCGGGGCACCGTCCTCGGCATCGCGCCCTTCAACTTCCCGCTGAACCTGAGCGCCCACAAGGTCGCCCCGGCCATCGCGGTGGGCGCGCCGATCATCCTGAAGCCCGCCCCGGCGACGCCGATCTCCTCGCTGGTCCTCGGCGAGATCCTCGCGGAGACGGACCTGCCCGCGGGTTCCTGGAGCGTGCTGCCGGTCCCGAACGACCGGATGCCCGCCCTCGTCAAGGACGAGCGCCTGCCGGTCATCTCCTTCACCGGCTCCGGCCCGGTCGGCTGGTCGATCCTGGACTCGGCGCCGCGCAAGCACGTCACCCTGGAGCTCGGCGGCAACGGCGCGGCCGTCGTCCTCGCCGACTGGTCCTCCGAGGAGGACCTCGACTGGGCGGCGCAGCGCATCGCCACCTTCTCCAACTACCAGGGCGGCCAGTCCTGTATCTCCGTGCAGCGCGTCATCGCCGACGCCTCGCTCTACGAGCGGCTGCTGCCGAAGGTCGTGGCCGCCGTCGAGGCGCAGGTCACCGGCGACCCGTCCGACCCGGCGACCGAGGTCGGCCCGCTGGTCAGCGAGGACGCCGCCAAGCGCGTCGAGTCCTGGGTGGACGAGGCCGTCGCGGCCGGCGCCAAGCTGCTGGCCGGCGGCAAGCGCGAGGGCGCCACGTACGCCCCGACCGTGCTCGCCGACGTCCCCGCCGACGTGACGATCGCGTGCGAGGAGGTCTTCGGCCCGGTCCTCACCCTGACCAAGGCGGACGGCGAGGCCGCTGCCTTCGCCGCCGTCAACGACTCGCCGTACGGCCTCCAGGCGGGCGTCTTCACGCACGACCTCCAGACCGCCTTCCGCGCGCACCGCGCGCTGGAGACCGGCGGCGTGATCATCGGCGACGTGCCGTCCTACCGCGCGGACCAGATGCCGTACGGCGGTGCCAAGCAGTCCGGCGTGGGCCGCGAGGGCGTGCGCTACGCGATGGACGACTACACCTACGAGCGGGTGCTGGTCATGACGGGCCTGGCCCTGTAGGTCCCAGGAGGCAGGGCCCGCGAGGCAGGTCCTCACGAGGCAGGTCCCGCGAGCGGTCGAGGACGGCCGGGGTGCGCACGGGGGCACCCCGGCCGTTCGCGTGTCCGGCCGCGCCTCATGGCCCGATCCTTGCGCACCCTGACAGTCAGGCCACTCGTCGGGGCGCGTCCTCCGCGACAGGCTGGACACGTCGAAGAGCACGATCGCAAGGAGCCCCACCGCCATGACCGCCACCTCCGCAGCCCCCGCCCGTATGCGCGCCGTCATCCAGGAGACCGCCGGCGGCCCCGAGGTCCTGAAGCTGGCCGAGACCGACCGCCCCGCGCCCGGCCCGACCGAGATCCTGGTCCGGGTACACGCCGCGGGCGTCAACCCCACGGACTGGAAGACCCGCGAGCGCGGCTCCTTCTACACCGGCGACACCGTCCCCTTCACCCTCGGCTTCGACGTCTCCGGCGTGGTCGAGGCGATCGGTGACGGCGTCACCCTCTACGCCCCCGGCGACGAGGTCTACGGCATGCCCCGCTTCCCGCACCCGGCCGGCGCCTACGCCGAATACGTGACCGCGCCCGCGCGGCACTTCGCGCCCAAGCCGCGCGGCCTCGACCACGTCCAGGCCGCCGCCCTGCCGCTCGCCGCGCTCACCGCCTGGCAGGCGCTCGTCGACACCGCCGGTGTCCGCGAGGGGCAGCGGGTGCTGATCCACGCGGCGGCGGGCGGCGTGGGCCACCTGGCCGTACAGATCGCCAAGGCCCGCGGCGCGTACGTCATCGGCACGGCGAGCGCCGCCAAGCACGACTTCCTCCGCGGGCTCGGCGCCGACGAGCTGATCGACTACCGCGAGCAGGACTTCGCCGAGGTGGTCCGCGACGTCGACACCGTCCTGGAGGCCATCAGCGGCGACTACCCCGCCCGCTCCCTGCGCACCCTGCGCCCCGGCGGCACCCTCGTCTCCCTGCTGGCCCTGACCGACGAGGTGCGCGTTCAGGCCCGCGAGCGGGGCATCCGGGCCACCCGCATGGTGGTCGAGCCCGACCTCGCCGGCCTGAAGGCCCTGACCGAACTGGTCGAGACCGGGCGGCTGCGCACCGAGATCGCCGCCGTCCTGCCGCTGGCCGACGCCGCCAAGGCGCACCAGCTGGGCGAGACCGACCGTACGTCCGGGAAGATCGTACTGACGGTCGAGGGCTGAGGCGGCCGCCGTCGCCCGGGAGCGGGAGGCTCCGGGCCGGGGGCCGGAACGTTGCGCGAGGTCTGGTAGACGTCCCGCGGATCGGGTACATACGGTCGAGTAGCACCGGTCGGTAGCCGACCGGGACGGCCCCCGACTGAAGCGGCGAGGTGCCTCTCATGACCGCACCATCCGTACGACCGGTCTCCGAGCGCGAAGCACGCCAGGTCGCCGAAGCGGCCCGGGAACAGGACTGGAAGAAGCCAAGCTTCGCCAAGGAACTGTTCCTGGGACGCTTCCGGCTCGATCTCATCCACCCGCACCCGACGCCCGCCATGGAGGACGTGCGGCGCGGCGAGGAGTTCCTCGCCAAGCTCCGCGACTTCTGCGAGACGCGCATCGACGGCGCGCTCATCGAGCGCGAGGCGCGGATCCCGGACGAGACGGTCAAGGGGCTCAAGGAGCTCGGCGCCTTCGGGATGAAGATCGACACGAAGTACGGCGGCCTCGGCCTCACCGCCGTCTACTACAACAAGGCCCTCGCTCTCGTCGGCTCCGCCAGCCCCGTCGTCGGCGCGCTGCTCTCGGCGCACCAGTCCATCGGCGTACCGCAGCCGCTCAAGCTCTTCGGCACCCAGGAGCAGAAGGAAGCCTTCCTGCCCCGCTGCGCCCGCACGGACATCACCGCCTTCCTGCTCACCGAGCCGGACGTCGGCTCCGACCCGGCCCGGCTGGCGACCTCGGCCGTCCCCGACGGCGACGACTACGTCCTGGACGGCGTCAAGCTGTGGACCACCAACGGCGTCGTCGCCGACCTCCTGGTGGTGATGGCCCGGGTGCCGAAGAGCGAGGGCCACAAGGGCGGCATCACCGCCTTCGTGGTCGAGGCGGCGGCGGAGGGCGTGACCGTCGAGCGCCGCAACGCCTTCATGGGCCTGCGCGGCATCGAGAACGGCGTCACCCGCTTCCACCAGGTCCGGGTGCCCGCCGCCAACCGCATCGGCCCCGAGGGCGCGGGCCTGAAGATCGCCCTGACCACCCTCAACACCGGCCGGCTGTCCATCCCGGCCATGTGCGTCTCCGCGGGCAAGTGGTCCCTGAAGATCGCCCGCGAGTGGTCGGCCGCGCGCGAGCAGTGGGGCAAGTCCATCGCCCGCCACGAGGCCGTCGGCGCGAAGATCTCCTTCATCGCCGCGACGACCTTCGCCCTGGAGGCCATCCTCGACCTGTCCGGCCAGATGGCCGACGAGGACCGCAACGACATCCGCATCGAGGCCGCGCTCGCCAAGCTCTACGCCAGCGAGATGGCCTGGCTGATGGCCGACGAGCTGGTCCAGATCCGCGGCGGCCGCGGCTACGAGAGCGCCGCCTCCCTCGCCGCCCGCGGCGAGCGCGCCGTGCCCGCCGAGCAGATGCTGCGCGACTCCCGCATCAACCGGATCTTCGAGGGATCCACCGAGATCATGCACCTGCTGATCGCCCGCGAGGCCGTCGACGCCCACCTCTCGGTGGCGGGCGACCTCATCGACCCGGACAAGTCGCTGGGCGACAAGGCGCGCGCGGGGGCGCGCGCGGGCGGCTTCTACGCCCGCTGGCTGCCCAAGCTCGTCGCCGGACCGGGACAGCTGCCCAGCGCCTACGCGGAGTTCCACCCGGCCGGCCACCGCGACCTGGCCACCCACCTGCGCTACGTCGAGCGCTCCTCCCGCAAGCTCGCCCGCTCCACCTTCTACGCCATGTCCCGCTGGCAGGGCCGGATGGAGACCAAGCAGGGCTTCCTCGGCCGCATCGTCGACATCGGGGCGGAGCTCTTCGCCATGAGCGCCGCGTGCGTGCGCGCGGAGCGGCTGCGCGCCGAGGGCGACCACGGGAGCGAGGCGTACGAGCTCGCCGACGTCTTCTGCCGCCAGGCCAGGATCCGCGTCGAGGAGCTCTTCGGCCGGCTGTGGACCAACACCGACGAGCTCGACCGCACGCTCGTCTCCCAGGTCATGTCGGGTGCCTACGAATGGCTGGAGGCCGGCATCGTCGACCCCAGCGGCGACGGCCCCTGGATCGCCGACGCCACCCCGGGCCCGGCCCGGACGGAGAACGTCCACCGGCCCATCCGCTGACCCGCTCCCGGCCGGTACGTGAACCCGCGGAGGGCGGGCGGGGGGATCCCTGTCCGCCCTCCGGCCGGGAGAGGCAACAATGGAGTCCATGACGGACTCCCTCGCTGACCCGCATCTGCGCTACTCCGCCCCCACCGCCGCGGGCGAACCGCGCGAGATCGTGATCCTCGGTTCCACCGGCTCGATCGGCACCCAGGCCATCGACCTCGTGCTCCGCAACCCCGACCGCTTCACGGTGACGGCCCTCTCCGCCGCCGGGGGCCGGGTGGGACTGCTCGCCGAGCAGGCGCACCGGCTGCGGGTCCGTACGGTCGCCGTCGCCCAGGCCGACAAGGTGCCCGCGCTGCGCGAGGCGCTGGCCGCGCAGTACGGCTCCGAGCGGCTGCCCGAGATCCTGGCGGGGCCCGACGCGGCCACCGAGCTCGCCCGCGGTGAGTGCCACACCGTGCTCAACGGCATCACCGGCTCCATCGGCCTCGCGCCGACCCTCGCCGCCCTGGAGGCGGGCCGGACGCTGGCCCTGGCCAACAAGGAGTCGCTGATCGTCGGCGGCCCGCTGGTCAAGGCGCTGGCCAAGCCGGGGCAGATCATCCCGGTCGACTCCGAGCACGCCGCGCTCTTCCAGGCGCTGCTGGGCGGCACCCGCGCCGAGGTCCGCAAGCTGGTCGTCACCGCCTCCGGCGGGCCCTTCCGCGGCCGCACGAAGGCCGAGCTGGCCGCCGTCACCCCCAAGGACGCCCTGGCCCACCCCACCTGGTCCATGGGCCCGGTGATCACGATCAACTCCGCGACCCTGGTCAACAAGGGCCTGGAGGTCATCGAGGCGCACCTCCTCTACGACATCCCCTTCGAGCGCATCGAGGTCGTCGTCCACCCGCAGTCCTACGTCCACTCGATGGTGGAATTCACCGACGGTTCCACGCTCGCCCAGGCCACCCCGCCGGACATGCGCGGGCCCATCGCCATCGGCCTCGGCTGGCCCGAGCGGGTCCCCGACGCGGCCCCCGCCTTCGATTGGAGCAAGGCGTCCACCTGGGAATTCTTCCCGCTCGACGACGAGGCGTTCCCCTCCGTCGGCCTCGCCCGGCACGTCGGCACCCTCGGCGGCACCGCGCCCGCGGTCTTCAACGCCGCCAATGAGGAGTGCGTCGACGCGTTCCTCTCCGGCGCGCTGCCGTTCAATGGCATTGTCGATACCGTCGCCGAGGTGGTGGCGGAACACGGCACACCCGCCGCGGGAACTCGCCTCACCGTCCCGGACGTCCTGCAAGCGGAGACCTGGGCCCGCGCCCGGGCCCGTGAACTGGCAGCGCGTACGGGCCCGGCGGCCCGTACCGCGCACACGACCTCGGAGGCCCGCGCATGACAACCCTGATGACGGTCCTCGGGATAGTCGTCTTCGTGGTGGGCCTGCTCTTCTCGATCGCCTGGCACGAACTGGGACACCTCTCCACCGCGAAGATCTTCGGCATCCGGGTGCCGCAGTACATGGTCGGCTTCGGGCCGACGATCTTCTCGCGGAAGAAGGGCGACACCGAGTACGGCATCAAGGCCGTGCCGCTCGGCGGCTACATCCGCATGATCGGCATGTTCCCGCCCGGCGCGGACGGGAAGATCAGCGCCCGCTCCACCTCGCCCTGGCGGGGCATGATCGAGGACGCCCGCTCGGCCGCCTTCGAGGAGCTCCAGCCGGGCGACGAGACGCGGTTGTTCTATACGCGCAAGCCGTGGAAGCGCGTGATCGTGATGTTCGCGGGCCCCTTCATGAACCTCGTGCTGGCGGTCGCGATCTTCCTCGGCGTGATGATGTCCTTCGGCATCAACACCCAGACCACCCAGGTCTCCACCGTCTCGGCCTGTGTGGTCAAGGCGACGGACAAGACCGACGCCTGCCCCAAGGGCGCCAAGGACTCCCCGGCCAAGGCCGCCGGCCTCCAGCCGCGCGACAAGATCGTCGCGTTCAACGGGCACCGCACCGACGACTGGGCCACGCTCCAGGCCGAGATCCGCAAGACCACCGGACCGGCCACGATCACCGTCGTGCGGGACGGGGCGCGAAAGACCCTGAACGCCGACCTGATCTCCAACCAGGTCCAGAAGTACGACGGCAAGGGCAGCCCCGTCAAGGGGCAGTACGTCACGGCGGGCTTCCTCGGCTTCACGCCCGCGACCGGTGTCGTACCGCAGTCCTTCGGCCAGTCCGTCGACCGGATGGGCGACATGGTCCAGTCCGGCGTCGAGTCGCTGATCGCCCTGCCCGGCAAGATCCCGGACCTGTGGAACGCGGCCTTCGACGGCGGCGAGCGCAAGGCGGACTCGCCCATGGGCGTGGTGGGCGCGGCCCGCGTCGGCGGCGAGGTCTTCAACCTCGACATCCCGCCGTCGCAGCAGGTCGCGACCATGCTCTTCCTGGTCGCGGGCTTCAACCTCTCGCTGTTCCTCTTCAACATGCTGCCGCTGCTGCCGCTGGACGGCGGGCACATCGCCGGAGCACTGTGGGAGTCCCTGCGCAGGGCCTTCGCCCGGGTCTTCCGCCGCCCCGACCCCGGCCCCTTCGACGTCGCGAAGCTGATGCCGGTGGCCTATGTGGTGGCCGGGATCTTCGTCTGCTTCACGCTGCTGGTGCTGATCGCGGACGTGGTGAACCCCGTCCGCCTCACCTAGCCCGCCGGCCGGCGCGGCATGGCCGGACGGGTGGGATTGCGCGAGCCCGCGTTTTCCAGCCCGTCCGGCCTTGCCGTAACCTCGAAGACCGGAGCCCGCCGATCTCGGGACCTTGATTCACACCTTGGGGTTGCTCGCCAGATGACAGCGATTTCGCTTGGAATGCCTTCCGTTCCGATCAAGCTCGCCGACCGCAGGGTCAGCCGCAAGATCCAGGTCGGTTCCGTGGCCGTCGGAGGCGACGCACCCGTCTCGGTGCAGTCGATGACGACGACCCGGACCTCGGACATCGGTGCCACGCTCCAGCAGATCGCGGAGCTCACCGCGTCCGGCTGCCAGATCGTGCGCGTGGCCTGCCCGACCCAGGACGACGCCGACGCGCTGGCCGTCATCGCCAAGAAGTCGCAGATCCCCGTGATCGCCGACATCCACTTCCAGCCGAAGTACGTCTTCGCCGCGATCGACGCGGGCTGCGCCGCCGTGCGGGTCAACCCCGGCAACATCAAGCAGTTCGACGACAAGGTCAAGGAGATCGCCAAGGCCGCCGGCGACGCCGGCACCCCGATCCGCATCGGCGTCAACGCCGGCTCCCTGGACGCCCGCCTGCTCGCGAAGTACGGCAAGGCCACCCCCGAGGCGCTGGTCGAGTCCGCCCTGTGGGAGGCGTCCCTCTTCGAGGAGCACGGCTTCCGCGACATCAAGATCTCCGTCAAGCACAACGACCCGGTCGTCATGGTCAACGCCTACCGGCAGCTGGCGGCCCAGTGCGACTACCCCCTCCACCTCGGCGTCACCGAGGCGGGCCCCGCCTTCCAGGGCACCATCAAGTCCGCCGTGGCCTTCGGCGCCCTGCTCTCCGAGGGCATCGGCGACACCATCCGCGTCTCCCTCTCCGCCCCGCCGGCCGAGGAGATCAAGGTCGGCATGCAGATCCTGGAGTCGCTCGGGCTGCGCCAGCGCCGCCTGGAGATCGTCTCCTGCCCGTCCTGCGGCCGCGCCCAGGTCGACGTCTACAAGCTGGCCGAAGAGGTGACCGCCGGCCTGGAGGGCATGGAGGTCCCGCTGCGCGTCGCCGTCATGGGCTGCGTCGTCAACGGCCCCGGCGAGGCCCGCGAGGCCGACCTCGGCGTCGCCTCCGGCAACGGCAAGGGCCAGATCTTCGTCAAGGGCGAGGTCATCAAGACCGTCCCCGAGTCCAAGATCGTGGAGACCCTCATCGAGGAAGCCCTCAAGATCGCCGAGCAGATGCGCCAGGACGGCGTCGCCTCCGGCGAGCCCGAGATCAGCGTCAGCGGCTGAGCCCGCCCCGCCCCTCGTCGCACCGTGCCCCGCTCCCCGGAGCGGGGCACAGCGCGTCCCGGGCGGCCCTCGAACGGCGAAGGGCAGGCAGGGGAGGTGTAAGGGGTACCAGAGAGGTACAGTTCCAAGACCTGTTCCCATGGCCTCCGGCCCGCGACGGTGAGGCATTCCGACACGTGTTGACGACGACCACCACCAAGGTCCTGGAGCCCGGCGAACTCGACGACGCGCTCGCCGTCCTCGACCGGGATCCCGTCGCCAACGCCTTCGTCACCGCCCGTGTCCAGGTCGCCGGGCTCGACCCCTGGCGGCTCGGCGGCGAGATGTGGGGCTGGTACGCGGGCGGCCGTCTCGAATCCCTCTGCTACGCCGGCGCCAACCTCGTCCCCGTCTGCGCGGGACCCGAAGCCGTGCGGGCCTTCGCCGAACGCGCCCGCCGCGCGGGCCGCCGCTGCTCCTCCATCGTCGGCCCCGCCGACGCCACCGCCGAGCTGTGGTCGCTCCTCGAACCCCACTGGGGCCCGGCCCGAGAGGTCCGCGCCCACCAGCCGCTGATGCAGACCCGGTCCATGCCCGCGGACATCGCCCCCGACCCGCTCGTCCGCCGCATCCGCAAGGACGAGATGGACGTGATCATGCCCGCGTGCGTGGCCATGTTCACCGAGGAGGTCGGGATCTCGCCGCTGGCGGGCGACGGCGGGCTGCTCTACCAGGCGCGCGTCGCCGAGCTCGTCGGCTCGGGGCGCTCCTTCGCCCGGATCGAGGACGGCCGGGTCGTCTTCAAGGCGGAGATCGGCGCCGCCACCGCCCACGCCTGCCAGATCCAGGGCGTCTGGGTCGCTCCCGGACACCGCGGCCGCGGCCTGTCCGAGACGGGGATGGCGGCGGTGCTCAGGTACGCGCTGACCGAGGTGTCGCCCGTGGTCAGCCTCTATGTCAACGACTACAACACCGCGGCACGGGCCGCGTACCGGCGCGTGGGCTTCGAGGAAGTCGGCGCGTTCATGAGCGTGCTGTTCTGACCGCGCCGGTCGGCGCGCGGTGCGCGTTCAGCCCGTCCGGCGTCCGAGCACGGCGGGGCGCGGCCCGCGCGGTGCCACACAAGACCAGCCGGAACCCAGGCCCAATCCGGCCGCCCCGCCCGGCGGGAGAGGTAGCCTCCCCGCATGGATGACATTGCGGTCGGGCCGCTCGACCTCGCCGCGCGCGTCGACGACGCGCTGGGCGTACAGGCGCTGGCCTTCGGGCTCACCGAGGAAGAAGTGTGCGTACGGCGCCACATCGTGCTCCGGCACCTCGGCTGTCCCGGCGCCCGCGCCCTCGGGGCGACGACGGCGGACGGGCGGCTCGTCGGCTTCGTCTACGGCATGCCGAACAACCGCGGCCACTGGTGGTCCAGCGTCGTCGAACCGTATCTGCGGAACACCGGCTCCGACGGCTGGCTCGACGACGCCTTCGTCATCACCGAGCTGCACGTCCACCCGGACTACCAGAAGCACGGCATCGGGCGTGCCCTCATCACGGCCATCACCGCGAGCGCGGCCGAGCCCCGCAGCATCCTCTCCGCCATCGACACCGAGAGCCCGGCCCGCGCCCTCTACCGCAGCCTCGGCTACCGCGACCTCGCCCGGCAGGTCGTCTTCCCCAGCGCCCCGAGTCCCTATGCGGTGATGGGCGCGCCCCTGCCCCTGCGGGGCTGAGCACGCGAAAACCCGTTTCTGTGCCGTCACCGCCTGCGGCTAACCTCCTGCCAGCCCACTACGCACGCAGGAGACCACGATGGCCCACGTCCAGCGCATGTCCACGACCATGCTCAAGACACTGCGCGACGATCCGGCCGACGCGGAGACCGCCAGCCACAAGCTGCTGGTCCGCGCCGGTTATGTCCGCCGCTCCGCCGCGGGGATCTGGACGTGGCTGCCGCTCGGCAAGAAGGTGCTGGACAACGTCTCCCGGGTGGTCCGGGAGGAGATGGACGCCATCGGCGGCCAGGAGGTCCTGCTGCCGGCACTGCTGCCCAGGGAGCCCTACGAGGCGAGCGGGCGCTGGGAGGAGTACGGCGACCTGCTCTTCCGGCTGAAGGACCGCAAGGGCGCCGAGTATCTCCTCGGCCCCACCCACGAAGAGATCTTCACGCTCACGGTCAAGGACCAGTGCACGTCCTACAAGGACCTGCCGGTGATCCTCTATCAGATCCAGACGAAGTACCGCGACGAGGCGCGGCCCCGCTCGGGCGTGCTCCGCGGCCGCGAGTTCCAGATGAAGGACTCGTACTCCTTCGACACCACCGACGAGGGCCTCGCCGAGTCCTACCGCCTGCACCGCGAGGCATACATCCGGATCTTCACCCGGCTCGGCCTGGACCACCGCGTGGTCTCCGCCGTCTCGGGCGCCATGGGCGGCTCGGCGTCGGAGGAGTTCCTCGCCCCCGCCCCGGCCGGTGAGGACACCTTCGTGGACTGCCCGCGGTGCGACTACTCCGCCAACACCGAGGCGGTGACCGTACGGATCGAGCCCGCCGAGGAGGCCGGGCACGGTCCCGTCGAGGAGCTGGACACCCCGGACACCCCCACCATCGAGGCCCTCGCCGACCACCTCGGCGTGCCCGCCTCGGCCACCCTCAAAAACCTCCTCGTCAAGATCGACGGCGAGATCGCCGCCATCGGCGTGCCCGGCGACCGCGAGGTGGACCTCGGCAAGCTGGGGGAGCACCTGGCGCCCGCCGTCGTGGAGTTGGTGACGGCCGAGGACTTCGCGGACCGGCCCGACCTCGTACGCGGCTACGTCGGCCCGCAGGGACTGACGGTGCGTTATATCGCCGACCCCCGCGTGGCGCCCGGCACGGCGTGGATCACCGGCGCCAACAAGCCGGACACGCACGCCCGGAACGTGGTCTGCGGACGGGACTTCAAGCCCGACCGGTACCTCGACGTCGTCGTGGTCCGCGAGGGCGACCCCTGCCCTCGGTGCGGCGCGGGCCTGGAGATCGGCCGGGCGATTGAGATCGGCCACATCTTCCAGCTCGGCAGGAAGTACGCCGACACGTTCGGTCTCGACGTCCTCGGACAGCAGGGCAAGCCGGTCCGGGTCACCATGGGCTCGTACGGCATCGGCGTCTCCCGCGCGGTGGCCGCGCTCGCCGAACAGACCCACGACGAGGCGGGCCTGTGCTGGCCGCGCGAGATCGCCCCGGCGGACGTGCACGTGGTCGCGGCGGGCAAGGCGGCGCAGACGGAGCTGGCGTCCTCGCTGGCCGAGCGGCTGGCGGAGGCGGGTGTGCGCGTCCTGCTCGACGACCGGGCCGGGGTGTCCCCGGGCGTGAAGTTCACGGACGCGGAGCTGATCGGGGTGCCGACGATTCTGGTGGTGGGGCGGGGGGCCGCCGCGGGTGTCGTCGAGCTCAAGGACCGGCGGACGGGGGCTCGCGAGGAGCTGCCGGTGGAGGGGGCGGTGGCTCGGCTGACGGGGGTTTGACGTTTGGCTGGGGGCGCCTGCGGCGGGCTTCTTCCCCAGCCCCGCCCCTTCCCGGAACTGGGGGCGAGCCCCCAGGCCCCCTGCCACACGGCTTCGCCGCGTTGTCCTCAATCGCCGGACGGGGTGGGTGTGGGTGGGGTTCGACATGTCCCACCCCTTTGGGGGACCCCCCCACAGTCAC